>DYKV01000140.1 GCA_020722415.1 Anaerolinea sp.
GAAAATTGTTATTGCAGTGAAATCATGATTAACCATTTCATCTTTTCCTGGTTATAATTATCCCGTGATGACGGATCAATCCAATCGGTTCAAGAAAATAGCTATTGCCGCTCACCCCAAACTCCCCGAAGCTGGGAAAGAAGCCTATAAGATCGCTCATTTCCTGAAACAACATGGGCAGGATTCATGTTTGGCTTTACTCTATGATGACAAACTGGTAAACAGCATCAAAAATCATGAAATCGATTTATTGATCGTTTTAGGTGGAGATGGAACCATGCTGCGCGCTGGTCATCTGTGTGGACCTTATGACATTCCGATTCTCGGAATTAATCTCGGTCACTTTGGCTTTTTGATGGAAATCCGTCAAAATCAATGGAGGGAATTTTTACCAGAACTATTTAAGGGCAATTTCTGGCTGGAAAAGCGAATGATGCTCAATGCGCGGTCCTATCATAACGACGAATTAACCGGCGAGTATCAAGTATTGAATGAGGTATTTGTCGGCCGGGGTGGGTTTGTTCGCCCAGTAAGGCTTGAGGCACATGTGGATGGACGCTACTTAACCACCTATGTTGCCGATGCATTGATTGCAGCCACTGCTACCGGGTCAACAGCTTATGCGCTGGCTGCTGGTGGGCCGATTCTCCCGCCAGAACTTCGCAACATCCTCTTGGTTGCTGTCGCACCGCATCTCTCCATTGATCGGGGAATTGTTCTCTCTGAAGGCTCATCAGTGAGCATTATTGTCCATAGCGACCATCAAGCTCAGATCTGTGCGGACGGACAAAACCCAGTTGCCTTGAACGATAACGATAGAGTCGAGATTAGCGCTAGTGAGCATAACGCCGAGTTTATCCGCTTTCAAGACCCTGGTTATTTCTATCGCAATCTCACCCCCCACATGAATCAAAATCCATCAACAGGTATCATAAGATGAGCGACAAAATTCCACCAATGTACTGCGCTAACCATCCCACCGTTGAAACCCACTTACGTTGTAACAATTGCGGGAAACCAATCTGCCCTAAATGCGCTGTAGCGACGCCAACCGGTTACCGCTGCAAAGAGTGTGTACGCAGCCAACAAAAATTATTTGAGACCGCCTTATGGTTTGATTACATAACCGCTGGGGTGACTGCATCGCTTCTCTCCTTTGTTGGCAGCTTGATCGTCCCCCGCATGGGCTTTTTTGTGCTGATTTTGGCTCCACTAGCCGGTGTAATTATTGCTGAAACCTGTCGGGTCATCATCCAGAAAAGACGGTCCAAAATGTTATATCGAACTATTGCAGCCGCAACCGCCTTAGGTGGTTTACCGCTGATCCTCATGAATTTATTTGGGTTTTTCGTCACCTTAAATCAGGTTAATTTCGGAAATTTAATATACCTGATTATACAAGGAATTTACCTGTTTATAGCCACCTCAACCGCATATTACCGACTAAGCGGTGTGACTCTCAAATTGTAAGCCATACACAACCTATGTTATCGTCACTTCACATTCAAAACTTTGCCATTATTGAAGATGTTCAGATGAATTTTCAACCTGGGTTAATCATCCTCACTGGGGAAACCGGAGCAGGCAAATCTATCCTTGTGGATGCCCTCGAAGCGGTGGTCGGTGGGCGGGCGGACATTACATCTATACGCAGCGGAACGGATAAGGCGATCATTGATGCAGAATTTATTTTCTCACTACCATCTGATAACACAGCCTTAGATATCTTACAACGCGAAGGTTTGCTCGATGACCCTAATCAACTCATCCTTAGCCGTGAAATCCGTTCCAATGGCCGTCACATCGCCAGAGTGAATGGAAGGATTGTCACCACCGCAATCCTGCGCGAGATTGGCGAAAAGCTTATTGATATTCACGGCCAATCAGAACACTTATCTCTGCTTAAAGTTTCTGAACACTTACATCTCTTAGATAATTTTTCAAAATCAGAATCACTTTATCGTGAGTACCGCCAAGCCTATCATGAGCTGATGGAAATCCGCAACTCTCTAGGTGCTCTCCGCCGGTTAGAACAAGAATCAGCTCGCCGCGTTGACTTGCTAAATTATCAGCTTAGCGAAATTCAGAATGCCCGCTTACACCCAGACGAAGAGAATAGCCTCTTGACAGAACGCAACCGCTTAGCAAATGCAGAAAACTTAGCCAAATTAGTACAACAAGCTTTATATCTCCTCGATGAAGAAATCCCCGATAGTCCTTCCATCATATCTCAATTTGGCGAAGTAATCTCTCAATTAAATACTCTCCCCCGTTACGATCCTCAAACTGAACTGCTTGCAGATCAAGCAAACAATCTTTTCGAATCCATTACAGAGCTAACCCAAAATTTACGGCATTATGCCGATTCGATCGAATTTAACCCGAAAAGGCTTGATCAAGTTGAAGATCGGCTCAATCTTATCCATACTCTCAAACGCAAATATGGGAATACCATCGAGGCGATCTTAAAATACGCCGAACAAATACAGTCCGACTTGGATGAAATCACCACTGCAACAGACAAAATCGAAAATTTGCTTAAAAGAGAACAAGAAACGCTCGCAACGCTGATGAAGATCGGATTAAAGTTGTCCGAGGTCCGGCATCAATATAGCGAGCAATTGTCTCGGGCGGTAGAGAAAGAATTGCAAGATCTCCACATGCCCAAAGCCCAATTTCAAGTTCAATTCCAAGCGATTAACAATGATAATGAAATAACTTTAGATAATGGGAAAACAATATCGTTTAATAATTATGGGTT
Organism: Anaerolinea sp.; assembly: GCA_020722415.1. Classification (GTDB taxonomy): domain Bacteria; phylum Chloroflexota; class Anaerolineae; order Anaerolineales; family UBA4823; genus UBA4823. Next base: position 2,762 of record DYKV01000140.1, read on the forward strand.
TGAACAGGTGGAATTTTTAATCGCTCCAAACCCAGGCGAGGGTTTTAAACCGCTGGTTAAAATCGCTTCTGGCGGGGAGACCTCTCGATTAATGTTAGCGTTAAAAAATGTCTTAACCGCAGCTGATCCGATCCCGTGTCTGGTCTTTGACGAGATCGATCAAGGCATCGGCGGGAGAGTGGGGATTATTGTTGGCAAAAAACTACATCAGCTTGCTCGTTTGCACCAAGTTTTTTGTATTACCCATTTACCTCAATTAGCCGCATTTGGTGATCAACATTTTGTCGTATCCAAGAAGATCACAGCATCACGCACGATCACCCAAGTTGAAGAGATTACATCAGAGCGCAGGGTGAATGAAATTGCATCAATGTTTGGAGATATCAATCCTTCAACCATCCAATCGGCACGGGAATTGCTCCATATTGTTCAAGATCTGGATACCGAAACACCTGCTTGATTTTGCATGAAAGCAACCCCGATTATTATTCTTAAACGGCAAAAGCGGAGAAAAATCACCCGGTCTCATCCCATTCCCCGCTTTACTTGGGGCATTGCCTTGGCAATCAGTTTACTCCTCACCGCATCCGTGATGGTCTTCACGATTATATCGGTTAATGTGTTATCCAATTTACCTTCTTTAGATGAACTGGTTTATTTACTTGATGACCAACATGGTATCCTACTGCAACCCACCCGTTTTTTTGACCGGAGCGGAACGGAGCTATTAGCCAGCCTAGAACCATCTGGAGTTAAACGTTCTTGGGTGCAAGTTACCGATCCAAAAAACCCTGAAAATTACTTAAACCTCCAATCGCCATTAGCACGCGCATTCTCCGCTTATTATGATTCCATTAGTTCTCCAAATTCTATCAGGCTAATTCCTGGCTTCACTCATCCACAATTATCAGCCATCGCTTATCATTTAGCAAATGAGTTATTACTCTGGCGGGAACCTGATGGGTTTGTTAAAATATTCAAAGCGAGACTATTAGCTGCTCAGATTAGCCAGCGTTATAGTAAAGCGCAGGTTTTGGCTTGGTTTCTTAACAGCGCGAAATTTGGTCCTTATTTATATGGAGTTGATACTGCGGCAAGAGTGTATTTTGGAAAGCCGGCCGTTCAACTCAATCTTGCCGAATCAGCTGCATTGGTCGCAATATCAACCAGCCCGTCTATTCATCCGCTTAATGCACCTCAACTCGTCCGTCAACAAGCCGGAAAAATTCTCGATTTTTTATTGAAATCAGGGGTAATCCAAACAGATGAAATTTCCCAAATCAACTTAGATACAATTAATTTCAACCCCACACTCAGCGAATTGAATGTTAATCTGCCAGCGTTTGTTCCCATCGCCGAAAACCAACTTTCATCTATTATCCCCAAATCCCGCTTGGAAATGGGGGGGATAAAAATCATCACGTCAATCAATGCTGACCTGCAAAAGAATGCCACTTGTGTAAGCCAAATTTTAATCCTGCGGATCACCAACAATTCTTCTAGCCTTCAACCGGATGATTGCCCAGCCAGTCTCTTGTTGCCATCCATCTCGTTGGATATCCCCAACTCAGGCGAACCGCTTGGTGCTGATATTATCATCCTCGATAATTCGACCAGTCAAATACTTGCTCTGGTAAGTATTGAACAAAAAAACCTGCCTTCTAGATCTTTCCAATCAACTCCGCTTTCCCCTCATCCGGCAGGGAGCATTCTCTCTCCATTTATTTACTTGTCTGCTTTTTCTCGGGGACATCAGCCGGCAAGCATGGAATGGGATATTCCAACCCCGGGACAACAGTTACCATCGAATATGGATAACAAATTTCACGGACCAATACGAGCGCGGTTATCCTTAGCAAATGACCTTCTCTCTCCAGCAGCACAACTCTATCAGCAAATTGGCGGTGAAACTATCCTCAACACCACCCAACAGATGGGAATTTCGCTAAATATTCCTACTAGCCTGACAAAAACGGAAATCCAAAATGACTTCACCAGTTATCTCAAAACTCAAACTACAATTATTGATATCGCCCAAGCCTATTCAATATTTGCCAATCAAGGTATTCTTCGCGGATTACAAGATCCAATTCTCCAAAATAGTTCGAACGACGGACTAGAACCAGCTATCATTCTATCTGTTCTGGATAGTAGCGGAAATTCCCTCCCCAATATTTACCCTAATCTGGGAGAGGGGGTTCAGGAAAAATCCATCATCAGCCAACAGCTAGCTTATCTGATGACCAATGTCCTTTCGGATGAATCAGCGCGTTGGCTCGTTTTTAGGCATCCTAATTCCTTTGAGATTGGCCGTGATGCAGCGGTAAAACTTGGCAGATCCCTAGAACAAAATCAATTTTGGTCCATTGGATACACACCTCAAAGACTAGTAGGGGTATGGTTGGGCAAAAAAAGCTCTCCATCACCTCAACCAGAATTAGCCTTTGGGAATATGGCAATTTGGTACGCTTTAACACAATACAGTTTACAAGGAGTTCCCGCTCAAAGCTGGGCTATTCCACCCGCTATACAAAGTGTGGTTGTGTGCGATCCATCAGGATTATTACCCGATAAAGATTGTCCTTCCACGGTAAATGAGGTGTTTTTGGCTGGGAATGAACCACATCAAATGGATAATCTATTTCAAACCATACCAATCAATGAACAAACCGGACGGCTAGCAACCGTATTCACCCCGCTTGAACTCGTAAAAGAGAAGACCTTTATGAATATCCCACCTGATGCCCAAGCTTGGGCTGAGTCGGCCGGGATTGCGATGCCCCCCACCGAGTATGATGTGATCCAATCCTCGCTGAATTCTTCTAGTTGTGCCAGCATAACTGCTCCAGCGATGTTTGCCTACGTCCACCAGAAAGTTAAAATAATGGGAAATGCCGCGTGTGATGGTTTTCACTATTACCGCTTACAATTAGGCAAAGGTCTTTTCCCGAGTGAATGGCTACAAATTGGATCAGATGTCACCCAGGTTGTCAAACAAGGCATCCTTGGTGAATGGGATACCTCGGGGTTAGATGGATTATATACCCTGCAATTACAAGTGGTTGGTGAAGAAAATCGAGTTCAAACCAGCTTAATTCAAGTTACCGTGGATAATACCCCACCGGAAATTTCCATCATTTATCCCTCAAATGGAGAAGAGATATCTATCAGTGATAGCAAAACGATACCATTCCAATTTCAGCCTTCTGACAATATAACAATTAACCAAGTGGAAATATATTTAGACGGGCAAATTCTGAACACATTAGTGCAGGCACCTTTTGCAGTTCCATGGCTGGCTAGTCCAGGTAAGCATCAACTCAAAGCAATCGTCACGGACCAAGCCGGCAATCAAGCCTACTCCGAAATTACATTTACAGTGAAACCGTAGATATATTCTCGATCATCCATGATGTTAGCGTTTTAATCGTGTATAGGCTTTTCTCGGGTGATTACTTTGACAATGTCACATTAAACATT
>DYKV01000141.1 GCA_020722415.1 Anaerolinea sp.
GCGTTAATCATTGTAACTCTTGCAGTTTGCGCCTGAATTGTGGTAACAAACTGAAAAGGGGTTATCGGGCATAATTTTTCTGGCAGCACTTTTTGGCTGAATGGGGCAATATTCCTGGTTAAATTATTGGGGGATGCCGAAAGGAGCTAAACTTTTTTATGGTGCTCGCTGGATGATTTTAAAAGAGTAAGGGTCACTGGGATAATATTCTACGATTGTTCGCTGGGGAAAGGCATTGGCAACTTGTTGATCCATTTCTTTATTGAGCGATCGGACGAATATCCAAGGGGAATCTAAAAATGGAGAACTCAATTCGAGCAATGCGCCATATTCGGTCCAGTTTTTCGGGTGGACAATAACCAACGCTGGGGTTAGTGCTTGGGCGGCTGGCGTTTGGAAAGGGTGTAGACGTTGGGCATTGACTCCGTACAAATCCACCATCCCATTTAATCGCCAGGGAAGGTAAAACATTAGGTTGACCAAGATTAATAAGCTGAGCAAAACAGTGATGAGTAAGGGACGAGCTTTGTGCCAACCCGAATAGGATTGCCAGGCTTGGCTGGGGAGGGTCGGCCAGCCGGCTAACCAAGCCAACCCGGCAGCGCTCAAGATGCTTGCCGCAAACAACCCTTCATAATAATATCGAGGACCAAATAAACTCGAACCAATCCAATAAAAAAGGTAAACGAAGATCAATGAGGGTAAGACAAGCATTGCTGGCAGGGAGCGCCAATTCTTCTTCCAGATTAACGCTAAAATCCCAAACGGGAGCAAGGTGTAGGAGTAACCCCACCAACCGAACAAGTCGTACTCACCTCTGCGTAAACTGAATTTCAAGTTAACCCATGCCATGTGCCATGAATGACCGCCCTCGGACCGCCCAAAACCTTGTCCAAACCCGATTTTATCGTAATGCCACCAAAGAGTGTATGGGTTTAGCAGAGGATCACCGGTTACGATGTATTGCCAGAGAAAGAGCAGCCCTGAAACTGAAGCGGTTAATAGACCGAAATAAATTAATTGCCATCGGCGGGTTTTATCGCCTTTTACAAATAACCAAGTACCATGGAAGAGAAATGGCAGGGCTACACCGACTGCAGTAAGTGGGCGAGTGAGCGCAAGCAGCCCAAGGCTCAGCGCGGCAGTGGAAATAGGCAGCCAGCGCGGCAAATGGGAATTATCCACCGCGGGGTTGTCGGTTTTCTGCCAAGCATCCATCCAGGCTAAGACGAACGCCAGAGTCAGGAATAGCCCCAATGGATGAGACAGTAAAGAGGCAGAGTTCATCAAGAAGAAAGGCGAAGTCAGCGTGAGCAAATCGGCGAGCAATGCCACAGTTACCCCAAACAGCCGGCTAGCGAGCCGATAGAGGAGCCAGATTGCTAATCCCGCCAAAATTGGGTTGACCCAATCACGGGCGTTCAGAAAGACGCCGATCGCCAGCACGGCTGGCCAGCCTGGGGGGTATTTTCCAAAACGAAATCCGTTGTAATCAACCACAAACGGGACCAGGAATTCTTTCGCGTAGGGAGGGGATGGCAGCTTGATTTGACCGCCAGCAATCACCTTTGCTTGCCAAACATAAGCCATTTCATCCTCAATATGAGGGACGTTTTCAAAAATTCGGGTAGCCACCAAGTGGGATAGCAACACGGCGCTCAGGCTAAAACAAATGGCGATGATGCTAGGCAAGTTTGATTTTTTCATCAAGTTTTTCACCCGATCGGTTTGAGATAGTCGCCCGTTATTGTGGGACAGCTGCGATGGCTTGCAAGGTTTGCAACGCCCTTGGATGCAAGTGTCCATTGGAAGCCAGGATGCCTTGGTTATGGATTAAGCAGCGATCGTATTCGAAGCGCAAAGGTTTACCATTTATATCACTGATTCGACCGCCAGCCTCTTCTAGAATAATCGAGCCGGCTGCTTGATCCCAAATTTTCTCCCGGTAATTGGGTTGAGCAGGGGTAAGTAGACGCATCAACAGGTCTGCCTTACCGGCAGCTAATACGGCGTACTTTGCTTGGCTATCCATGCTAATTGGGGGATGTTTTAACCCAAATTTTTGGATGAATTGATCAATTTGGGCGACATTGGTATGCCCTGATTCAAAAGAACGTAATAAGCGCGCTTGGCTCGGATCGGTTATTTGGGAGACCTCCAGACGTTCAAAATGGGTGGGATTTTCGATTGGGATACTCCAGGCTCCTTGATTACGCACGGCGATAAAGATTGAGCCAGAACCATTGTGATCAACTTGCGCTTGTTGATTAAGTTTCGGACAACCTAATCCGCCAATTTGCACCTGATTATCCACGATCAACGCTAGGGCAATGGCATATTGATCCCCGCGGATGAATCCTTTGGTTCCATCTATTGGATCAAGTGTCCAATACCTTTTTTTCGGGTTACCTTTACCGTAATCTATCCATTGACAGATGCCTTGAGGGGTGGCAGAGGCTTCTATTTGGCGAATATATTGAACCACTCGGTCCAACACTTCCTGTGCTTGTGGCTGACGGAGAGCGGTAGCATCTTCTTCTGCCACTAAGGCATCATTGGGAAATGTCTGATTAAGCCGGTGGGCAACAATAGCTTGGGAGGCAAAATCAGCTACAGTTACCGGTGAGCGATCCTCCTTAACTATATTAGATGTCACTAACTCGCTTTGGATTTTCGCTGCTAATTGAGATGCTTGTCTAACCGCCTGGATGACAAAGTTAATTTCGGGAACGTGAATGTCGATCATGATGTTTTACCTATGGGTGAAGTAGAGTTGCCTGGAGATCATACGGCAACGCCCCACTGATTTTAACTGGAATGATTTCCCCTTGCGGGGCTTTGCCTTCAATTATGACCAGCCCATCAATTTCAGGGGCATCCCGGTAGGAGCGTCCAATGCTGATCTGCTGATTGAGTGGATTTCCATTTTGGTCTTCAATTTCGGCTTCTCCTTCGACCAAGACGGGTAAGGTTTTTCCGATCCAGCTCTGATTGATCTGGAGAGAGATAGATTGTTGGAGACTCATTAACCTTTCCCAACGCTCTTGTTTTATTTGAGGTGGAATTGGATCTCCTAAAGGTTCACTAGCTGTGCCTGGTTCGAAGGAAAATTGAAACGCGCCCACTCGATCAAATCGGATTTCTTTAATAAAATCCAACAATGTCTGAAATTCTTGTTCCGTTTCGCCAGGGTAACCAACGATAAAAGTGGTGCGAAGCGCCAGATTGGGGATTCGTTGGCGCATCTTTTCAATCGTGCGGTAGACCCATTCTACATTAGCCGGCCTTTGCATCCGTTTTAAGGTGTCGGGATGGGCATGTTGTAGAGGTATGTCTAAATAGGGCAAGATTTGGGGACGGCTGGCGATGAGGTCAATTAAGCGATCGGTCACATAACCAGGATAGGCATAGAGGATGCGAATCCAAGGAATTTGGGGTAGTTCATCAGATAAAACCTCTAATAGTTGCGATAAACCATCTTTCAAACCCAAATCAAAGCCATAATCGGTCGTATCCTGAGCGATGAGGATGATTTCTTTGACGCCTCTCGCAGCCAACCGGCGGGCGTCTTCTACTATGGCAGCTATTGGCCGGCTCACGGGAGGACCTTTGATGAGCGGGATGGAGCAAAAAGCACATGGCCGCCGGCAGCCATCCGCAATTTTTATATAGGCGCTAGCTCCTTGGACTGCGCTGCGACTCACCAATGGCGTGTCTATTCCGATTGCCGCGTTAGAAGGGAGGTGGTAAAGCGGTTGCGGGGCATTTCCGTGGCGAAGCTGTTGGACAACCTGGACGATATCCATCCATCGCCGCGTCCCCAATATTCCATCTAATCCTTTTACTTCTAGGGCAATCTGTTCGCCGTAACGCTGGGTCAGGCATCCGGCAGCGATAAGGAGTTGACCTCTCCGTTTCTGGGCTGCTAATTTGGTTAATGTCTGAATAGATTCCTGCCGGGCGGGGGCAATAAACCCGCAAGTGTTCACAATTAATACCTGCGCTTTTGTGGCATCTTCGCTATATTGATACCCACTGGTTTCTAAGAGCTGTGCCATCGAATCCGAATCGACGGTATTTTTAGCACATCCAAGAGAGATGATGTTAAAGGTATTGGTCTTGATCATTTTGATTACCCGCTTGGTGTAGGGGTGGGGCGGACTGTAGAAGTGGGACGGGGAGTGCTGGTGGGGCGCTGCGTGCTGGTAGGGCGGGGGGTTACACTTGGGCGCGGCGTTGTCGTAGGGGTTAAGGTGACCGTGGGTGTAGGGGCGGAAACTCCTTCCAAAGTGTAGATTCGGGTGATCACTTCCCCAACATTGCCCATCACGCCTAAATCTTGTTGATTGTAGAAGATTTGCAACCCACCTGCATTTCCGGTTTGAATCTCGATTTGTTTTGCGCCACTGAACTCATAAGCGCCGCCTGGGATGACCCGTCCATCGAATTGCTGTTTCCCATCCACCAATACTTTCAGCCAGGCTCTTTGCCGAACGGTGATGGTGAGGTGCACCAGATTAGTATCTACGGTGGCTACTGTGGTGGTGATGGGGGTCCCTGAGACTATTGGTGGTTCGTTGTTAATTGCTGCGGGAGCAGCGTTTTCGGTGGCAGTGGGTATGCTTTTGGTTGGTGTCTCCGCAGGCGGAGTGATCGGTTGCAGTAAAATCTCAGCAATAGAAAGAGCGGTAGGAGTAGGTAGAACGCCTGCCCGAGTCTTTAAAACACTGGAGAGCCCCCAGATGAAAAAAAACAAAATCCCTAATGCGAGGACGGTCATGATGATGAATTCAGTAGACCAGAGCCAGCTTAAAGAGTGGATTTTCCCGGCAGGATTGATGATCAACCGATTGGCTGCCGGCTGTCTTGGTTGGCGACTTGCTAGCCGAACTTGCAGAGCTTCTGCGTAGCGAAGTAAGATAGTATCCGCGTTAAAACCTAAAAAACGCGCATAGATCCCCAGCATCCCGCGTCCTTGTACCGGGGAGGGGAGGGCATCAAAGTTCCCGCTCTCCATGGCTTGAATATGGCGAACCCGTAAATGGGTCTGCCTTTCGACATCCTCTAGCGATAAGCCCAGTTGTTGACGGGCAGAGGAGAGTAATGCGGCGATCTCGTTGAAAATGGCTTGCGCATCGGTATGAACTTCTGGATTTTCACTGGAAACGGTTTCGGAAGATGGTGGGGGAGAATCAGATGGGGTGTGTTGATTGGGGTCAAATTGTCTTAAAAGTTCATCCCCGTTCAAACTCAGAAAAGCGGAATAGGTACGAATAAAACCGCGTGCCTGAAAGGCAGAGGGCAGCTCATCCATCTTGTTCTCTTCAAGAGACTTTAAATACTGGATGCGAATATGCGTTTCCGCAGAAACTTGTTCCAGGGTGAGCTGGCGAGCCTGGCGCTGTTGTTTAAGGAATTCGCCGATTGATCCGTTCATGCAGATAGATATGATAACCGAAAAAAACGGAGCGATCCGTTCGATTACCGGCCGCCCCGCAGACTTTCATGCTGGTTTAATGTTTCGAGCTTGGGATGGAGAAAACCGGCCTTCTACTCCTCTGTTTCGTTGTTTTCTGCTTCGCTGGCTTCAACCTCTTCTTCCAGATCGGGCAGTTCACCTTCGCGGTGAACAATCACCTTCACCTCGGGGATAAGGTCAATGGTTAATCGTACTCGCACGGTGTGATTGCCCAGCGTGCGGATCGGTTGAATGTCGAGTTGACGCCGATCTGCTGCAAAGCCGGTTTTTTCTTTAATCGCATCAGCGATCATTTGCGAGGTAATCGAACCATATAGTTTACCCGTCTCCCCAGCTTTAGCAGGAAAAGCGAGCACTAAATTAGAGAGTTTCTCGGCGACACCGCTTAATTCTTGGTTGAGTATCGAGCGGTTGGCTGCAGCTTTTTGGCGAATTTGCTCCACTTGTTTCAGAGCGCTCGCGGTGGCAAGTGTTGCTAACCCTTGCGGGATCAAGTAGTTCCGTCCGTAGCCATCAGCCACTTTTTTTACATCCCCCGCCCGGCCCAATTTGTAGACATCTTTGAGTAATAATACTTTCATAGTACAAGCCCTTGCTTTTTATTTGGGATCTGCAGATGCAGGCCCTGGTGAAGGGTACTACACCAGAGCAGCGCTATTCTACCACAAATGTTGGGCAATACGCTTTATTCTGGAGTGGACACGCAATTCTCAATATGCTAAGAAATCGTTTGGAAGCCTTTCGCAAAACCTATCCAG
>DYKV01000142.1 GCA_020722415.1 Anaerolinea sp.
ACTGAGAAATCTTAGCCAACAGTTTAAGGTTTCTCGCTTTCGCTCAAAACAACAATACCCGTGTAGTTGCGATATTCCATTGTATGGGTGAAGAGTTGGGTAGAAACGCAATTAAAGTTCATAATAACCTTGTCGAAATTAAATCTTATTGATAAAATATTTATTTAAATGTGCCAATATATGGATACTAATTTCCAGCGGTGGCATTTCATGCAAAGCGTGAAATAACCGTCGGGCAAATTAGAAGGTTGAACGGCACAGACATCGGAAAGGAGGTGGCCGCGATCAAATTGACTTTCAGCGATGTAAATTCAAGAAACTTTATTTCAAATCTCAAAACTATTTTGGAGGAGTATGAAGATGACTAAAAAATTTTTGTTGATCACAACTTTGATCATCGTTGCCAGCCTGGTCTTAAGCGCTTGTGCACCGAAACCGACAGCAGCACCCGCAACCGAAGCCCCGGCTGCAACTGAAGCACCTGCGGCTACGGAAGCACCTGCGGCTACGGAAGCACCTGCGGCGACGGAAGCTGCTGCTGGAACATTAAAAATTGCTATCCTTGCCCCGCTGAGCGGCTCGGTGCCAACCTTTGGCGTTTCGACTCGCGATGGTGCTTTGTTAGCCATTAAGGAATGGAATGAAAAAGGTGGTGTGTTGGGAATGCAAATTGAACCAATCGTTGAAGACAGCCAATGCGAAGCGGACCCAGCTGTCAATGCGGCTAATAAGGTGATTGACCAAGATGGCGTCAAATATATTGTTGGTGAAGTTTGCTCCAAAGCATCTATCCCCGTTTCCGAGATCGCAGAACAAAAGCATGTCGTACAAATCAGCCCGACTTCTACAAATGCCCAATTAACTTTGAACCCAGATGGCAGCACAAAACAATATGTCTTCCGGGCTTGCTTTATTGATCCCTTCCAAGGTACTGTTGGTGCAAAATTTGCCCTGGACAATTTGAAAGCCACCAAGGCGTTCATCCTTTTTGACCAGGGTAATGACTATGTTCGTGGTTTAGCAGAGGCATTTGAGAAAGCCTTCACTGATGGCGGTGGTCAGGTTGTGGGTAAGGAAACTTACACATCCCAGGATACTGATTTCTCGGCAATCCTCGCCAAAGTTGCTGAAGCCCAACCCGATATCGTTTACTTACCTGACTACTATAACATCGTCAACTTGGTCACAGCTCAGGCAAAGGAAAAAGGTATCACCGCTCCATTTATGGGTGGCGATGGCTGGGATTCGGCTGATCTGGATAAGACCGCTGCTGATGGTGGTTACTACACTAACCATTACTCACCAGACGATACGCGCCCCATCGTCCAAGACTGGGTAAAGAACTATCAAGCTGCTTATGGTTCTGTTCCAGATGCCCTAGCTACCCTTGCGTATGACGCAACCAACCTGTTACTGGCTGCTATTCAGGCTGCTGGTGTAAACGATCCCGAGAAGGTGAAAGACGCTCTTGCCGCGATTAAGTGGGATGGTGTTTCAGGTACGATTACCTTTGACCAATTCCATAACCCCATTAAATCAGCCGTCATCTTGCAGGTTAAAGACGGTAAAATCGTTTATGTGACAACTGTTGCTCCATAATATACAAATTCACATAGGGGGCGGTCCATCCGCCCCCTTACCTGTCAGTTCAGGACTTATCAAATGGAAAATGAACGATTGACCTTCATTGATCGCATGATCAAGGGTAAATGGATAGGGAAATTGCTCTTGACCGTTATAGTATTATTCGCGGTTTGGGGCGTTGGGAATAAAGCTATCCATAATCCACAATTATTTATCCAGCAAATTATTAATGGACTTCAACTTGGTTTCGTTTATGCCCTGATTGCCCTTGGCTATACCATGGTTTATGGTATTGTCCGTTTGATCAATTTTGCCCATGGTGATGTATTTATGGTAGGCGCGATGGTCAGTTATTTTGCGGTAGGGAGTTTCCACCTCCATCAATGGCCTGCGGCTGCATTTCCTGGTTTACCCAACTTTATTTCGTTGTTAATCGGCACCATATCGGTAATTTTGCTCTCGATGGCAATTTGTGCTATCTTAGCAGTTACGATAGAAAGAATTGCCTATAAGCCATTGCGGAACGCCCCCCGCATCTCCGCCTTGATTACGGCAATTGGCGTGTCTTTTTTCTTGGAATATTTTGGCGCCCTCCCTTTCGTATTTACCCCAAATTTTATTACCTACAAAAGACCTTATGAGATTGTTACCTGGTATATAAAAGATGGCATTCATCGCCTGGAAGCAGGTAAAGCCCCACCCCAAGGTGGAATTCTTTTCTCTAACAATTTAATCATTATCATTTTAGTGACGGTCCTCTTATTATTATCATTGACTTATATTGTCCAAAAAACAAAAATTGGCAAAGCCATGCGTGCCAGCGCTTATGATAAACCAACCTCTCGATTGATGGGCATCAACGTTGATGGAATTATTTCCATTACTTTCGCTTTAGGCGCAGCGTTAGCTGGTGCTGCAGGTGTTTTATATGCCACTGCTTACCCCCAAGTCTTTTTCTGGATGGGGATCATTCCTGGTTTGAAAGCCTTTATTGCGGCGGTATTGGGCGGCATTGGAAGCATCCCGGGCGCTTTTGTGGGTGCATTGATCATGGGGCAGGCAGAAGTCCTGGCTGCAGGGTATATATCTACCCCCATGCGAGATGCCATTGCCTTTTCTATATTGATTTTAGTGCTGCTTGTTCGTCCGACTGGAATCTATGGTGAACCGGAACGTGAAAAAGCCTGATGGAGGGAGAATAAAATGAATACACAACGGAGTACTCTGATTTTCTGGTTGGTGTTTCTCGGATTTCTTATCCTCATACAGGCGCTGATTGGGACAGGTTTACTGAGTAACTTTTGGGCAACCTTATTAAAAATTGGTGCAGTGATGTCCATTGTCAGTATTGGGCTGAATCTCATTTACGGCTTTAATGGACAATTTTCACTCGGTCAATGGGGTTTCTACGCTATTGGCGCTTATACTGCCGCAGATATTACCTACCGCTGGACGCAACTGCACAATGCTTCTGGACTGGTGGTGGTATTACTGGTGGTTCTTTTGGTAAGCTTAGCATTTTTTCTAGTAGCGAAAATTGTCTCTCGTCTGCGCGGACTAGATGCCCTTTCTGCATTTACCCTCTATTTAATCGGTTTACTTATCGCGGCAATATTGGCGGTAATGGTTGGAAAAGGGTTAATCGCTCCGATCACAAACATATTAAATTTACTCCCGGCGGAATGGGCAATCCAAATCGTCTTCTTCCTGGCGGTAATACTGGGTGGTTGTATCGCCGCGGAGATAAGCTATATCTTTGGCTTGCCTGTCCTTACTTTAGGCTCTGATTATTTTGGGATTGCTACATTAGGCTTTACCATTATTGTAAAAGTTCTCCTCGATAACTCCGACACGTTACTTGGTTTCACGGAAATGAAAGGAGCGCGTGGAATGGTAGGCATCCCGAAATTGACTTCGTGGATTTGGGTAGCGGTTTTCTTGATCGCTGTTCTTGTTGTCACCCGAAATTTACTTCATTCGTCCCATGGAAGAGCCATGATTTCAGTTCGGGAGGATGAAATTGCCGCCAAAGCAATGGGCATTAACGTTGCCCAACAGAAAACGATCACATTTGTGTTGGGAAGTTTTTTTGCGGGACTGGCAGGCGCACTGTATGCCCATGTAAATGGATTTTTGCACCCCAATACCTTTAACTTCATTAAATCTTTCGATCCAATGATCATTGTAGTTTTTGGTGGGTTAGGAAGTGTCAGCGGGACGGTAGTAGCAGCCTTTACTTGGGCTTTGGTTCTGGAGGGTTTGTTGCGGCTGGTGCTTCCCCAGGGATTTGAAACTTGGCGTTTTGTGGTTTACCCTTTGCTTTTATTGATCATGATGCTCTTACGTCCACAAGGTTTGTTTGGTGCATTTGAATTTCCTTATTTGCGACAAGTTCTACCCCGGCCATTTCAACCCCGAGAACTTCATCAACCCCCATCGCCAGCGGATGAACCCTTGAATAACGGAGCGTAAAAAATGACAACACCTTCTACTGCTCCAACAAAAGCCTTATTAGAAATCAAGGGGTTAACCAAAGAGTTTGGTGGATTAAAAGCGGTCAACAATTTTGACATGGATATTTACCCTGGTGAATTGGTGGGTTTGATCGGTCCCAATGGAGCTGGAAAGACTACTGTGTTTAATCTCATCACCGGTATCTATGTTCCCACCGCTGGGGTTATTCGCTTCCGGGATACGAAATTGATCGGTTTTCAGCCCCATGAAATCACTCAGATGGGCATTGCCCGAACCTTTCAGAATATCCGCCTTTTCCCTAATCTGACTGTGCTGGATAATGTCCGAATTGCTTATCATATCCATGCTGGGTATGGAATGTTTGATGCGATTGTACATAATAAGAACTACGACCGGCATGAAAAAGCGCTCACGGAACGGGCACAAGAATTTTTGAGTGTTTTCAATATGCATACTCGTCAAGGAGAAATAGCCAAGAATCTGCCTTATGGTGAACAACGGCGATTGGAAATCGCCCGGGCATTGGCTGCTTCTCCGCAGTTACTCTTGCTGGATGAACCAGCCGCGGGTATGAATCCAAAGGAAGTGGTTGAGTTAATGGATTTAATTCACTTTATTCGAGAACGGTTTAACCTCACCATTCTGCTTATTGAACACCAAATGCGCGTGGTAATGGGGATTTGCGAACGGATTACGGTGATGGATTTTGGCGAGGTGATTGCGCGCGGAACCCCCGAGGCTATCCAAAATGATGAGAAAGTGATTGAAGCATATTTAGGACGCGGTGCAGCCGCCCTATCCCAGCGATTAAGGGAGAAACGCAGCCATGTTGCTTGAAGTCCAGGATTTAAATGTTTATTACGGTGCTATTCACGCTTTGCAAGGCATCAGCTTTTCTATTAATCAAGGTGAAATTGTCACTTTGATTGGGGCAAATGGGGCAGGCAAATCCACCACTCTTAATACTATATCAGGTATCTTACGACCACGCAGCGGCAAAGTCATTTTCAAAGATAGAGATATTACCTTGACCCCAGCGGAAGAAATCGTCCGCTTGGGGATTTGCCAATCTCCTGAGGGGCGGAAGATATTTGCGACGCTGACGGTTATGGAAAACCTTGAGATGGGCGCTTTCACCCAGACCGACAAAAATGAAATAAATCGCAGCCTGGAGCGTGTATTTCGGAGTTTCCCTCGGTTGAAAGAACGTCAAAACCAACTTGGGGGAACTCTTTCGGGTGGTGAGCAGCAAATGTTGGCAATCGGTAGGGCTCTTATGTCGCATCCGCAACTGTTATTACTCGATGAACCTTCGATGGGATTATCGCCCATCTTGGTAGAGGAAATCTTTAATATTATTCAAGAGATTAACGCTCAAGGCACCAGTATTTTGCTTGTGGAGCAGAATGCTCAAATGGCTCTCTCGGTTGCCCATCGCGGCTATGTTCTAGAGACTGGCCGAATTGTCCTTTCTGGCGATTCAACCGATTTAATGAATAATCCTCAAGTGGCTAAAGCTTATCTCGGCGCCCACTAAATATTTCCATAAACAATGACCGCTGGTGTTCGAAAGAAACCAGCGGTCGTTTTCGTTATTCCACAATCAATGAACGTAAATCTGGTTTATCTAAGCGGAGCATGATCCACCCGGAGAGTAGAATGGCTATTGTAGTGTAGAGGAATAATTGAACATTCCATCCGGTTTGTGGATTGCGTGCAGCTGGGAAAAACATCATCAGGCGGATGATGATATTCAGCCCCTGAAGGAAGATACTCATCGTATATGCCCAAATTCGGCCGCGCCATAACCCATAACCTAATAAAGCGAAAAATAATAGTACTACTCCGATTACACTTAATCCAGCCTGGAGAGTTTTGGGTGGATATAACAAAATAGGAATGAACTGCAAAAGAAGAATGACTAATAATAACCGTCGTTCACTCATAATTACACTCCTCGTAATTTTCAACCATTTTACCTTCAGGGGTAGTAAATGTCAATTATTTTGATCTCCGTGTCAGTTGTAGTAGTCCCGAAATACTGTCGAATTCAAAAGGCATTTATCTCAGTATAGTATTACCGTGCAACATTTGCATCGAACGCGCAAATATTGTAGACATTGATGTCGCCATTTGGTTGCGGCATGAATGCCGCGTTACGGGATT
>DYKV01000652.1 GCA_020722415.1 Anaerolinea sp.
CTGTTTTATCGCTGGCGTTCTGCAATAACGTGTGATACACCTGCCAAGCAGACTCTAGCGATCCATTTTGGGTTAAGACGATTGCATATTGTTCTAAAACTGTTTTATCGGTTGGATAGAACTTCACCGCTCGGGAGGAGCTAAGCAGGGCAAGGTGCGGATAACCGCGTTCGAGCCAATATTGGGTTTCAAAAACCAGCCCAACTTGGGAGTAAGGTTTTAACTCTAAAGCTTTGCGGATTTCAGCCAAGCCGCTGTGATCTTTTAGCCGCTGCTGCAATTGGTAACAACCTTCATCCTCAAGTTGGGCGTTTATTTTCTTATCAGTTGCAATTTCATTGGCTTTTTTGGGGTAATTGTTGTGAAATTTTGCTAGTCCCAGATAAGCCCAAGCTTCGGCGTAATCAGGATGGATTGAAACGGCTTGTTGAAAAGCCTCCTCAGCTAGAGTCCATTCTCCGATGCTGGCTAATCCCCGCCCAGCTTGCAAGAGCAAATAACCTGCATCTTTAACTTGGAAATGTTCAAGCAGATCGAGCAAGCTGTTAAGGGCGTTTTGATATGCTGGATCACTGATGGCAACATTTTTTAATATCTCTTTCGCCTTGAGGGGTTGGGAAGTCATTAAGATAAGCCCATAGCGATAATGCCAATATGGATTATTGGGTTGCAGCGCCATTAATTTCTGCAATACCACTAATGCCGCTGAAATCTGATGGGTGGATATGTAGTTTTCTAGTAAGAGGGGATATAAAATGAGGGGTAGATAACCACTCTCTGCGAGTTCTTGCCTGATCTGGTTCGCCACAGTAATGCATCCAATCTGCAGATAAGCTTGCGACAGAATAAATTTCCCAGAATTGGATAGACGGTGATGCGTATATAAAGGCCGCAGGATTTCAATGCTCCATTGGAGCTCTTGCGCTTGAAAGGCTAAATGGCCGGCTTCTTCATTGAGACTATCTCTTTGCCAAAATAAACCTTTGCCAGCTTGAAGAAGTAAT
>DYKV01000143.1 GCA_020722415.1 Anaerolinea sp.
GTTGAGGAACTTCATTACTCTAGTGATAAAATAAAAATTCCAACGTCAGAATAAGGATAATCTATGTCACAGCCAATCTTTCCCTCTGCATCACCAAACTCGTTGCTAGCCAGGAATTCATGCTTACCTTTGAAACTATCCCATCCTGATCGAATTTCAAAAATAAAGGAAGCCCAACAATGACGATAAAAACATTAATTTTTGACTTTGGAGGCGTGTTGTTACGGACAGAAGACGAGATTCCGCGAAAGATGTTAGCTGAAAGACTAGGCATAAGTAAAAGCGAATTGGAGAATCTGGTTTTCGCTAGTCCCTCGTCTATTCGCGCCATGGTTGGAGAAATATCTGCTGGGGCTCACTGGCAAGAAGTCGGCCGAATATTAAACGTGAATCCGCATGAAATCAATGATATCCGCACTCAGTTTTTCGCCGGTGACCGGCTGGATATAGATCTGATCGCTTATCTACGCCGGCTACGACAAACATATAAAATAGGTTTATTAAGTAACGCCTGGGATGACCTACGCACCTTACTCAACGATCATTTTGAGATATTGAATATTTTCGATGCAGCGATTATCTCCGCAGAAGTAGGCTTGATAAAACCAGATTTACGCATCTATCAACTCGCTGCAGAAAAACTCTCCATCCCAGCCAATCAAGCTGTTTTTATCGATGATGTACCGGAAAATATCCAGGCTGCCCAAAAAGCCGGAATGTCTGCCATCCAATTCCAATCCCGATCTCAAATTCTAGCCGAGATAAACCAAATCATCGGAGGACAATGATATGGTGGATATCAACCAATTATCCCTTAAAAGCGCTATCACGGCGATTACAAAACGAGAAATATCCCCTATTGATTTGACCAAGGCAATGTTGGAACAGATTGCGCAACATAATCCCCAACTCAATTGTTATCTCAATATCTACAGTGAATTCGCGCTTAAACAAGCACAGGCAAAAACCATAGCCTTAGCAAAAAAAGATCAGGCTCACCGTCCTCTTTTCGGCATACCTCTCGGTCTTAAAGATCTCATCGCCATCCGTGGCTTTCCCCTGCGAGCTGGATCGCGTATCTGGCAAGATAATATCTCCGCAGAAGATGCATTCGTTGTGAAAAAACTCCGCCGGGCTGGGGCAATTTTTATCGGCCATCACAATATGCATGAAATTGCGCTTGGCGTGACCACCGTAAATCCCCATTATGGTGCCTGCCATAACCCCTGGAACTTAGAGCGCATCTCTGGCGGATCATCCGGCGGCTCAGCTGTGGCGGTTGCTAGTGGTTTATCTCTTGGTGCATTGGGGACAGACACGGGCGGTTCGATTCGCATCCCGGCTAGTTTATGCGGCGTAGTTGGTCTTAAACCAACTTTTGGTCGAGTAAGTGTCAGGGGGGT
Source organism: Anaerolinea sp. (assembly GCA_020722415.1). Lineage (GTDB taxonomy): Bacteria > Chloroflexota > Anaerolineae > Anaerolineales > UBA4823 > UBA4823. The sequence continues at coordinate 1,404 of DYKV01000143.1, forward strand.
TTTACCGCTTAGTTGGAATCTTGATCATGTCGGCCCATTGGCTAGATGTGTTGAAGATGCGGCTATTCTCTATCAGGTCATCGCTGGGTATGATGATCGCGATCCATATTCTGCCCATATAACATCCCAGAGATTGTTTGATCCTGATCTTCTTTCCTTACCTGGGATAAAAATCGCTCTTGCTAGTGACCCCTTTTTCACCGACGCCGACCCAGAAATCGTGCAAGCCGTTCGCAGAGCAGCACTCTCTTTCGAGAATCTTGGGGCGATTGTAGAGGAATGTGAATTTCCAGACGCTCTTCTTGCAGCGCAAACCAATTCACTAATGGTGATAAGTGATGCGGCAGCTATTTACGAACAAGATCTGAAAACTCAACCAGACCTATTCGGGGAAGATATCCTGCAACGGTTGCGCAAGGGTGCAATGGTCACCTCAAGCCAATATATCCATGCTCGCCATACCCAGAACCTTCTCCGGAAAAGATTTAATGAATTTTTCGGCGACTATGATTTTTTAATCACACCCACTACGCCGATTACTGCGCCTCTCATTCAAGGTGAAGATGCACTAGAACAAGCAAAAAATTTAACTCGTTTCACTGCGCCATTTAACCTGAGCGGTCTGCCAGCGATAACAATCCCTTGCGGTTTCGATTCACAAGGGTTGCCGATTGGTTTACAAATAGTCACAAAAGCTTGGAATGAAGAAAGATTATTGCAAGTAGCTTATATTTATGAACAGAGCGCTGGTTGGTGGAAAATGCAACCACCATTGTGATCACTTATTCTTGGAACAATTGAACGAGCCGATCGATAATTAGTTCGGCAACATCCTCTTTGTGCATCAAGGGGTAGGGTTCAACCTTACCGTTTTTATGGATTAAAGTTACCCGATTTGTGTCCACTGCAAAGCCAGCATCGCTTGCGCTAATATCATTGGCAACAATTAAATCTAAATTCTTACTCTCCAATTTTTGGCTCGCATTGCGGATGAGATTTTGGCTTTCCGCTGCAAAACCCACCACAATTTTGGGGAATCCAGTTTTTTCCCGATATTGGCTTACTTCCCCTAATATATCAGGAGTATAGGTCAACCGTATCTCGGGTATGCCTTCTTCTTTCTTGATTTTTTGAATTTCTGATTTTTCCGGTTGAAAATCTGCTACTGCAGCAGCCATGATCAAAGCGTCGGCATTTTGAATGGCGTTCATTATTTGCCCTTGCATCTCCCGCGCAGTGATCACATTGATCCGTTTCAACCCTACTGGAGTAGTTAACGAAGTGTTCGCGGCGATTAAGGTGACGTCAGCGCCGTGATCTATCGCGGCTTGGGCTATGGCGAATCCTTGTTTCCCAGAAGAGCGATTGGTGATGGCTCGTACTGCATCAATTGGTTCTGCCGTCCCACCGGCGGTTACAATGATATGTTTTCCCTTTAAATCCCCTTCTCTACCAAGCACATAACGGATCATTCCAAACAGTTCGGTCGGTTCAACCATCCGCCCTAAACCCACCAAACCCGAAGCCATTCGTCCTTCTGCAGGACCGACAAAAATCATCCCTCTCTCGCGAAGAATGGTCAGATTCGCCTGGGTTGCTGGATGAGTATACATGCCGCTATCCATGGCAGGCGCCACGATAATCGGGCAATGCACTGTTAGAGCTGCCAAACAAAGGAAATTATCAGCTAGCCCATGTGCCAGACGAGCTATCGTATCGGCTGAGGCGGGGGCAACAACCATCAAATCCGTTTCCATACCTAAACCAATATGGAGCACATGTCCTTCGCCGCTCCATAAGTCTTCATCTGTGTATGTTTTTTGCCCGGTAACAGATTGAAAGGTTAACGGCGTAATGAATTTTTTAGCTGCCGGTGACAAGACCACCTTAACGATCGCTCCAGCTTGGGTCAATTTGGATGCGAGATCAGCAGCTTTATAAGCTGCAATCGAGCCGCTTACTCCCAATAATATCTTTTTCTGATCCAGCACTCTTATCATTTTTATATTGTACAACGAAAATGGTCGTTAATCTATTCTCCAATAAATTGATATACCAGCATACCAATATACTCTTTGAGAACGCGGGTGGTGAGCGACAGATTATCCGCTGTTGGAATCAAATTCAGGATGATGTTAATCGGATTTAAAACAGTCATCTTCTCCCAACCGGCTTGGGTGACTGTGTAATCTGTCGGGGCTGGGATAACCGAAATCCCCTGTGATTGAAATATCTTTACAGCTCGCGGCATGTGTATTGCAGATGTAACTAATAATACCTGATCTATTTTTAGTTCATCTAATATTTTCTTTGAATTGACTGCATTCTCATAAGTGTTTTGAGAAGTATTTTCTAATATCAAGGCGTCTTCTGGTACTCCCAGCATTTTCAATAAAACTGCCATATCTGCCGCTGGTCCATCACTAGGTGTATACCAGCTAATGGTTCCGCCGCTTAATATGATCTTTTTTACTTTTCCCTCATGGAATAACTTAGCTGCATAAAATAAGCGATCCCCAGCGCCGTTCACCTCAGGCATAGTCCGCGGATAATTAGCCGAGAAAGTTCCCCCGCCTAAAACAACCATCCCATCCACTTTTGGGTAATCTTGGATTGGTAAATAGCGCCACTCCAAAGAAAGCGCTAAATATTCCGCAGCCAGCCGGTTTCCTCCCAACCACAGTAAGAAGAAAGCAACTAACAATAAAACCCGGGCGAAACGGATGCGGCGAACCCATAAAAAAGCCAGGAGAATTAAAATAATTGCAAGACCTAATGGATAAAACAGAAGAGGGAGTGTTTTGGAAAGATAAACGTACATTCTGGCTTCTTTGCTGAATTATTGTTTTCGCATCTCACTAAATTCCACTGTATAGACACGCTCAAACCCACTCAAATCGAGAAATACCTGCCTGCGGCTGAATGGAAAATATCGTTCTAATACCTTATCTAAACCATAAATTTGATATGGATCTATTTCACACAGTAAGAAATGAGGTGCCGTTGCCCTACTGGCTAACTGCTCCAGTAATCTGCGATAGATCGCCAATCCGTCTTCCCCCCCATCTAGAGCAATGAGCGGTTCTTTTTCCGCGATCTCTAATGACTTTAGATCTTCGCTAGATACATAAGGTAAGTTTGCGCAGATGATATCGGGTGGGTTGGCAAGAGCTGGGAGCAAATCCGTTTGGATGAGGAATACCCGCTCAGCCACATGATGGAGATAAATATTTTTTTGGGCTACTCTCAGGGCGGAAATAGAAATATCTGTTGCCACGATTTTCAATTGAGGACAGGCAAGCGCCAAAGAGACGGCGATACAGCCAGACCCGGTACCAACATCCCATACCCATCGCGTTTCAGGATGGATGGTTATCCAATCTAGGGCTTTTTCCACCATTTGTTCCGTTTCGGGTCGGGGGATTAAGACCTGGGGTGTCACAAAAAACTGATGACCAAAAAATTCCCACTTGCCCAGGATATATGGTAAGGGCACTCCGCGGGTTAACCGATCGACATCAAGGGCCAAATTGTTGATCATTTCATCACTCAATGGTTCGTCTAAATGCGCCAAAACCCAGCTGCGCGATTTCCCTAAATGATGGGCAATGAGAACTTGCAGTTCAAAATTCGGGTTTTCCGAAATGGACTCAAGGTCCGGAGAATAGTTATTAATGAAAGTTTTCAGGTCCACCAGAGAAGATTAATCTTCTATACCGACCGCTGCCAACCGCTCTGCCTCAGCGCGGGTAGCTAATTCATCAATGAACTCATCCAGCTCCCCTTCCATAACAGCTGGCAAGTTATAATTGGAGAGGTTGATGCGATGGTCAGTTACCCGGGATTGGGGATAGTTATAGGTGCGAATTTTTTCTGCTCTCTCACCGCTTCCCACTTGAGAGCGGCGGGTTTGCTCAAGTTCATTGCGTCGTTTTTCCTCTTCGATCTCATATAAACGCGCTCGTAAAATGCTCAACGCCCGTAATTTGTTCTGTAACTGTGATCGTTCATCCTGACATTGCACCACAATGCCAGTCGGGATGTGTGTAATCCGAATAGCTGTTGAGTTCTTCTGGACATTTTGCCCGCCAGCTCCGGCCGATTTATAGACATCTATGTGCAGGTCGCTTTCGGGAATATTGACTTCAACCTCATCCGCTTCGGCTAACACTGCCACTGTTGCGGTGGAAGTATGAATTCGTCCTGAGGATTCTGTAATTGGGATCCGTTGAACGCGATGAACTCCCGATTCATATTTCAATCGAGAATAAGCACCTTTTCCCTTCACCATAAAGATGATTTCTTTGTAACCGCCGATGCCAATTTCATTTGATGAAAGCACATCAATTTCCCAATTGTGTTTTTCGGCATAGCGGCTATACATTCGAAAGAGATCAGCAGCGAATAAAGCAGCCTCATCTCCACCCGTCCCAGCGCGGATCTCCATAATTACATTGCGGGAATCGCGGCGGTCGCTCGGTAAAAGCATGCGCTTGATTTCTGCTTCAACTCCTTCAATTTGTTTTTCCAATTCAGATAACTCTTCCACCGCTAATTGGCGTATTTCCGCATCTTCAACGTCGAGCAAGGGTTTGGTTTCTTCCTTTTGGGTTAGCAACTGTCGGTAAAGGTGGGCTTTTTCAATCAGTGGTTCCAACTCACTGCGTTCCATGTTCAATTCTGCAGCCCGTTGATAATCACTGCCCACTTCCATAAGCGCTTGATTAATCTCTTCGTATTTTTCTTCAATACCACGTAATTTATCTAACATATCTACTTCTTCATTTTT
>DYKV01000144.1 GCA_020722415.1 Anaerolinea sp.
TGCGTTCGTCGAAATGGCAGAGACGGGTTCGTCGAAATGATAGAGACAAGTTCGTTGAAATGACAAAGGGGTTTTGTTGTTTCAAAGGAGTGCAGCGATTGAGATACCTTCATGCCTGATGAAAATGGCTCATAAGAGCTAGAACATTTCCATAGGAAAGGGGGCTATGAAAAATAAGTAAAATAATAGCAGTAAACATGATTATATAGCAGTAATAACGAGATAATATTACAAAAAACGCATAAATATATTGACATTAATGACGAATGATAATATACTAAATGAGCAGTGAATCAAAATACCTCCTCCTTTGATGATGAACTAGATGCCATCGATTTGCAAATCATAGAAGCATTGCAAAAGGATGGTCGTGAGGCGTTCGCACAAATTGCAGAACGGTTAGGCGTATCCCCTGGCATGATCCGGATGCGTTATAACCGGTTGGTTGAAAAAGGGGTGTTACGAGTTGTGGCAATTACCAATCCCTTACGAATGGGATTTAAAATGATGGCGATGATTGGTATCAAGGCAGAAGGGGAACGTCTCTTGGAGGTTGCCAGTAAAATTGCCGCTTTAGACGAGGTTATTTATCTGATCCTCGTCAGTGGTAGTTACGACATAATTGCTGAGATCGTTTGCCATAATCAAGACGATGTTTTGCGATTCTTAACCGAAAGGTTGTATAAAATTGATGGGATACGCGAGTCAGAAACCTTCATTCACCTTAAGATTGTGAAAGAAATCTATTTTTAGGAATTCCCGGTTAGAACCGGTTTCAAATTTTATAATCAAGGAGTTGAAAAAATGAAAGTCTTACTCGTCGGCACAGGTGGTGTGGGGGAAGCCATCGCTACCATCGTAAAGGATCGCCCATGGATGGAAAAAATGGTCCTCACCGATTACAATCGCGATCGTCTGAAAGAAGTCCAAGAAAAAATTGGCGACCCAGCCCGTTTCCCTATCGAGTGGGTTGATGCCAGCAAACAAGAGATGATCGAAGAACTAGCTAAGAAACACGATGTCGATTTGATCATGAATGCTTGTGATCCATCTTTCAATGTCCCAATATTTGAAGCTGCGTACAATGTGGGATGCACTTACATGGATATGGCGATGACGCTGTCTGAACCGCATCCTGAAAAACCTTATGAGCAATGCGGGGTCAAACTAGGCGATTACCAGTTTGAAAGAGCAAAAAAATGGGAAGAAAAAGGTATATTAGCTATCCTTGGTTTAGGAGTTGAACCCGGTATGGCGGATGTATTTGCCCGTTATGCAGCAGATCATCTCTTTGATGAAATTGATGAAATCGGGGTAAGGGATGGGTCGAACTTGGAAGTTCGAGGATATGAATTTGCTCCAAATTTTTCGATTTGGACGACTATTGAGGAATGTCTTAACCCCCCGATTATTTGGAATAAAGAAAAAGGATGGTATACAACTGCACCGTTCTCTGAACCGGAATTATTCGAATTTCCCGAAGGAATTGGCAAGCTTGAATGCATTAATGTGGAACATGAAGAAGTGCTCTTGATTCCCCGCTGGATTAACTGCAAACGGGTAACATTTAAATATGCCCTTGGAGATCAATTCATTGGGGTTTTGAAAACGCTGCACATGCTTGGATTGGACAATAAAGAACCTATCAAAGTCAAAGATGTTTGGGTTGCCCCTCGGGATGTTGTTGCTGCCTGCCTTCCCGATCCAGCTCACCTTGGAGATCGTATGTTTGGAAAAACCTGCGCGGGAACTTGGGTAAAAGGCAAAAAAGACGGAAAGGAAAAAGAGGTTTATATATATCAGGTAGCTGATAATGAAGAATGTATGCAGCGGTTAGGTTGTCAAGCCGTCGTAGCCCAAACTGCCTTTAATCCCGTTATTGGTATGGATTTGTTAGAACATGGCATTTGGAAAGGTGTGGGAGTATTAGGACCAGAAGCGTTCGACCCGCTACCATTCATCAATAAGATGGCAGAATATGGGTTTCCTTATGGAATCAAAAACATCAAATAACAAACTCTTAAATCTCAACATAGAACTTCACCATCTAAGAGGATAAAATCATGGCTGAATTAGCTCAATTAACCCAAGCAGAAAAGAAAAAGCTCAAACGAGAATTGACTTTGTTACCCTTGTTTGGATTGATGTACTTTACGGTTTGTGGAGGTGCTTTTGGGGCTGAGCCAATGGTATCATTGTCGGGACCCGGCTTAGCCCTTTTGTTATTCGTCATAACGCCCTTAGTTTTCAGTATTCCAAATATGCTCATGGTGCGAGAAATGCAGTCCTTAATGCCAGCAGAAGGTGGTTACTATCACTGGATCAAACAAGCATTTGGGAGGTTTGCAGGTTTCCTTGCCGGGTGGGCGAACTGGGTTGTCTCTTGGGTCGATGTATCTATTTATCCAGTCTGGGCGGCCTATTACCTCGGATACTTTATACCTGCTCTACGTAATGGAGCCACCATTAATGGCATTGAGGTGCCAGGCTGGCTGTTATCTTGGTTGGTTGCGTTAGTATTAATTTGGGCAATATCGTTACTAAATGTAAGAGGAGCACGTTTATCCGGTTTGTTTACTAATTGGCTGGGCTTGATCATGATTATCCCGCTCATCCTTATGTCGATTGTTGGGATCTTAGCCTGGATAAAAAGTGGCACGACCGTTCATTTACCATTCTTAGCCAGCGGTGAACCGGTGACATTTAAGACCTTGATACCTGCTTTAGGAACAGGAATATATGTCGCTATGTGGAATTTCATGGGATGGGAACTCCCTAGCGCGGCGGGGGATGAAGTCGTCAACCCAAAGCGTACTTATCCCATGGCAATGGTGTTGGTTTTAATCGCTGCGATTGCTTCGTATAGCATTCCTACAATTGCAGGATTATATGGGGGCGCTGGTGAAGATGGGAAATATCAATTATGGGGACTAGAAGCATCCAATGAAGAAGCTGGCATCATAGCCGATTTAGCCGGGGAGGACGCCACCCCAGATCAGATACATGAATGGACTAACAAGCTTAATGACTGGGGAGTTGAACCAACCAGCTCAGTTGGCTGGGAATTTCCAGATATTGCTCATGTTGTTGCAGACAAATTTACCGGCCAGAAAAATGGAAACCTGGCTAAAACACTTGGGGTCCTGGTCTCACTATCCGCAGTATTGAGCATGATCGGTTTGTTCATCGGAAATGGATTAGGTGGCACGCGGCTTCCATTTGCTTTAGCAGAAGACGGAATGATGCCTAAATTCTTAGTTAAAGTACATCCAAAATACGGGACACCTTGGGTTTCCATCCTATTTTGTGGTATGATTTATTCTATATTTACTTTACAAGCGTTTCAAACCTTGGTTGTGATTGATGTATTTTTAAATATGTTAGTCCTCTTAGCCTGTTTCTTTGCACTGTGGGTTTTACGCTTCAAGCAACCTGACCGACCACGCAAAAAGGTTCCCGGCGGCTGGTTTGGATTAACGCTCATTACTGTTTCAATGACTGCTGTTGTGACCCTAGCGATCGTGTTCAATTATTTAGACAGCGGAATGGAATCGATCTCTTGGGCGCTGTATGCACTTGGAATAGGTGTATTGCTTTACTTCCCAATTATTAAGTGGGTTAAACCAGGTATCCCTGACGTAGATCCTTACGAACTGTCATCCGGAGGAGAATAAAACATCTATCAAATCCCTCCCTGATTATTTAAGGGAGGGAAATTATATAATGAGGAGGTTAAAATGCCATACGGTTACCATGGAAAAATCCTACACGTAGATTTATCTACGGGAAAGATTGAAATTGAATCCCCCCCTGAATCTTTTTACCGCAAGTATATGGGGGGAAGCGCCATGGCGCTGTATTACCTGTTGCGGCATGTGCCAAAAGGGACAGATCCGCTTGGTCCATCTAACGTCCTCACTGTCTTTCCGAGTGTGGTGACCGGTGCACCAATTGCTGGATTAAGTCGGATCAATGTCAACGCGAAATCACCGATGTCTGGTGCAATTGGAGATTCTCAAGCGGGGGGATTCTTTCCTGCTGAGTTTAAATTTGCTGGATTTGATGGCGTGGTTTTTTATGGTCAATCACCAACCTGGGTTTACTTGTCCATTATTGATGGGAAAGTAGAATTACATGATGCCTCTCACCTTCTTGGAAAAGTAACGGGAGAAGTCGACCGTATATTGAAAAACGAAGTTGGTGATGAAAAGGCTCAAGTGATGCAAATTGGGCCAGCTGCTGAAGTGGGGGTTCGTTTTTCAGCCATTATGAATATGGCAAATCGGGCAAATGGCCGCACCGGTATGGGGCTCGTAATGGCTTCCAAGCGTCTTAAGGCAATCGTTGTCCGCGGAAAAATCCACCCAGAAATTGCAGACCCCAAAAATTTAACTGCCCTCAATAAAATTGGTGCTAAATGGGTTACCTCTAACCCAGATGTGGATGGTTTAGCGAAGTATGGCACCGCCAGTGTTGTCATGCCACAGAACCAATTTGGTACTTTACCTACCCGCAATTACACAGAAGGCCAATTTGAAGGGGCTGAGGCAATTAGTGGGGAAAGGATGGCTGATACAATTTTAATTGGGCAAGATACTTGTTATGCCTGTACCGTACGCTGCAAACGGGTTGTCGAAATAAAAGAGGGAAAATACAAAGTGGATCCTTACTATGGTGGGGCTGAATATGAGACGATTAGCACTTTTGGCTCTTATTGTGGAATAGATAATTTAGAGGCGATTTCCTCAGCCCATCAAATCTGTGATATGTATGGTGTTGATACCATTGCCTGTGGTGCAACGATCGCATTTGCAATGGAATGCTTTGAAAAAGGTATCATTACCAAAGAAGATACTGGGGGAATTGACCTCAAGTTTGGTAATGCTGATGCTATGCTAGAAGTTCTCAATCAAATAGTGACCAAAACTGGTAAATTAGGTCCAATCCTTGCAGAAGGCTCTGCTCGAGCTGCCCAGATATGGGGGAAAAAAGCTGAAGAACTCCTTATCACCGTGAAAAATGAAGAGGCCCCAGCTCACATGCCACAAGCCAAGCGATCATTGGCGCTTATTTATGCGGTCAATCCTTTTGGGGCAGATCATCAATCGAGCGAACATGACTGGATGTATGAAAAAGGCATTGCATCTGACTTGTATTTAGAACGCCTTGCTCTGCTAGGGCTGACAAATCCGCCTGATCCTTTATCGCTCGACAATGAGAAAGTGAAATTTGCTGCCATTACACAGGCTTTTTATAGCATGATGGACACACTAGAAATGTGTCAATTCGTTTGGGGTCCGGCTTGGAGTCTTTTCGGACCTGCTGAAGCGGTTGAAATGGTCAAACATATTACTGGGTGGGATGTCACTATTGATGAGTTAATAAAACTCGGCTTTAGACGGATTAATTTAATGCGCGCTTTTAATGCGCGCGAGGGATTTGATCGCAAAGACGATATGTTACCCAAGAAGTTCTTTAAACCACTGTTAGGAACTGGACCCACGGCTGGTATTGCATTGGATCAGCATGAGTTCGAGGAAGCCTTAGATCATTATTATCATTTGATGGGATGGACGGAAAATGGATTACCTACCCCTACAAAACTTGCCGAATTGGAAATTGAGTGGGTTAACGATCTTGTACAATTCAATTAATCAAACAAGAGGTAAAAAATGTTTAATTTTTCTGAATCAATTGAACTGTTATCGCCCGTATGGGTTCCATATACGGATATCATCGCTGACCATGCCCAAGGTAGCTGGATTTATGATATTCATGGATCCCGCTATCTAGATTTTACCAGCGGCATTGGAGTTACCAATACTGGACATTGTCATCCCGCTGTGGTTGCAGCTATTCAAAAACAAGCCGGTGAACTTATCCATGGACAAATCAATATCGTCAGACATAAGCCCATTTTAGAGCTAGTGGAACAATTGAAATCAATCGTACCACCGCAAATAAACCGCTTCTTTTTCACAAATTCAGGTGCAGAAGCGATTGAAGGCGCCCTGAAATTAGCCCGCCATGCAACAAAAAGGACAAATATTATTGTGTTTCAGGGGAGTTTTCATGGGCGCACCATCGGTACGTCCTCTATGACCACTTCAAAAACAATTTACCGCGCTGGGTACCAACCTTTAATGCCGGGGGTTTTTGTGGCACCTTTTCCTTATGCTTATCGTTATGG
>DYKV01000145.1 GCA_020722415.1 Anaerolinea sp.
CTATACGTATGCGAAAGCGATTGATTGGAGCAAACGAGAGGAAACGTTTGTCGAGCAAGCTGTTTTTTCTCTCGCAGGAGAAATGAGAACTTTAAACTCGAGAGCTGCCCATCGGAACTCGAAAGACACCTTACGAGAGTTAACTCAAAAATACTTTCCTCAAAAGGAAATTGCTGATGATTGAATACGAAGCCATTATTGGGTTAGAAACCCATATTCAACTCAACACTACAACCAAAATATTTTGTTCTTGCAAAGCAGATTCCTGGAATGATCCCCCCAACACCAATATTTGTCCGGTTTGTTGTGGATTGCCGGGCGTATTACCGGTTCTCAATCGAGCAGCAGTGGAAAAAGCAATCCTTTTAGCCGCTGCCATGCATGCAGAAATTCAGCCCGTTTCTTACTTTGATCGAAAAAACTACTTTTACCCCGATTTACCAAAAGGGTATCAAATTAGCCAGTACAATATGCCGGTTGCACGCGGCGGTTATCTAGAATTACCGATGCCAGATGGGACGATTAAAACAGTTACGATACAAAAACTCCATCTTGAAGAAGATGCCGGCAAAACCAAAAATGACTTCGGGAGACGTTTAATAGATTTTAATCGTTGCGGTGTTCCACTAGTGGAAATGGTAACCGCCCCAGATTTACGGTCAGCTGAGGAAGCAGCCCAATATCTGACCCGACTCCGTCAATTATTGCGTTGGATCGATGTCTCTGAAGCGAACATGGAAAAAGGACATTTACGCTGTGATGCCAATGTATCCATCCGCCCCAAAGGGGCTGACTATCTCAACCCGAAGACCGAGATCAAAAACGTTAATTCGATCGTCGCTGTTCGGGATGCAATTCAAACAGAAATTAATCGTCAAATTCGCGAAGTCGAGTTAGGCCACCGTATCGAGGCTTGGACATTGGAATGGGATGAAGACAAGGCAGTTTTGCGTAAAATGCGTACCAAGGAAACCGAAGCAGATTACCGCTACTTTCGAGAACCAGATTTATTGCAATTAGTTATCGATGATCAATGGAAATCAGAACTATTAAGCAGTTTACCTGAATTACCCCTGGAACGCCGTCACCGATTTATTCAGCGGTATGGATTACCAGAATACGATGCCGATATCCTCACCAATGAGCGCTCTTTATCGGATTATTTTGAAACCGCCGTGGCGGTTTATCAGGGTGATCCAAAACGGGTCTCTAATTGGTTGATGAATGATGTTTTACGGTTAATCAATGAAAGCGGCATACCAGCTGGAGAATTGAAATTAAAACCAAGTTATTTGTCCGAGATCATCAAAATGATTGACGAGGGTATCATCAATAATTCCACGGGCAAGACATTGATCGACAAAGTCCAAACCAGTGGAAAACCCCCTGCAGAGATCGTTGCTGAGGAGGGGTTAGCAAAAGTTAGTGATTCAAATGCAATCGAGCAGGTATGCAGAACGATATTAGCTGAAAACCCCCAACAGGTAACAAATTATCAAAAAGGCAAAACGGGTTTAATTGGCTGGTTTGTTGGACAGGTGATGAAACAAATGGGCGGCAAAGCCGATGCCCAATTAGCTCGTCAAATCTTGGAAGAGCTTTTGAAGGAATAAAATTATCAGCCGAGCTGATTACTTTTTTGGCGGAATTTGAGCCATCGCATATTCTGCTAGGGCTGTAATGGTTAAGCTTGGGTTAACACCTGGGTTGGCTGGCACAATTGAGCCATCTACAATATATAATCCCGGATAGTTATGAACCTGACAATCTAAACCAATTACACCTTCATCACTATTCCTTCCAAATGGCACACCACCTAAAAGATGAGCGGTTAGCGGAGTATTCAAAATACTCTCATTGATTGCGCCAGCTGGCATTCCTCCGATTTTTTCCGCAAAGCGTTGAGTGACCTGTTCACCAGTCATGCTTATCCCAACAACAGATTCGCCCCTCGAATCGGTTACTAAACCAAAGCGAAACAGAGTTAATAAATGACGCCCCAATTTAATGCGCAAACGGCTGTCTCTCGTCTGCATGACTAACAGTATAGTAGTCCTTTGTGCCCAGCCAGGCAAGACATATACCCGCAGGAAATCGATCGGGTGACGTAATAACAAATATACAGATTTTAGTAATCGAAGAATTAATGGATCAGAGCTTGCCACCAGGGGAGCTGATAAGAAGCGCATCAAAGAAGAACCAGCTGGATACCTCACTGGTTCCACGGCTGTTTCGTCATCCGCCTGAAAAATCGAGGTGATCGCAATGCCTTTGGAATAATCTATTTGACGATCACGACTCATAACACCCAGTAGAGATTCACTATTTGTGCGAACATTCTCCCCTAAATGTGGGGATATATTCGGTAGGGATTCAGGGTTATTGCGACACCGCAACAACAATTTCAATGTGCCAAGGGTACCGGCAGAGACGATCACATTCCGGGTTAATACCGCCCGCTTTTTTCGCCATATCTGGGTGGTAGAACGTACAATCAATTGATAACGGGCGGCAGATCGATCATTTACTGGTCGAATGTCTACCACCTCACTTTCCGCAGCGATCTGAACGCCCATTTTTTCTGCAAACCAAAGATAATTCTTCACTAAAGTGTTTTTAGCATTGTAACGGCAGCCAACCATACATCCCCCGCAATGGTTACAGGTATTCCGCACTGGTCCTGCACCACCAAAATAAGGGTCTGCCAAAGGTGTTCCAGGTTGCATTTGCCTGGATTCGCCAAATAAAACTCCCACCTCACAAGCCCGAAAAGTCATTTCTCTCCCCATTTCCCTTGCAATGGATTGGAGGATTTCATCTGCTCTCCATAATCGTGGATTAGGTTCAATTCCAAGCATTTGTCGGGCAATTTCATAGTATGGTTCGAGGACTTTCTTCCAGTCAGCTAGCTCTTTCCAGGCTGGGTTTTCAAATAAGCTTTCGTCTGGCTTCATCAACACATTGGCATAACCCAAACTACCACCACCTACCCCGCTGCCATGTAATACCAAAACATCCTTGAACAAGTTCATTTCAAGGATTCCAAAACAACGCAAAGCCGGCAGCCACAAGTATTTCCAAAATTTCCAATTTGAGGAAGCAAAGTCATTATCTTGAAAGCGTTTTCCTTTTTCTAAGAGCAGTACATCATAACCTTTTTCTGCCAAACGCATGGCAGAAACACTCCCGCCAAAACCAGAGCCAATTACTACAAAATCTCTGATTTCTCCATCAAGAGGGATATTCATAAAAACCCTTGCCTGTTTTTCGGCCAAGATTACCGGCTGCGACCATCTTTTTGAGTAAGTAAGCGGGACGATATTTATCTTCTCCCAGATCCCGTTGCAAGACTTCCATAACAGCCAACACCACATCCAATCCGATTAAATCCGCCAATGCCAATGGACCTAATGGATGATTCATCCCTAGCTTCATCACTTCGTCAATTGCCTCCGCAGTACCGACCCCTTCTTGAAGAGCAAAAATTGCCTCGTTGATCATCGGGCAAAGAATGCGATTAGAGATAAATCCTGGTGCATCGTTTGCTTCCACCGGTTGTTTGCCCATCTTTTGAGATACTTCGATGATTTGCTTGACTGTATCATCTGAGGTATTAAAACCACGAACTATTTCGACCAACTTCATCAGTGGTACTGGATTCATAAAATGCATACCAATTACTTGGGCGGGGCGTTTTGTGACTGCAGCTAGTTTGGTGATACTGATGGAAGAGGTGTTAGAAGCTAAAATCGCATGTGGAGCCGCCAGGCTATCCACTTCGCGAAAGAGTTCAGTCTTGAGTTCAAGATTCTCTGAAGCTGCCTCAATCACTAAATCTACTTTCTCAATGTCATCCAATGTTCTTTGGAAAATAATGGTTTGGGTTTGGGCAAGTTGCTCAGATGAATATTGCCCTTTACTATATAGTTTCTGCGCGGAAAGCTGAATAGTTTGTCGTGCCTTGTCTAATTGCTCTGCGACGATATCCATCAAGGTGACATGATAACCAGCTACCGATGCAACTTGGGCAATCCCACTCCCCATCGTACCAGCCCCAAGGATAAAAATCCTCTTTATCATTCATCCCTTCCTTTTCAATTTTCTTCTAATTCAATTGCCATCGCAACCGCTTCCGCACCTCCCAGGCACAAGCTAGCAAGACCTCTTTTCAACTGATGCTGTTTTAATGCATAAATTAATGTCGTCAGTACCCTCGCCCCGCTTGCCCCAATAGGGTGGCCTAATGCAATTGCCCCTCCATGGATATTCACTTTATTCCAATCCCAGCCTAACCCCGCCATAGCTTTTCCATCCGCCAGGACTTGAGCTGCGAAAGCTTCATTTAGCTCTATTAGGTCAATATTCTCTAATTTCCAACCAATGCGCTCCAGCAAAGCCGGGATCGCTTTGGCTGGTGCAATAAAAAGATGTTTTGGATCCACCGCAGCTTGACCATATCCTATGATCCGTGCCAACGGTTTTATGTGCCATTCTTCCGCTTTTGCGCGCGAAGCAACTACCAATGCGGCTGCGCCGTCATTCAATCCTGGCGAATTACCGGCTGTTACTTTCCCGTCGCTTTGAAAGGCAGGTTTTAATTTGGCTAATATTTCTAGAGAAGTGTCTCGACGCGGTGTTTCGTCCTTGTCAAAGATGAACGGCGTCTCTTTTTTTGAGGGGATTACGGCAGGTGTGATTTCTTCTTTGAACCAACCTCGATCGATCGCTT
This sequence comes from Anaerolinea sp., assembly GCA_020722415.1. Taxonomy (GTDB): domain Bacteria; phylum Chloroflexota; class Anaerolineae; order Anaerolineales; family UBA4823; genus UBA4823. Next base: position 4,730 of record DYKV01000145.1, read on the forward strand.
GGATTGCTTTCTGGTGACTGTGTAAAGCAAATTCATCCATGGCTTCTCGGGAAATCCCCCATTCATTGGCGATAAATTCAGCAGCATTGCCCATTCCCCAATTTTCAAACGGATCCCACAAACCATCATTTAGCAATGCATCTATAAGTTGTAAATGACCAAATCGTAATTCTCCACTTCGCCCGTGAATGAGATAAGGTGCACGACTCATGCTTTCCATTCCGCCAGCGACATATAAATCGCCTTCTCCCGCATGGATCGCCTGCGCAGCTAGCATCACTGCTTTCAACCCAGATCCGCAGACTTTGTTGATGGTGGTTGCTCCAACACTTACTGGTAATCCAGCAGCGATAGACGCCTGACGGGCTGGGTTCTGTCCCAAGCCCGCTGAAACAACATTGCCCATCAATACTTCATCTATTTTAGACAAGTCGGGTAAATTTGCCCTCTTGACAGCTGCTTCGATGACGATTGCCCCCAATTGGGTTGCTGTAAAATTACTTAAGCTGCCTTGAAATTTCCCGCTGGCAGTCCTCGCCGCGCTCAATATCACCGCTTCATTTGCCTGGCTTCTCATGGTATTCCTCCTTACTCTAATTGGCTAATGGTCTTCTGTTGGTTAACCCTCACCGATTATCCAATATAAGTTTATGGTCGCTGATCAATATTTCAATTTCTCCCACACCTCCTTTATCCTAGCATAACTCTCTTCTAATCCTTCTGGAAGCACCCGTACTCCCCCGATTGTAGACATAAAATTTGTATCCCCATTCCAGCGGGGTACGACATGCATGTGAATATGATCGGTGATGCCCGCGCCGGCCGATTCGCCGATATTCATCCCAATATTGTAACCTTGCGGACAATAGACTTCTCTAAGTACTAAGATGGAACGATTGACTACTTCCATCATCTCTGCTCTAGTAGATGCATCTAAATCCGCTAACACTGCAGTATGCTGATATGGCACTACCATTAAATGACCACTCGTGTAGGGATAGCGGTTAAGGATAGTGAAGGTTCTTTCCCCGCGAAAAACAATTAAATTTTCCGCACTATCAGATTGTTGCAGCGCTTCACAAAACACACACCCTTTTTCTTTGCGCGGTTTTTGGATATATTTCATTCGCCATGGTGACCAAATGTAATGGAACATCGTATAGAACGCCTTAATCTGTGATTGCAATGTTATTTTACCTTCTTTTTCCTTCTTACAGATGGTCTTTCTCACTTTTTATCTTAGTTGTTGATGAGCGAAAGCTCACCATGAGCGGTTGAAAATGGTTTATATGAGCCACAACATTCTCAAGGGAGCGCAGGGACTGAGAAACCTTTATGCTTGCGACGAAAAGATTTCTCCTCACTGCGTTCGTCGAAATGACAGAGACGGGTT
>DYKV01000146.1 GCA_020722415.1 Anaerolinea sp.
ATCCTGCCAGTAAGATGGGCGCCGGTGTGACCAGAGGACTCCTTCCTCGCCATAAAGAAGGCAGCTTCAGCTGCATTGTGCCTGAACTGGAGGCTTTTGGGTTTTAGCGTTCGAATAAAAAGGTTAATCAAGTTCTAGCATAAGGTGGAATATATTCTCCGCTCTTCACCAGGTTCGTGGATCCATTTTCATCCATTTCATAGATAAAATATTTTAATGTAATTGGGAGAACTGATTTTAACATCCCCTGTGCGGGACAATAGCGGGTGGCAGAGAGTTCTATTGATCGGACAACCGCTTCTTCCTGGATTTGATGACCGCTGACATGATATTCTAGCACAGCATAAGTAAACACTTTCGGGTGTTCGCTTGCCTGCTCAGTGAAAACTTTCACCTGGAAGTCTTTAACATCTTGCCGTTTTTTCATCAAGATTGAAATGACATCCATGGCGGTGCAGCCGGCCAGGCTAAGCGCCATTAATTCCATCGGTCGAAATCCATCATTATCCCCGCCAACATTAGGGGAGGTGCCTAGCGGCAGAGTGAATCCGCTTTCTGCTTGTCCGTTAAAAGACAGACGCCCTTTCCAAGTTACACTGGTTTGCATTTATTTCTCCAGGAGGGGGGTGACAAATTTTTCTAAGGCAGCCCGCTCAATGGGACCATTCCAAGCTAAACGAATGATGCCCTGACCATCGATGACATACGAGTTAGGTAAGGTGTTATTGCCAAAGGCGGTAATAGATTGAAGGTGTGGATCGGGCAATACCACAAAAGTCAAACCGTATTGTTTAGCAAAATTAGCCACTTCACTAGCCGGTTCACCGGCTTCGATAGCAACAACCACAAACCCCTCTTTTTGGTGATCCTGGTAATAACTTTGCAGGGTTGGCATTTCTGCTTTACAAGGGGGGCACCAGGTCGCCCAATTGTTTAGCAAGACCACTTTTCCGCGAAAATCTTCAAGGGACACGCTATTCCCTTGCAAGTCGGTTAATTGCAGTTTAGGAGCTGCTTTTTCGATTTTTACTGGAACAACGCCAAACGAGTTGTTTCCGCTCGTTTGGGCTGATTTTGGCCAAAAAAGGAAAGCCGCTAATCCCAGAAGAACAAGACCAGCCCCGATTAATATCAAAGGGATTGGCTTGTTCTTTGGGGATGAAGAACGACGATGCGAACGATGAGGTGGGCGATGGGTGGTTGAACTCATAGCAGCTAATGATTAATGATGGTGATTGGTGGCATTTAATATCTCTGCTAATAAATGAGCTTCTGGTACTGCTCCGATGACAGTTCCGGCTCCTTCATTAATCGTGGTTTGAGGTACACCACTGACCCCAAAGCGATCAGACAGCTCCGGAAACTCGATTGCCTCGACCATCTCTGCCTCGATAAGGGGACTTTCGATTGCCATTTGGTGAGCTAAGACTACCGCGCGCGGGCAATATGGGCAGGTTGGGGTTACAAATACTTGCATGAAGATTTTACTTGATATGCCCTTCAGTGCCTTACGTGTCGCAGGAGATAATCCGGAATCGCGCCCGGATACCAGCAACAAGTCATGAATTAATGAACTAAACTCATGCCCAGCTGGTATTCCAGCATAGCGTACCCCGTAATCTATAACTGAATCGCCATCTTTAGCAGCGATGACAATTCCGGGGGCTTTATCTACATGATATTTCTTTGCAATCTCTGTATCTCTATCCAATTCATACACCGATAAATTCAGCTTATCCGATAAGCTGGTTACCTCCTGCAGCAACTGGTGTGTATCCGCGCATGTCTGACAATCGCCATTGCTGCCGAAGTATAAAACTTCTACATCCGCTTTCAAGTCTTGGAAAACCTCACGCACTTGGTTGCGAATATTCTCATCTAGTAAATTTTCAGCCATTATTCCTTCCTTTTCCTCCACCGGAGGAGATTTAATGTTATCAGGTGAAACAACCGCTTTCTTTATAACCACAGACTGGGCAAGTCAAGCTTAGGGTGCCGTCATAATCTAGCTTCCCTTCTCCGCATTTTGGGCAACGATCGCCCGCTTTTAAGGGTTTTTGGTCTGTTAAAGGTACCTCTAAGTTTGGAATTTCCAGAACAAACGGTTTTTTGGGTTTGTCTTCATCCATTGAAATGTTAGATGCAAAGGATATTTAAAGGTTACAAAAGTCACTTACTTGAGCAAATCTTCGAGTTCCAAGCGCTTGAACAAGCGGCTGCGCACCTCGTTTGGCATCTCTGTTTGCGCACTTGTCTGTTGATAAAGAGTTATGGTTTTTCGTAAAGTATCCACCACGATTCGGCAATTTGGGCATTCTGCTATATGACTTTCGATCTTGGCACATAGCTCCGCTTCGAGTTCCCCATTGACAAAATCCGAGAGGGAGCTGATCAATTCGTGACAAGATGGTTTCGGTTGGGTCATGTTGTTTAATTCTCTAACCCAAATTGGTGACTAAAGTAAGAAGACAGACTTTGGCGTAATTGCAAACGAGCGCGCGAGAGTCGAGTTTTCACTGCCATCTCACTGATATTGAGCACCTCGCTGGTTTCACGGGTAGATAAGCCTTGGATGTCGCGCAACACTACCACCACCCGCAGAGTCGCAGGTAGTTCTGAGATAGCTTTGTCTAAATATTCCTTCGCTTCGGCACTCATTAATGTCTCTTCTGGTAAGCAACACCAATCAACCACTTCTAAAGGCTCTTGCTCATCATCACTGTTGTCATCAGGATCGTCCAATGAAACAATTGCGCCCTTATCTTTGCGCAGGACCATTAATGCTTCATTTGTGGCTATACGGTAAAGCCAGGTTGACAGACTGGAGCGTCCATCAAAATCGGGGAGATGCTTCAAAGCCTTGATGAAGGTTTCTTGCAGGACATCTTCAGCATCCTGTGGGTTACCGACGATCCGCAGCGCCAAGCGATAGACGAATGTGTCGTATTGCTCAACCAAGCGAGCAAATTCAGCGCGATCGCCATTGCGCAGCGCTTCCAATGAGATAGGTCGGTTTTCTTTGGTATTAATCATTTAGATGCAATGGATAGCAGAAGGTTACGCACCTGGTTGATTTTATCACAGCAGACAAAGGTCAGCAGGAGTTTTATACTTTTGATGGAGAAGATGTTTGAACAGTGGAGAATTTTCGGCGAAAACAATAAAAAAGAACAAGCCGCAAGGCTTGCTCTTTTGACACTCGCCCAAGTGCCAACTACATTATAAAGAAAAATTCAAGTTTTAAACCTTCCAAATTTGTAAGGTATCGGTTTGGAGATTAATTTACCGTAAATTTCTAGCGATGATTCCAACATAAGCCACTATCCAGTAAAAGAATACTTAATCCACTTGATGTAAGCTAATTGTTTTGGTGATTAGTCATTTGCATTTTCAGATCTTACTAGATAAATTCGGCGCGAGATTTTTTATCAAGTGGTTGAGCCTCGTCGCTAGTGACTTTTTTCAAAATAACGCTGCTATGGAAAGATATAATTGCAGCTAGAGACACCTCTGACGAAAGCGGGATGAGTGCTTATCCAAAAGGCTATTCTCGTTATCCTTTTCGGATGGTTTCTCCACCGATAGATAGATTTTATTGGTCTTTCTTCTTCCCTCATCTCGCCCCAATAAAATTGCACTGAACATATCTAGTCAGGCTGCTTCATTTGAGAAGGCGCTCACAAATCTGGTTTGCCGGCTAATTGGGCGGTTCATCCGCCCGGGGAATAGTTAGCGTGCGACTCGCGGCGAGGCGGATTGGGGCAGGTTTCGGCTGGCTGGAATCCCTGCCTGAGGACACGGAAGCCCTTTGGGCTGACCAGCGAGTCAGCTTTAGCTGACTTCCACGAACCAAAGCGGGGTCTTATCCCGCTCGAATACAGCCCGCGGACTTTAGGGCGAGAATTTCTGGATCCAAAAGTTTTTTCGTACGGTACAATTTAGTAGGCGATAAGGCTCGTTATCCTTTTTGGATTGGATTGCTTCCGAAAATATCCAGCAGACCGATCCTTTCACAATTTTGCTGAAATAGATTTATACTAACATTGTCGTTGATCTTTTACCTTAAAGATACTGCAGATGGGTAAAAGCCGTTTAATAATTTATCTTTAACGAGATCTTATCTGATTTGTACGATTGATATTTCCTAAGTTATGGTAAATACTTATCAAGGTATAACTGATCAATAGTTCGAAAAGATTATTAAAGAAAAAGGAATATTATGGGACAATGTGATATCGGATTAATCGGTTTGGCAGTGATGGGGCAAAACCTGGTCCTCAATATGGAAAGAAATGGCTTTCGAGTGGCGGTTTTCAATCGCACGGCAAAACGGACGGAAGAATTCATGGCTGGGACAGCTAAGGGGAAGAATATCGAACCGTATGAAGAAATCCCGGCGTTCGTGGCTGCCTTAAAAAAGCCCAGGAGGATTATGATCATGGTGAAAGCAGGTGAAGCCGTGGATCAAGTTATTGATGAATTGAAACCTCATCTCGATAAAGGAGATATTATCATTGATGGTGGTAATTCATATTTCAAAGATACAGAAAGGCGCGCTCAGCAACTTGAATCCCAAGGTTTAAATTATTTAGGTGTGGGTATCTCAGGGGGCGAAGCTGGAGCTCTTCATGGACCGAGCATCATGCCTTCCGGGCATCTTGAAGCTTACCTGCAAGTTGAAAACCTGTTTCAAGCGATTTCAGCTAAAGTTAATGGCGAACCCTGCGTCACCTATTTAGGGCCACGCGGTGCCGGTCATTATGTCAAGATGGTTCATAATGGTATTGAATATGGAGATATGCAATTGATTGCAGAAGCGTATGATCTGCTGAAGCGTGTTTTAAAGCTGGAAGCAGATGCATTGAGCAAGGTTTTTGAGGAATGGAATCAAGGGGTGCTGTCATCCTATCTGATAGAAATTACCGCCCAAATTTTTAAAGTAAAGGACACTTTCACCGGGAAACCTTTGGTGGAAATGATATTAGACGAAGCCGCTCAAAAAGGTACCGGTAAATGGACTAGTCAGGATGCGTTTGATATTGGGGTACCGATACCCACGATAAACGCTGCGGTAGAAGCCCGCTTGCTCTCTGCAATGCGCAGCGAGAGACTGGCTGCCGCATCATTATTAAACGGTCCCCTCAATGATTTGGATAACGATGGGAACTGGCTGATAGATGCGATTGGCAAGGCATTATATGCCTCAAAGATATGTTCTTATGCACAAGGGATGGCGATGTTGCGGGTTGCCAGTCAGGTTTATGATTATCGTTTGAATATGAGCGAGATTGCCCGGATCTGGCGCGGCGGTTGCATCATCCGAGCCGGGTTTCTTAATGATGTCCGCAAAGCATATCAAGAGCAGCCCGATTTGCCTAATTTGATGTTAGCGCCATTTTTCCGCCAGGCGTTGCTTGCATCTCAAGAAGCTTGGCGGGAGGTGATCCGAATTGCAACAGCAAGCGGGGTAGCCGTGCCGGCAATGAGCGCATCCCTCGCTTATTATGATGCTTACCGCAGCCAGCGCTTACCAGCCAATCTGATCCAAGCGCAGAGAGATTATTTTGGGGCGCACACTTATCGGCGGATCGATCAAGAAGGTGTTTTCCATACCGAATGGTAGTCTTGATTAAAAAATCAGCAGGGTCATATTCTGACCCTGCTGTTATCGACGATGTTCAGTTGTAATTTATGAGAGAGGAACTACGTTTGCAGCTTGTAATCCCTTTGGCCCTTCTTCTATTGAGAACTCGACTTTCTGGTCTTTGACTAACTTGCGGTAGCCATCTGTCTGAATGGCGGTAAAGTGGACAAAAACATCCTCTCCGTCCTCACGCCCGAGAAATCCGTAGCCTTTCGCGGCGTTAAACCATTTGACGGTGCCAATAATACGTTCACTCATCTTTCGATCTCCATCTTTCTTTGATAATAAGGTTGTTGTCTTTGGTATTAGATACTTACGGCAACATTAAACAAGCGTAAGATTATCACTGAAAAAGCGATGTGTCAAGATAAAGAAGCTCATGCTAATAAAACTGTTGGGATTTTTTAATGAAAAACAGCCAGCTTTGTTGCCCCTGAGAGAGGATTTTTTCTATCGGCATGGTAACTTA
>DYKV01000013.1:0-14043 GCA_020722415.1 Anaerolinea sp.
TCCGAAAAAGCCCTTCGGGCTGCCCAGCCAGTCGCTTTAGCTGACTTCCATGAACCGGAGCGGGGATTTATCCTGCCGAAGACAACCAGCAATCAATCTGGCTAAATGGTTACATTATATTGAGAATTGCTGATAATTTCTGTGTCGCAAGCCGGGCATGAAGTTTCCTCTATTGTCCCAACCGAAACTGTTCTGGAAAATTGCCCGCTAGTCTAAAGTTATCCTTAAGGTTTTGGCTTTTTAGTTGGCTTCACTGGTGATGGCGGTGATGGCTTATGCGTATTGACTGGTCGTGCCTTTGCTGTCGGTCGCGGGGTTTTACTTGGTTTCACTTTCACTTGAGTTGGTAAATTAGGGGGTACTTCTCCTGTTTGGGTTTTCTTTAATAAACCAGGCGGGATCATACTGGCAATCGTAGTAGCCGTGGCGTCCTGAACTGCAGTTTGTAAACTGTTCAATGCTGTTGTTGCCACGGATTCCTCAGTTGGGGTCATGGTTGCGGTGAGGGGGGACAACTGAATATTTAAGGTGTCGATTAACTGCCCTACGTCGGTCACAGTTTCTTGAGTGAGAGCTAAAGCCTTGACGACTTCCTTCTTTAATTGTGCCGGTACACCCTTTAATATTTGATTAAGCCGCTGTTCGTTTTGATGAAGCTGAGCTTGGGTTGTCCTCATTTGCTGGATGCTTTTCTGTTGGTCTAAATATGCCTCATGTTTCGGCAACCCTTGTAAGAATTGTTGAATTTCCTCATGATAGCTTTCGAGGGCTTTCTCCAAATCTTGTTCCCGTCCGAGGGTTAACAATGTTTCACTCTCTTGCAATCTGCGTTGGGAGTATTTCAACAGGATTTGCTCGCGTTGCAGTGGATCGGAAATCACCATTAACGGAATTTTTTCCAAGTTTATCTTGACTGGGTAGAGCGGATCGCCGGGTAAGCTGTTTTGCGCCGCCAAAGCTACTCCTCCACCAACCCCACTCAATCCGATGATCAATATCAAGATTATGGCAATTACTTGCCAATAAGCTTTTTTCCAACTCAAATTAGGGAACAGAGTTCTCCCTGGGCGGGATGAAATCGTTGATTCTTTTCTAATCTGGTTTATTAACTGCTCTTTTCGAATGGATAACCGATCGCTCGCCAAGTTAATTTCAGATTTTTTCTTGTCAAGCCACATTGCTGATTCTAAGAGTGGTCGTAAGTCTGCTGTGTATTGGGGATACTGGTCTATTACCTCTTCTATTGTTTTACCTTGGACCAGCATCTGTTCTAAGCATTTGGCGACAATAAGAGAAAAATCAGGGGTATTATTCATCCTTCTCCCCTCCCTAATAATTTAGCTAATGCTGCTAAAGCGCGATGTTGCAAAACTCTTATCGCACCTTCCGATCTGCCCATCACTTGGGCGGTTTCTTCAGGGGATAATCCTCCTAGAAAACGTAGTTCTAAGACGGTGCGGTAATCTTCACGCAATTTTTTCATTGTTGTCTGCACCTCAACCTGCAAAGAATGATCGCTTTCATCCTTTAGCATGTTTTCATCTCGGAAATCCTCAATATCCTCATCTAAAAGGATATCCGAGTAACGGACGTTTTGGTGGCGATAGTGGTCTACTAAACGGTTGCGAGCGATTCGGAACAGGAACACCCGAAAGGGAACCTTGTTTATTTCTCGGTACTCCGGTAATGCCCTCCAGGTACGTAAAAATACATCTGCCATCAAATCCTCAGCATCCTGTATGTCATTTAGATGAGCAAAGAAATAACGAAATATCCCAGTAGCATGCCGCTGAAATATCTCGCCAAATGCTTCTGCGTCACCTTTCTTTGCTCGTTTGACCAATGCAAGGTCTTCTTTATCGTTAGCGTTGACCATGCAATTCACTTATAGAAACGTTTCTAAATTCATTTGATTACACACATTACAATTTTGATAGGAATTTTACTGCGATTTGCCCTTTATGGCACTCAGTTATGCCATTATCTAGTACCCATAAATATCAATCCAAGATTGAAGGCAAACGGGAAATAAAGTTGTGGCAGGATGCCTAAAACCAGTAATAATAATATCCCAATTCCGAGAAGTATCCTTTGATAAATAGTTTCACTGCCAAGCCAATGCACCACCGTTTTAACCCGCATGAACACGGATAAGGCACGCACGCTTCCAATCAGGACGCCCAGACTTCCCACTAAAGCACTGAAGCCGCCAAGGGGAAAATTCAGGAAAAGATTTTGCCAAATCGGTAGATGCGCTGGAAACCCTGCGGTTAGCGGAAAGCCTGCAAGACTCAAGAATGCCACAAAAATGGCTATGCTACTAAAGGGATACCTTGCCCCTGCCCCAGCAAGTGAATCCAGGCTGATTTGGTTGGAATCTTCCTGCAATATACGGGACGATAGCCCCAGCAAGCCAAGACTTAACATGCTTCCAAAGAAAAAGGGAAATAGAATTGCGAGAAAGGCTTGGGTTTCGGCGGTGACAAAACCCAAACTAATTACTAATTGAATTATCCCAATATCTACCATGATGGTGTAGCCCATTAATTTTCCTACATGGCGATGGAATGCCGCCTCCAAGCCACCGATTGTGGTCATCAAAAAACCACTCAAGCGAAAATAAGCAATCATCCACAATGATCCACTCAACCAAGCCGATTGACGAAAGAATAAAATAACAAATATATTGGTTGTAAAAGGAATGATGAAAAATAAAAAACTTAATAGAAAAGGATTACTCTCCTCGGATATCATCCCCAGCCAGCCATGAAAAGGGAATACAGCCAAGAGCAAACCGATACCAACGCTGGCAAGTAAACGAATGCTAAAAAGTTGGGCAGTCTCGGTGGGATTGATTTCCAAAGAACTCGTCATCCAACCGATTAACAATAAAATTGGCATTCCTAAAGTTTGAAAAGCTAATAAACGGATCATCCCTTGCCCCACCCGGTGGCTGCCTGTCGCTGCCATTCCTACTCCTAAAACCATAGCGATCAGAATTAAAATAACCCCATAATAAAACGGCTGAACTAAATTGGCAGCAATGAGGAGAGCGTTTATTCCCATGGCGAGGGGAACAAATGGAGTAAAGACATCGCATTCCAATGCGCCAATAAACCAAAATGCCAACGCCAGATTTAAGAAAATCACTAACGGCCGGTCAGCCGATTCGAGCACAAACCGGCGTCCTAAAATTGTCCAAATGGGATTAATCTCAAAGGTTAAGTTACCGATGTTAATTAACTTGCCCACTGGCAATAACCAACCTAAACCAGTTAAGATTAAGCTGGTCAGGCTCGCGATGCCAATGGTTAATTTCTTCCAGCGAGAAACCCCTAATAAGGCAATCGTCAGCCCGGCCGGGATTCCAATCCAGATCATGGGAGCATTCATTCAATTGCTCCAGACTGAATGAAAATCAACCAAGCACACACACTGGCAATTGCTAAATCAACTCCAGCCAATAATCCCAATAAAAGCACTGAAGGCTCCAGGGCAGTGAATAGTGTTTCAAACCCTCCCATAAAAGTCAACAACCCAATTGCAGTGGAATAAATGGATTGGCGAAAACTGCACATTAATATTCCAAGTCCTAATAGGAGCAACCCGGCAATGGTTTGGACAAGATTAATCATGAGAAATAGATTATGTATGAAAGAAATATTGATCACAAGAGCAATTGTTATCAGTGCAGCCAGGAATATACGAAAAAGTTTAGGCGAAAGGGGATCGTCTTCTCCCCTTTGATGATCGGCATAATCAAAAATCTGCTTACTCACCAACGGAAGAGTGGATAAGCTGGTTGCCAGTATTGCGATTGCCATCCAGCCTTCTAATAATTTGACTAAAGCTAACGACAGAGGTATATCGAAACTGACCAAAATAAAGATCGCGCCGAATTCAACCGTCAGAGCAAAACCTATCCGCCGCCAATCATTACCGATGAGATTATAAGCGCCTGCCAAAGCAATAAGAATTAACGCAACCCATCTCAGTGCATTTATCCACATGATCTATTCCCCACCGGTAACCATATATAAAAAAGCCCCTAACAATATCAATATCAAAAAAGACCATAAAATTCCGCCCTGCCCTTCAAACACCAGGTTTACAAAATGAACTATGTCCGTTAGCTTTCGAAAACTCCATTTTAAGAAGTCTATTACCCAACTAAACGATAAAAAGTTTAACCAATTTTGATACTCAATCCGCAGCGGGATTTTTATTCTTGACTTCATCCAGTAGCCGAGTCCCCCTAAAACCAGGATAACGATCCCAACCCAATACTCAATCCAAGAACGAGCAATAGGATATGTATAATCTGTACCGCTTTGGAGAAGATTTTTCCATCCTGTATAACCGGTTATGAAAGGTATCAAAACTAACATATTCAATCCGATTCCATATAACGCAGAAACCCACCTTTCTCCCGCCAGTTTCTCAGTCATTTTCTTTCGGCTATGCTGCCAAAATCCACTGATCAGCAATAGATGGGTAATAAATATCAATAAACTCCAAAAGTTAATCGGGGGTTGATAGATGCGGTTTAAATCCCATAAAGGGGAAAACGGGATGCCGCATAAAATCAAAATTTGGAGGATTGTCCAAGTTTTCCAGTAACGATTACCAACCCGGCTTATAAAGATCGTGCCTCCCAAGCTAACTAGAATGATCCCCCAGGCTAGAGCGGCTGAAGGTTGATTCTTGATAGTGGCAATTAAAATAAAAGCAGAAATCGTAATGATCCAAAATGGACGCCCTTCCAGCTCATTCTCGGCAGTGCTCCACAAAACCGCTGCGGATAATGCCACGAAGGCAATCAATGGAATAAGTCCGTTGAGCGATTCATTTCGCCCAAATCCCGCCAAGCGGATAATAAACGGGATAGTGACCAAAGGTGGCACTAAGCGCAGGATGCTTCCAAAGCCGCGCCGAATTTCGGTATTATCTACGTAAGGTATATGAAATGGAAATACACCCAAACGCAAAACCGAAGCCAACAAATAAACTCCGACCTGCCCCAAACCATAAGTGGAAAGAATCAACCCGCTGGTTCGGCTGGCGAATGCTAGAATAATCCGTTCTCTCAATTCAGGACGAAGCGGCCGATTTAACCAAATAAATAGTTCGGTCAAATCAATGGCTGCCCAAGCCATTAATAAGGTCAATTGATTGCCCGCCAAAACCGCAAATAAAGCTAAGCTGATTACCAATAAGCCACTCGCCAAAGAGACAAAACTTATCCCTTCACTCAAAGACGGTTCGGTTAACAAGAACGCCAAGCCCAGACTGAGTAAGGCAAATGCCAATCCCCAGTTATAGCCATCTACCAAAAGCGCTGGTGAATCAAGAAACAACGATTGTGGCTGCCAGATTGCGAGGGAAACATAAACCGGTAACGCTAATCGTAAACCGATAAATGCTAACCAACTCAAAATCACCCCGCCAAAGGCGGTTGTCCAAATCAGCGCCATCCTTAGTTTTGCCTGGTGAAGGATCATCACACTGGCAAATGCCATGACTGGGCTGATAACCGATATGAGAAGCAAAAATGAACCAAGAAATTGCATGGATAGGTCAGATTACATTGACCCCTGCCTGGCGCGGGAGGAATTTACCCTCGCCAGCTTTTCCCAACCATTTTCCATCATCTACAATTAATTTTCCCCGTAAAAACACTTTAATTGGGAAACCAACCAACTCCCAGCCTTCATACAGATTATAATCAGTACGATGCTGCGCCACTTGAACGCCATAGGTGATCCGCCGTTCCATATCCCAAAGGACGACATCGGCATCCGCCCCGGGAACGAGGGCTCCCTTTCGAGGATATAAACCAAAGATTTTTGCTGGATTGGTGCTAGTGAGAGCGACAAATTGGTTGGGAGTGATTCTTCCAGAACGTACCCCATAAGTCCACAACACAGGCAGGCGGTCGCCCACACCGGGCAAACCATTAGGGATTTTGGTGAAATCGTCTTTGCCTAATTCTTTGCCCGGGATGGCGATTTCCTTACCCTCGTACTGAATTGGATGCGTACCATCATAGAAAAATGGGCAATGGTCTGTGCCTATCGTCTGAATTATTCCTTGTGTCAAACCCTGCCAAAGCCGTTCATTATCCGTCACGGTTCGCACCGGGGGGGAGCAAACCCATTTTGCACCATCTTTACGGCGCAAATGATCGACCGTAAAAAACAAATACTGCGGACAAGTCTCCCCCATAACCGGTAGACCTCGCTCCCGGCCATATTGGAGTTGATCCACCTCACCTCCAGCATTCATGTGGACGATATACAATGGTGCTCCACTTTGGGCAGCCAAAGCAATTCCTCGTAAAGTTGACTCAACCGCTCCCCAGGCAGGGCGGGTTAAGGCATGCCACTCGGGGGATTTTTTTCCGCCACGAAGGGCTTCTTGGATCAGAATTTCAATAACATCACCATTTTCAGCATGCAGCATGGTTAATAAACCGGCGTCTTTGGCAACCTGCATGGCGGCGAAGATTTCCCCATCTTGTAAGCGCAGGCGGCCATTGTAGGCGGTAAAGACTTTAATACTAGTTATTCCCCACTGAGCTAATAAGGGTAGTTCTGTTTTAACTTGGTCGTCCCATTTGGATAGATTTATATGAAAGCTAAAATCAATGGCTGCCTTAGAATCGGCTTTTTCCCGCCATACTTGAATGCTTTCTTTTAGGGTGGGTTGATCAAATGGCACAAAATCCATCACCGTGGTTGTTCCCCCAAAGGCGGCAGCTTTATGCCCGGTGTAATGATCATCAGATGATACAGTTCCCGCCATGGGTAAATCAAAATGAGTATGTGGGTCTATCCCGCCCGGCATCACCGTTAAGCCACTGGCATCTACTATTTCTCCGCCTTCGGGGGATAGATCGCTGCCAATTGCAATAATTTTTTCACCCTCAATCAGCAGGTCACCAGTAAAATTCTCACTGGCAGTAAGAATGTTTCCATTTTTGATTAATATCTTCTTCATAAAATAATTTTACCTGATATTATCGCTGTTTAGGTGCGGTCGTGAGCCCCAACAACATCGCTAAAATAGATGGGGGTATTTCTTCGGGTAAATCAAGCTGATTGTGAGAGAGATAATCCTTATCTGAACGCTCTCGTAATGCTCGCCATAAAGTAAGCCGATCTTCTTCTTTCAAGATTAAGTCGCTAATTGTATTAGCGCCTAATATACACTCGCCAGTGGTATAGAAAAATGTGATCCGTTTCCAATCGGTCGCTTTAATTGGTTTGGTAAGTGTTATCAAGGGGCCTAATTGAATCTTATAATATTCCTGATTAGCGTGGGGATGATCCATTTCTTCTCGTAGCAATTCTGCTCGGGTTGTTAATTCGTATCCTCTCACCGAAGCCAGGTACCGAATGCTCCATTTCTCGCTTTGAAATGCTGCGGTTTGATAAAAAGCGAGATAATCTACTGCAATAATCTTGGGGGCGGACCTTAATGGGATCCGATACCAACCCAGTAAGCGTGCTATCTCTAAATCACGGGGGGACTTCATCACTACAACGAGCACTAATGAGTTGGGATCAATCATCGCTTGTCTTTTATTTTGAAAGAGAAGAAAGGAGTGTGCCGCCAAACGAAATTTTTCTAAGCCAGCGATAAGTCTTCGCTCTCTCGGCTTTGATTTCCGCTTGCGACACCCTCCTGACGATACTTAGAGTAATCCTACATCATGGTTGAATTCTTCGATCAATGCGTCAATTTCTGCAACCTGTTTCTGAACATCCTTCCAATAATTAGGTTGATACCATTGATCGAGGATTTCCTCATAGGTTTTGCCTTGCTGCTCAACCCAGGTGTAATACTTCAAATTATGGATCCGTCGTCGGTCTGTATAGCGCAACTCAAGCATATTATCGGTGGATTGGCCGATTAAGTAGCGTGCAAAATGAGCAGCCGCATCGTTTTCGGTATACTCACCAAACTCCTCGTGCATTTCTTTCAAACGGCTACCATAGAGTTGCATCGAGTCAGTGAGAACCGTTAACACAATGTCATTTTCACCTAATTCATAATATTTAGCCATTTTTATAGAAGAGAGTACATTAGAGATACCCGAGAAACCGAGCAAGTCTAATTTTTCAACCATCTGTTGCGGTACCCCTTGTTTGACGAGGTAAGCCCGACCGACCGGCTCATTGAACAAACGCGCTAGATTGACAACTGCATTATCATCAATTGCCACCACCAGGTCGGTGTTTTTGGTATTATGAATCCAGGGAACATGTTTATCTCCGATGCCCTCGATACGGTGGGCGCCAAATCCATTTTCTAAAAGGGTGGGGCATTGTAACGCTTCACTGGCACAGATTTTACTGGCAGGGAACAGTTGTTTCATATAATCTCCGCTAGCTATCGTACCGGCTGAGCCAGTTGCCGAAACCATGCCGCGATAGGTGTCATTCGGGCGCATGGTGTTTTTCAAGACTTCTTCCATCGCATGACCGGTTATCTCATAATGCCAAAGATAATTCCCAAATTCATCAAATTGGTTGAAGATCATTAAATCTTCTCCCGATTTTCTCAATTCCCAACATTTATCAAAAATTTCTTTCACGTTTGATTCACTACCGGGAGTGGCGATAACTTCACCAGCGATTTTTGACAGCCATTCAAACCGTTCGCGGCTCATCCCTTCTGGTAATATGGCGATTGATTCACACGCCAGTAACGCCGAATCATACGCGCCGCCGCGACAATAATTTCCCGTAGAAGGCCAAACCGCTTTCTGGGTGGTTGGATCAAATTGGCCGGTTACTAATCTTGGAACCAAACAACCAAATGCTGCGCCAACTTTATGCGCACCAGTGGGAAACCATTTTCCTACCAGGACAATTATGCGTGCGTCAACACCGGTTAAGCTTTTGGGGAGTTCCATGTAATTAACCCCATTAAAACCCCCACCACTATCTACCGGCTCATTTTTCCAAGTAATACGATACAAATTACGCGGGTTCAAATCCCAAAGACCGATCGAACGCAACTCATTTTTTATCTTCTCGGGGATAAGGCTGGGGTCTTTCATCATCGCGAAAGTCGGAATAATGATGTTGCGTTCCCGAACCCGTTGAACAGCTCTTTTTCGCCGTTCAGGGATAACTGTTAAATCAATTGTCGCCATATTAAATTTACTCCTCTATCATATTAAAATTATTTTATAACTATCGGATGTACCTGATAGATATTTCCAACTAGGTAAATTAGACTTCTTTTTGTTTTTGTCCGTTTTCCTGATTGATTGGGTAGCGGACAATATAGAGCGGCCTTCCTTTAGCTTCATCGTATATCCGCCCAATATATTCGCCCAGGATACCCAGTGAAATTAATTGCACTCCACCGAGAAATAAGACGGCAATTAACGTAGTAGCTTGTCCGAAAAAAGCTTGCGATCCAGATTGGCGGAGGAGAACAACTACCGGAATTGCCAAAATGCTGATGCCAGCCGAGACAAAGCCGAGATAGGTTGCGATTTGTAAAGGCAAATAAGAAAAACTGGTGATCGCATCAAAGGCAAATTTAAACATCTTGCGAAAAGGATATTTAGTTTTTCCAGCAAAGCGCGCCGCTCGCCTATATGGCACACCGGTTTGTTTAAATCCAACCCAAACTGACATACCCCGCAAGAAACGGTGGCGTTCCCGCATTTGTTTCAATACCTCTACTACACTGCGATCGAGCAAACGAAAATCACCACTATCAAGGGGAATTTTCACATCGGTGATGCGATAAATCAACCGATAAAATAGGGAAGCTGTAGCTAATTTAAACCAGCTTTCTCCCTCGCGCTCGGTGCGTACCGCATACACCACTTCATACCCTTCTTTCCATTTCTCGATCAGGTCTTTTATCACTTCTGGTGGGTCTTGTAAATCAGCATCCATGATAATGACTGCATTGCCGTGGCTATAGTCTAACCCGGCTGTAACCGCGAGTTGGTGGCCAAAATTGCGGGCAAAAATAACCGGCCGAATGTGTTGGTTTTCCGTTGCCAACCGTAGGATCAGTTCGGTTGAACCATCAGTAGAACCATCATCCACTAGCAACAATTCCCAGCTCATTCCGATCTGATCCAGAACAGTTTGTACCCGGTGGACTAACTCCGGCAGGGACTGTATCTCATTATATACGGGTGCGATAACTGAAATTTGCGGACGATTAATCATGCTACTTTTTCATATACTGTTTTAAAGCTCTCATATTTGGTTCAATGATGGGGGCTTCGTGAACCGCTTGCATCGCTGCTTTGACATCCTTCAGCCCGCTGCCAGTGTTGAGTACCAACACCGCTTCATCGGAATTGAGTAAGCCGGCTTGGGCAGCTTTTACAAACCCAGCGTACGAGGTAGCTCCAGCTGGTTCAGCAAAAATACCTGCTTTTCCTAATGCGGCAATCGCGCCGAGGATTTCATTATCCTTTACAGTGATGTAGGTGCCGTTTGTTTCTCGGGCTGCCCGCACCGCTCGTACGCCATCGCGCGGTAAATCAACCGAGATGCTATCGGCAAGTGTATTGGCTGAAACCGGAATAATTTCCTCTGTTCCTTGACGAAATGCATTTGCAATGGCTGCTGAGCCTTCCGCTTGAACTCCAATAATGCGTGGTATCCTATCCAGCCATCCCAGGGCATACAAATCTTTAAATCCTTTATGAATGCCCGAAATGATATTCCCATCGCCAACTGAAACAAACACAGCTAATTTTTTAGGTTTCACGGTTCCCTGGTGAATAGTTTCCCACCACTCCCAAATTTCAAAAGCGGCTGTCTTTTTTCCTTCAGCGGTGAAGGGATTATAACCGGTATTGCGGCAATACCAACCAAACTCTTGGGAAGCCTGAATAGTTAAATCAAAGGCGCTGTCATAGTTCCCATCCACTAGGATAACCTGTGCGCCAAAAACAAGCAATTGGGCGATTTTTGCTGGCGGTGCTGTGCGGGGCGCAAATATCACCGCTTTTTGTCCAATTGCTGCTGCCATCCCGGCTAACGCGGCTCCAGCATTACCGGTGGAAGCTGTCACAACCACATCAGCTTTGATTTCCCGCGCCCGGGCAACCACCACCGCGCTAGCCCGATCCTTGAATGATGCAGTTGGATTACGGCTCTCATCTTTTATCCATAGATCGGCTATACCATATTCTTTGCCTAAACCGGGTGTAGAAAAAACTGGCGTATACCCAGCTCGATGAAATGGTGTGTCATAATACCCCACTTCACTGACTGGTAGAATAGGTAAATAGCGCCATAACGATGGCTCTTTACTTTCTAATATCTGGTGCGGACCTACATATTTTTGTATGGTTGGATAATCCAAGATCACATCTAGATTGCCCCCATCATGAGGACAATTATATTGAACCTTACCAGGTAAGTATTCATGCTGACAAATAGAACAACGATAACCGATAAAAGAACCCATTGATTAATCCTTTAGAATAAAGTTATAAGCCCCTTTCGCCGCGAATGTAGGGTAAACCCAATGCGGCTGGCGCACCAATTCGTTTCCGAATCGCCTCTCGTGAGCCGATCACCAAAACAACGATAGTAAATGCATACGGCACCATCTGCAAGAAGAATCCCCAATAAGGATTGTAATAAAATGGATTCTTCAGCCCAAATAAAACCATCGGTCCTTGAATATCGAGGATCAATCGGCGTAAGGCGCCAAAGATGTAGGCACCAAACGCTGCCCGGAAAGGATCCCATTGAGCAAAAATGACCAACCCTACCGCAATCCATCCTTGACCAGCAGTTGTCATTTCACTAAACCAACCAGGTGCAATAGCTAAGCTGATGGTTGCTCCAGCTAAACCGGCCAATACCCCACCGACAAAGACATAGAAATAACGCTGCCGATAAATATTGATACCCAAAGAATCAGCCGCGGCGGGATACTCGCCCACTGCCCTTAAATTAAGTCCCGGGCGGGTATAGTTGATGTAGTACCAGCTGGCAGGTATAAGCAGATAACCAAAATAAACCAATATACTTTGATGAGCAAAAAAGATAGGACCTAGAACAGGGATCTGAGCAAGTATAGGTATAGAGAATTTAGGAAGTAATGAGATGGTTCCAGCTTTGCTCAACCCTTCTCCTAAAACCAAGCTGACTCCCGTTGCTAAAAAGCCCAACGCTAAACCACTGACAACTTGATCCGCTTGCAATTGGATTGCGATAAAAGCGTGGATCTGACTGATCAATCCAGCTGAGATCATTGCCACCAATAATCCCAACCACGGATTTCCAAATTTAACTGCCGTGCTGAAAGCGCTCATTGCTCCTAATAACATCATCCCTTCCACACCAAGGTTCATAACTCCCGAGCGTTCGGCGAATATCTCCCCAATCGTAGCGAAAAGCAAAACAGTCCCCGTTGCCACACCCGCTTGCAAGATCGTTACAAAATCCATGCTGCCTCCTAAGCTCGTCGTGTAATGCGAATTTGATAACGCAAGAAGAAATCACTGGCAATCAAACAAACTAGGATAATCCCCTGAATCATTTTCGGGATCCCAGAAGGTTGAATCTCGCGTCCAGCCAGGATAAGCGCTCCAAATAGAATTGAGACAAGGATCACCGCAAAAGGATTCAATTTTGCCAGCCAGGCAACGATAATCCCGGTAAAACCATAACCAGGCGATATAGCACCCTGCAGGCGGTGCACAACCCCGGTGATTTCGGACATACCTGCTAATCCGGCTAAACCCCCGGAGAACATCATTACCAAAATTGTATTACGGGTGATATTCAAACCAGCATAACGGGCTGCTTGAGGATTATCCCCAATCAACCGAATTTCATATCCCCACCGGCTACGATAGAGAATGAACCAGACTAGGATACTGGCTAATATCCCAAATAATAATCCAAGGTGGGTGGTCAATCCTCGAAACGCAGGCACCTCTTTGGCATAATCGGCTAGACGCGGCAACCAAGCGGTTTTTGGAAAGACTTTGCTCATCTGAAATCCACTCTCACTCCAAACAGCATAGATGAAGAAATTATTCCAGGCTACGGCGATGTAATTCATCATCAAAGTAGAAATAATTTCATTCACGTTATATTTCGCTTTGAGAAAACCAGGAATAAAACCCCAAAGCGCTCCCATTAATATGCCCGCTAGCATCATCACCGGAATGAAAATCCATGGAGAGGTATTTGCGGGTAACAAGGGAGTAAGAACCACTGCGCTGGCGCCGAATGCACCAAGGAAAAATTGTCCCTCAGCACCAATGTTCCATAAGCGCGCTCGAAAAGCAACCGAACAGGCTAGACCAACCAATATTAATGGGGTTGCTTTTACTAAAGTATCCGAAAAAACACCTATACTCCCAAAAGAAGCTTTGGCTATGTGGCTATAAGATTTGATTGCATCTCCGCCGGCAATTTGGATTAATCCACCACTGAGAATCAATGCGATAATGATCGCCAACAAGGATACAAAGAACGGAACCCAATGCGCCGGTTCTTTTAATCTTTTTTCAAATACAATTCGAAATGGAAAAAATGAGGAAGGTTTTTCGATTGGCTTGATTGCCATGTTAAATCACTCCTGATTGGATTTGCTCCAGAGGGGTTCCGGTCATCATTAAACCGATTGTCTCCAAATTACCATCTGTTACTTCACCCATGATTTTTCCCTCATAAATTACCAGAATTCGATCGCTCAAAGCTAACAGTTCCTCAAGTTCTTCTGAGATCAACAAGATTGCTGAACCAGCTTCCCGTTGGGAAAGCAGCAATCTCTGTATACCTTCAATTGCACCTACATCTAAGCCGCGAGTTGGTTGTACAGCTACTAATATCGTCGGGTTGCCCGAAATTTCTCTGGCTAGGATAACTCTTTGCAAATTCCCGCCTGATAATAAACGGACTGGGGTTTGAACGGACGGGACAATGATCTCATAGGTTTCCTTTAGACGATCTGCGAAACGGGTCGCTTGATTCATATCAATCATCCAACCACGCCCAATGGGGGGTTGGCGGTATTTCTTCATAATCA
>DYKV01000013.1:14143-16172 GCA_020722415.1 Anaerolinea sp.
AACCGCGCCTGCTTCTTGGGGTTTTTTCTCTAAGCGGAATAAAACATCCCGCCCAACCATCAAACGGGCTAATTCCTGCAGGGTTACATTTTTAGCCGGTATTCCTGCAGCAGTTACTTTTCCCTGACTTAAAACTGTAACCCGATCGGCGATCTCCATTACCTCAGGTAATTTATGACTGATAAAAATGATCGATTTTCCTTCAGAGATCATTTTCCTTAATGTATTGAACAACGTCTCTATTTCCTGAGGAGCCAATACCGCAGTTGGTTCATCCATTACGAGGATATCAGCTCCCCGGTAAAGCATTTTCAAAATCTCTATCCGTTGTTGCTCACCAACTGAAAGTTGCCATACTTTTGCTTTCGGATCCACTTTTAAACCAAATCGTTCTCCCAAATCCTCCACAATCCGGTCGTATTCGTTTAATCTCATAAAAAAGCGTGGTTGATCCAATCCCAACAAAATGTTCTCGGTAACGGTTTGGGAAGGAACCAACATAAAATGTTGGTGTATCATACCAATCCCGGCTTGGATCGCATCCTTTGGTGAATGGAACTCAACTTTCTTTCCCTTAATGAATATGGATCCAGTTTCGGGGCGATACAAGCCAGCTAGGATATTCATTAATGTGCTTTTCCCTGCCCCATTTTCTCCCAAAAGGGCATGGATTTCACCTTTATATAGAGTAAAGTCTACATGATCATTTGCCACTATACCTGGAAATCGTTTAACAATTCCTTGCATTTCGACAACGGGAATAACTTTTTCCTTTTGATCGACTGTTTTGGTCACATCATCCATAAATCTTACCTGTTGGTTACATGTAGGATTGCATGAGAAAAAAGGGGGGCAGAACAAACTGTTCTTGCCCCCCCTATTAGGAATTAATTATTGAGTAAGTTTCGGCAATTCGGCGTTAATTCCTTCCGCCCACCAATACATGCAGTACTTGCACTCCAATCCCGGGGCTCCAGGCGGGAATTGATCCAGATCAGCCTGTTGAAACTTCTCGCCCTCAGGAACAATAATGTTGCCCTGGTTATCCTTGATCGGGCCGGAAAATACATCGAAGCGGGTGAATTGACCAGCAAGCATCTTTGCTAAAGTGTCCTTTACCAGGGTGAGTACCTCAGCCGGTAAATCTTTCTCACCCATGGTCAATTCCTGACCTTCCATGAAACCGAACAAGCCTAAACCACCGCTGTCGGCATCAAAATAATCCCAACCGGGCTTGTAAGTACCATCAATTACACCTTGTGTAATCTTGGCGTAAACAGGACCCCAGTTCCAATACGGAGCGGTCAGACAATGTTCTACCTTGCAGGAACCCGACCAGTCATAGGTGACTCCCCATTTGCCCTTCTCTTGGGCAACATCTGCTACCGCAGGTGTATCAGCCCCGGTGAAGACCACCTGAGCGCCAGCATCAAATAGAGATGCCGCCGCCTCTTTTTCTAAGACGGGATCGTGCCAAGTGTTGATCCAACGCACGTCCATTGTACAATCAGAGCAAACCTTGCGCATACCTAAGGCAATGGCATTGCCAAGGCGGATTTCTTCGGGGATGGGGAAGGTTGCCATATAACCAATCTTTGGATTGCCATCCAGTTTCGCCCGTGCGCCGGCTAGCATACCAGCCAAATATTTCATATCCTCCATGGCGCCAAAGAGGTTCCCAAAATTCTTTTGGTTTGATTTATATCCGCTGATATGGATAAAAATTACATCGGGGAATTCTTCAGCAACAGTTGCCATTGGATCCATATAACCGAAGCTGGTACCGAAGATCAGATTAAAGCCTTTGCGGGCTAGGCTGCGAAATACCTGTTCCGAATCGGCGCCTTCTGGTACGTTTTCAATGTATGCAGTATGGACATTCGGAACCTTCTCCTGAACGTAGACTAAGCCTTCGTAGTGGGCTTGAGACCAACCTCCATCATCATGAGGTCCAATCAGAACAAAAGCAACATTGAACTTCCCTTGTTCAATATCTGGAATTTGAAATCCAGTCACTTCGGCGGGAGGC
>DYKV01000013.1:16272-33471 GCA_020722415.1 Anaerolinea sp.
TATTTTCACTAACTTTTTCAGATCCATTTTGAACTTCTCCTCTTCATTAGAATATAGGATTAAGTTGACAATTAGGGAAACAATTATTTATTTATCTTTTGCCAGTGCACCTCCTTTCACCTATACAACTAACTCATTATACCTAAACTAGAAAAATTCTCTAGTGAAGAACTTCCTGTTTTTCATTAGAGAAAATTAAATGGTCACATGATTAATCAGGAACAATATGAGTTCCGGTTTCGCCGCGTAAAGCTCGCCCGATGTTCTGCGGATTGGTGATGATCGCTTCCTTACCTCCCGCTTCCAGATACCAAATGATCGCTTGAATTTTTGGCGCCATAGAACCTTTCGCAAAATGCTTCCCCTCTGCCAAGTATTGTTTCGTTTCGGATAATGTCATCCGATCTATCCACTTTTGATCAGGCTTACCAAAATTAAGGGCTACTTTCTCCACTGCTGTAGAGATCAGAAAGAGATCGGCTTTTAACATCCGAGCAAGTAAGCTGCTAGCATAATCTTTGTCAATTACTGCGGCAACGCCGCGGTATTCACCATTCCCAACATCCACAACCGGTATGCCGCCACCACCCACCGTAATAACGATGACCCCGGCGTCAATTAAGGTTTTAACCGAATCGAATTCCACAACCTCTTTTGGTAAAGGTGAGGCAACCACCCGTCTCCATCCTCGCCCAGCATCTTCGACTACATTCCAGTCCATCTCTTGCTTACGCCGCATCGCTTCGGCTTCATCCATGAAACTTCCAATTGGCTTGGTTGGATTTTGAAAAGCCGGATCATTTCGATCTACTAACACTTGCGTGATAACTGTAGCAACATTCTTTTTAATTTCCCGGCGATAAAGTTCGTTTTGCAAGGTTTGCTGAAGCGCGTAACCAATTGCGCCTTGCGTGTCAGCGCCGCATACATCCAAGGGTACTTCATGCATACCTTCAAATTTCGCGGCAATTTCAGAGCGCCGTAAGATAAAACCAACCTGCGGTCCGTTCCCATGCCCAATCGCAACATCCCAGCCTGCTTCGATCATATCCGCTATATGGTAGGTAGTCTCTTTTGCAGCTTCATACTGATCTTCTACTGTTTTGTGTTTTTCATCTTTAATAAGCGAGTTTCCACCAATCGCTACAACTGCCACTCGTCGTTTATCCATATTTCCTCCAAATTTTCCGATTGGTGACAGTCGCCAAACAGACGATCGTTTTCCGGCTGTCACCTTCTATGAACTTTTATCCCATTGTCAATGCCATAACCGCTTTTTGAACATGTAATCGGTTCTCTGCCTCATCGTAGACAACTGAGTTAGGACCATCCAAAACACCATCCGTGACCTCAATGTTACGGTCAGCTGGTAACGGGTGCATATAGATTGCATCTTCCTTCGCTAATTTCATCTTCCGCTCATCGGTTATCCAATGTTCATACTTTTTAATGATCTTAGCGCCTTCCTCTGCGTCAGGCGTATGCACCATCGCGCCCCATGATTTGGCATATACTATATCGGCATCTTTAAATGCTTCTTCCATGCCATTGGGATCGCTGATTACCTCGAACGCTGTTCCAAACTTGCGAGCTTGCTCTTGGGCTTGCTCCATGATTTCGGGCATTAATTTAAATTCTGGCGGATGGGCTAACACAACATCTAACCCAAAGCGTGGCATTTGTAATATCAATGATTGGGGAACTGACATTGGTTTTTGATAAGACGCAGCATACGCCCAGGAAACAACCATTTTCTTTTTACGTAAATCGCGTCCCTTCTTCTCCACAACTGTCATCAAATCCGCTAAGATTTGAAAGGGATGGTAAATATCACACTGCATATTTAACACTGGTACCCGTGAATATTTGGCTACCTCATTGAGATATTTATTACCAACCCCCCAATCAACATGGCGGATTGCGATTCCATCATAATATCTACCTAATATTTCACCAATTTCCTTAGGGGTATCGCCATGCGCAATTTGAGTGGATCGGCTTTCAATAAAAGCTGGATGACCGCCCAACTGTGCCATGCCGGCTTCAAATGAACCACGCGTTCGTGTGCTGGAGAAGAAGAACAACATCGCTAATGTTTTGTCTCTCAAGTAAGGATGTGGCTCATTGAGCGCTCGTTTTCGTTTCAGGTCAAATGCCACATCCAAGACAGTTTCCACTTCTTCCTTGCTGAAGTCTAAATCACCAATTAAATCTCTACCGTGTAAAAAGGTTTGCATAGGTTCCTCCGTATATCTCTTAATAATGATTAATTGCTCATTTCACAAGATAAATCTTCTGCCTTATCCAATACCTTGGTTTATGGGACCAAAGAACTTCCGTTTTAATCTGCATCATCAGTGGTGTGCCGAGCTAGCATATTGCATTTGAAGTTTCTTCAATCAACCTTTAATGGTTTCATTTATAAGACAACATGCGTTATAGTAATAACTTTCTCCGAGTGCAAACGCTCGTTAGAAATCCGCATGGATGGTTTATCAGTTCACCGCCAACTCGCCTAAGCCCGGATAGAGCAAGATGCTCTCGATGAGTGAGATCTCTTCTATCACTCATCGATCAGCACCTTGCATTCTATTTGGACATATCAGCAAGATTTCACAGACTGTTCTATATCCGAAAAGCCAAGTATATTCTCGCAGATATCTGATTATCCTACTCCATCGCTCCCAATACCAAAGCCAACAAAGCCATGCGCATCACCACTCCATTAAACGCTTCTTGCCAATAGCGTGACCAGCGGGTGATATCTACATCGGTCGGAATCTCATCCATCCGCGGTAATGAATGCAGGAGAATCGCATCGGGTTTAGCCTTAGTCGCCAGCAGCTCGCGGGTGATCTTATAATTGGCTGGAGTTAAATCAATACTGCCCGTACGCTCATCGCGTGATTTTGTATAATCTGGTTGAACGACTGGTTCTACAAGGATCACGTCGGCAGTGGCAATTGCCTGCTCGACATGCTCCGCTTCCTTATAGTCAAGGCTGTACTGTTTTAATTCATTTTTGAATTGATCAGTTAAGCGCATTTCTGGAGGTGCAACGAAAGTGATTGGGCAATCAAATTGGGTCAATGCGTACGCCAATGAATGCATTGTGCGCATGCGCATATCGCCAACCGCCAGCCATTTTAATCCATCAATTCGCCCCTTTTCCCGCAAAACGGTATATAAATCCGTCAGGATTTGAGTGGGATGTTCGCCCCATCCATCACCACCATTAATTACTGGGATAGACGCCCATTTTGCCGCCTCGTGTGGAGCGCCTTGCTGGAAATGCCGCATGACAATCACATCACCATAAAACTCGAGCATTTTTACAGTGTCTTTAATCGATTCTTGATAAAAGTCACCAGCCCGGGTCATCTTTGGGTCAGCAAAACCAACTACATGCCCACCGAGGCGATGCATTGCAGCTTCGTGTGCTAGACGCGTCCGGGTGGAGGGTTGGTAGAAAGCAGCCACTAAAGTTTTCTCCTTGAGCATATCCGTATTGCGGCGGCTACGCGCAATCGGTTCTAATTCGGCTGCTACCTCGAAAACACGGAAAAATTCATTTCGTTCAAAATCTTTGAGTGACAAAATGTCACGACCCATAAAACTACGCATTTCTTCGCTCCTTTATTTTTAATTTTTAAATGGTATTTTCTCGCTGCCCGACTCTCCGAATTACATGGAATCGAAAATAGCCTGGCAGAAAGTAACTAAATGAATAATCTATCACTCTACCTGATATCGAGTATAACCAGGCAGTAAATAGCAGTAATGAATCCCCGCGTTGAACGCCGAAAATCTTTGCTATCTCTGGGTTCGCTTGAATAGCACTGATTTCACAGCGTGAAGAATGTAAGGCTGGGTTTCCGCGTTTGAGTAGTAAATCCAACACCGACCCACGAAATTGCACCTTTAAATCTTCATCACCGAGGATTCCTTCAGGCAAGATATCAATCAAAAAAGCTACCGCCTTCCCCTCAGTTAAAATTGCCCGCGCGACATGCAACACCTCATCTTCTTCCAATAAACCTAATTCTTTCACCTCCTGTGCTAGCGCTTTTCTTTTTTCAATCTTTAAATCCCCCATAGTAACTTCTAAGCCAATCCTTTTCGCTTGCGTCTCAATGCTTTCCAGCACTTCTAATCCACTCTCAATCACTGAGGGTGGTTGCATGATAAAGGTTCCCGCTCCTTGACGCCTTAACAGAATGCCTTGAGTTTCAAACGTGCGCATGGCTTCCCGTAAAGTTGCTCGGGAAACGCCAAATTGTTTTGCTAGCTGCGGCTCTGCTGGCAATTTCTCGCCTGGTTTCATCCTTGTAATCAAGGCAGCTAAATTACCTTGAATTTTCTGAGCAGAAGAGATCTTTATTGCCACTTCTTTTCTTTCGGTGCTCATGCCTTATCTACCCAATAATAGCCTTTGAGCAGCTATATTATGTTGCTCAACCAAAATTTTTTCATCCAGATTGACAAGCTGCCCCTCCTTAACAACGGGACGACCGGCGACATAATTTAAATCTACCTGTACGGGTGCACAAAAAATCACCGCAGCAACCGGATCATGCAAAGCACCACTATATTCGAGGCGATCTAATTTTATTGCGATGAAGTCGGCACACTTACCCACCGAAAGTGACCCAATGTCGCTGCGTCCTAACACCGCCGCCCCTCCTCTGGTAGCTAATTCCAACGCTTGCCGAGCAGTCATTAAAGGATTGCTATCTTGCCCAGATAATGAAGCGCCATCTAAACCAGCTTTCACTCGGGCTAACAACATTGCTTGACGAACTTCTTCTAACAAATTTGAGCCATCGTTACTAGCAGACCCATCTACACCAATACCTACCTTAACCTGCTTATCCATCATCTTCATGATTGGAGCAATCCCCGAAGCAAGCCGCATATTTGAAGTTGGACAATGGGCAACCCCGCAGCCGGTTTGGTGATAAACCTCAATCTCTTCTTCATTCACATGCACAGAATGAGCAAACCAAACATCCTCCCCGATCCATTCCACCTTTTTCATATAATCCACGGGGCGATGACCAAACTTTTCGATACAGAACACTTCTTCGTCTTTTGTCTCGGCAAGATGTGTATGAAGGTGTACATGGTATTGGCGGGCTAATCTCGCTGATTCGCGCATTAACTCTCCACTAACGCTAAAAGGTGAGCAGGGCGCTAAAACAATCTGCAGCATAGATGCCGGCTTGGGGTCATGATAGGTTTCAATTAATCGCTGGGAATCTTTCAGAATAGCATCTTCCTCTTCGACTACGCTATCAGGAGGTAACCCTCCTTTACTCTCTCCTAAGCTCATCGATCCTCTTGAAGCATGGAGACGCAATCCAACTTGAGTGGCAGCGTGTATTTCATCATCCAACCGTGAACCATTCGGAAACAAATACAGATGATCAGATGCGGTTGTACAGCCAGAGAGCGCCAATTCCGCCAGGGCTGTTTTCGTAGAAATCTGAATATCCTCAGGGGTAAGATTTGCCCAAATAGGATATAGGGTTTTTAACCAAGTAAATAAATTTCCATTTTGAGCATTTGGAATCGCCCGCGTTAGGGTCTGGTAAAAATGATGATGAGTATTAATTAACCCAGGAAGAACAATATATCCATCTAAATTAAGCACTTCATCTGCAGTTTTGGGTAATTGATCGCTCTTCCCCACTTGATCAATTATCCCATCTCGGATAAATAAACCTCCATCAGCTATTTCAGCCCGCTGATCATCCATCGTCACCAACACGGTTGCATGGCGAACTAGGAGAGTTGACATAATACACCTTTTCTTAGAATTTGTCTGACAACTCTAGTGTAACAGAAATTATCGCAAATGTCAAATGTCTGACAAATTAAATTAGCGCAAAGTAGTAGAGTCCCCTTTATGCAAAGTTAAAATATCCCCATTAAAAGGTATATAGAAGTGGATGAACTACTAACACTGAGTAAAAAAGAACTAAGCCGATTGGAAATAATCCAACATGTCAAAGAAAAACGATTGACACAAATAGAAGCAACTCAAATGCTGTGATTGAGTGTAAGGCATGTAAAACGTCTGACTCGAGCATATCGAGGACAAGGCGCGCAAGGATTGGTGAGTAAACGGCGAGGCAAACCGAGCAACAATCGCTTGGATACGGAAATCATCCGGGAAGTAATTGACCTCATTCGTGCCCGTTACAAAGACTTTGGACCAACATTAGCACATGAGAAGTTAACGGAAATCCATGGTTTACAGCTCTCGAGGGAGAGTGTGCGGCGCATCATGATCGAAGAAAATATCTGGAAGCCAAAGGGGATAAAAAGTTACAGACACATCAGATGCACGAACGGAGAACATGTTTTGGAGGGCTGGTGCAAATCGATAGTTCGGACCATGCCTGGTTCGATGATTGTGGGCTTAAATGCACTCTGCTAGTATACATTAACGATGCTACCGGACAGCTCCTGGAACTGTGGTTTGCACCTGAGGAGACCTTCTTTGCCTATTGCGAAGCTTCTCGTCATTATTTTGAGCATTATGGCTAGCCACTGGCCTTCTACAGCGACTAACACAGCATTTTTCGCGTCAACCAGCTTTTGTGCCCGCAATTCTCAATATAAAGTAGACCAAACCTATCCGGTATTGTTTTTTCGGCACTCCAAGCGATTAACAGCAAAGTTTATGTTGCCCAAAAAGCCAGGAAAACCGAAAAAGTGCACCGCTTGAATGGATTTTCACCTTACCTAAACGAAAAAAAATGACAAAGAAGCGCATCCCAGCTATAAATTCTAGATGAATATCGTTATGGGAACCTAATAAAAACTCCCTGTTTAGCGAATTTTGGCAAGGTTTTTGCCTGTTATTTTCCATATTGAGAATTGCTGATTGCTGCGGTAAAGATTGACTAATTGCAGAAGACTCATAAAATATAAGAAAGAAAAGTCTTGAGTCGAGAAATCGCCTCGCCATAGAAGCGCCCGGCAGCTTTCATGGGCAGCAAGCGAACGGCTATACAAGGTTTTAATTCACAATCTAATATCCCTTAGGAGTGAAGCAATGGCTCAACAACGGATTGCACTATATATGCAGGATAAGCACAACATCCAGTACGAGTTGGATATGGCCCGCTATGCCGAAGAACGCGGCTTTAGCGAAATATGGCAGGCGGATACGCGTCTGGCCAGAGATTGTGTGGTGATGATGAGTGCCTTTCTCACCTATACCAAACGTCTGCGGCTGGGCTCCGGCGTGTTGCCCATTTGGACCCGCAACCCAGCGGTGATTGCCGCTTCATGGAGCACGATGTGGGAACTGGGCGGCAAAGTGAACGGCCACGGCCGGCTAATGCTAGGGCTAGGCGCCTGGTGGGAACCGATTGCCAGCCGGGTGGGAATCAAACGAGACAAGCCGCTTAAAGCCATGCAAGAATACGTGGAGGCCATCCGTCAGCTCTTCACCATGGAAGAGACCACCTACCAAGGTGAGTTCGTGCACCTGGATCGAATCAAACTGGATGTCGCCTATGGCGACACATCACCTCGTGACATTCCCATTTACATTGGGGCCACCGGCGATAAGATGCTGGAATTGGCTGGCGAAATAGGTGATGGAGTAGTATTGAATTACGTCGTTTCCACTGGTTACATCCGCCGGGCGGTTTCGCTGGTGGAAAAGGGTGCTAAGAAGGTCGGCAAAACCTTGGAGCAGGTAGATCGCCCCGAACTTTTGGTGTGCTGCCTTTCCGACAAAGATCCGGCGGCTGCCATGGCCGAAGGGAAAAAACTGGTGGCGTATTACCTGGGGACCGAACCGCATATTATGAAAGCCAGCAGTGTTAGCGAAGAACTTTTGGAAAAAGTTCAATCGATTTTAGGCTGGCCGGCCACTGAGGAAGATTATATCCGCGCCAGTAAAGTCATTCCTGATGAAGTGGTACGGGAATTGATGGCGGTGGGCACTTCAGCCGAATGCCGGGCTAAGGTGCGAGAATACGTCGACGCAGGAGTTACCTGCCCGATCCTCTACCCCATGATGGATGACATAAAACCCGTTATTGATGCCTTTGCCGATGGGTTTTAACCTGTTTTTCTGGCAAAGATGGATTTAGCACTATATCTGGATGGGCAAAATGGGCAGCCTAGCTTGGCTGCACCATTTTCCTATCCACCGATTCAGCGAAATTTATCCCCAAAGAACTTCGGCAATCTGGCGGGTTACTCCTTCGGGATCATCCGACTGCCACACCCGTCGCCCTATTGCCACTCCAGCAGCGCCGGAAGCCATGGCCTCGCGCACCATCTCTATGGTAGAAATGTCGCCGTTTTGCGGTCCCCCGGCAATGATAATCGGCACCGGCGATGACTCAACCACCTTGTGGAAGCCGTCCACACTCCCACAATAATAGGTCTTAATCACATCCGCACCAATCTCCATACCGATACGGGCAGCATGGGCAATGGCGTCGGCTTCGTACAGTCGGTCTTGCGGCGGGATCATCTCTGCCACAACCGGCATTTCGTATGGCTGAGCCCGTCCAATCAATTCCGCCAGCCAGCGATAGATTTCAATGTCGCCGTCGCGCCCGAAGAAGACCGAAACCGCCACTGCGTCTGCATCCATCCGCAGGGCGGTATCCAATGAAGCAGCGGGTGTCTCCTGGGTGCCGGCCGCACTCAAACCGGCAGTGATGCTCAGGCGCAGCACCACGGCAGTGTCATTGGGCAGAATAGGGGCAACCTCACGAATGAAGCCGGGTGAAGCCAGAATTGCATTGGCGCCGCCGGCGATAACCTGTTGGACAATTTTTCGAGGATTGTCCAGCCCCCTTACCGGCCCAAGCCATCCCGCATGATCGAGGGGGGAAAGCAGGCAGCGCTTCTGCCTGCCGATGAACAGCCGATTCATACGTCTTAATCTTCCTGTCATAACGATTACTCCTTAATTGAAATCAAAATTTAGCCCCCCAGTGAGAAATAAACCTGTTCCAGTCTGGAAAGAGTCTGGTGGGCAAAATCGCTCAAAGCCCGGTAGCAGCGGTAGAGCGGGTCATAAGCGGCAGAGGTAGTGGTATCCGCTAATACTGTTTCGCCGGCACCAAAGGTGCGCCCCAGCGCTTCGTTGAAAGAAGCAGCGTCGCCAAGCGCCAGGCAAGCAAAGGCGTACAAGCCACGGGTTACTGTTTCCTGTCCCGAATAAACCAACACCGGCAGCTGGCAAACATCAGCAATCATCTGCGGCCAGCCTGTAGTGCCAGCCCCCCCGCCTGCCAAAGCAATCTCAGTAATCCTCACCCCTAGTTCTGCATAGATGTCGAGCAGGCAGCGCAAACTGAAAGCTATACCCTCCATCACCGCCCGCGCCATGTGCCCCCGGGAATGGGTCATGGTGAATCCGTAAAAAGCGCCGCGCAGATCGTCGTTCCAATAGGGGCTGCGTTCACCAGATAGGTACGGCAAGAATATCAGGCCGTCGGCTCCGGCAGGGATACGTAGCGCCTCTGCAATCATCTGCTCAAATGTTTCCGCTTCGCCAAACACCACGCGCCAAAGCCACTGTAGGGACGCCCCGGTGGTTGAGGACACTCCCCCCAGCAAGGGATAAGGCAACAGCGGATAGGTGTACAGCCTCCCTAAGGGGTCTTCAACTACCTGCCCTTCTGCCAGTTGGGTAAATACCATTGAGGAAGTGCCAAGCGAGCAGGTCGCTCGGCCAATGGCCGGCGGCGCCGCAGTTACCAACGCTAGCACGTCGCCAGCGCCTATGATCACTCGCACCTGCGGCGACAAGCCCAGTTGTTGCGCTACATCGGTCCGCAGCGGGCCGGCGTCATCGGTAAAGTGGCGTAGCGGAGGCAGAATTTCGGGGCTAAACCCGACGCGCTTCAGGCGTTCTTCCGCCCATGTTTTCGTTTCCCAATCCAGCAGGGCGGCGCCGCCGGCTTCGGTCCGGTCGGTGAAAATCTGGCCGGTGAGGCGGAAGCGCAAATAATCTTTCGGCCACAACAGGTAGCGCGCCTGCGCCGCCACCTGAGGGAGGTGCCGCGCCAACCACAACAGCTTGGGCAGGGTATAGGTAGTGTTGAGGTGATAAGGAGGCAGCTTCAGCTCTTGCTGCAGTTCGCGGGTTTCGGCGCTGGAGCGGCGATCTAACCAGAGAATGACTGGGTGGATAGGGCGCCGCTCCGCATCCAGTAGCACGGCGGTGTGCATCTGCCCTGTCAGAGCTACCGCTTGCACCTGGCACAAATCCCAGCTTTGCCCCAACTGGGCTATCGCCGCGGTCAGAGCTTTCCACCACAATTCCGGATCCATTTCACCCCAGCCAGGTTGAGGGGAAACGTAGTCATAGCGCTGCGCTGCGGCGGCCAGCGTCTCTCCTGAGCGGCTGTAGATCACCGCCTTCAGGGACGAAGTGCCGACGTCCAGCGCCAGCACATAGGGTCGGTTCTGCTCCACTAGACCTCGCCGTTCACATTCATCATGATCTTAAGCCCAGCCTGGCTCTTGACCATGTCAAAAGCCTGGGCTAGTTTCTCCAGTGGCAACAGATGAGAGATCAGGGTTTCGGTGTTCACCTGCCCGCTCTCGATGAGCGCCAATGCCCTCTGGTAGTTCTGCGGGGTGCTGTCAGCCGAACCGGTGATAACAAGTTCATTGTAGTGGATCAGGTTGGGGTCCAGCTTGAGTTCGTCTTTGGGATAGATACCGGCAAAAATGTTCAGCCTTCCACCGGGTGCTAGCAGGGGAACCGTCCCCTCGATCACCCGGGCTGAAGCCACGGTGACAACAGCCGCATCTACACCCCAGCCGTCGGTAACCTTTTTAACGAAATCGGCCATGTCCTCTTGGTCAGGGTTGATCACCCATTCTGCTCCCAGCTCGCGGGCTTTCTCCAGCCGTTGCGGGTTGGGGTCCGAGGCTATAACGCGGGCGCCAAAGGTGCGTGCTACCTGCAGATGCATCAGCCCAATCGGGCCCACCCCCACCACGAGTTCAACTTCGCCCGGGTAAAGATGCAGCCCCTCCTGGCCGCGCAAAACACAGGAAAGCGGTTCGGTGAAAGCCGCCGCCCGCATGCTGGTCTCGGGCCGGGTAATCTGGTACACATTCTGCTGGGGGATTCGCACGTAATCGGCGTAGCCGCCACCAAACTGCATAAAGGTCGGGTTCAGGCAGCGGTTGCTGCGGCCGGTGCGGCAGGCCTTACACACTCCACACTTGACAATAAAGTCTGGCACCACCCGTTGCCCAACCTTAAAATGGGTCACATTCTTGCCCACCTCCACCACGATGCCCGAAGTTTCATGGCCTAGCACTCGGGGAAAAGCCACCGACGATTTGAGTCCGTAAAAAGCGCGCACATCCCAGGGACAAACACCAGTATACGCCACTTTGATCAAAACGTCGTCGTCGCCTACCTCGTAAACCTTCTGATAGCGAATTTCCACCTGATTGGGGCGTTCGCACCACATAACTCGCATCATCTTATCCATGTTCCTCTTCTCCTTATAAAATCTCGATCAAAGATATTCCTGTAAATTCTTACCCGCTACCACAATACGTTCGATATCGGCCACAGTTGCCCGATGCACCACGGCGCTAATCCAATCATGGACATAGGTCATGTTGTAGCGCTCTAAGTCAAACACAATAAAACTAGCCTCCTTACCTGGTACCAGGCTGCCCAAACGATTCTCCAGCTTCAGGGCACGCGCCCCGCCAATGGTCGCCGCCTGTAACACCGTTCGGGTATCCAGGCAGGTAGTGCTTTCTTCCAGGCCACGCGCCAGGCGCGAGGCGTAATCCATTTCACGGGTCATGTCGGGCGAGCAGAACATCACATTATCAGTGCCCAGAGCAATGGTAAGCCCCAGCCGATGCCATTTGGCCAGGTTGGGCAGCCCATCGCCCAGAATGCCGTTGCTGCGCGGGCAAGCCACTGCCGCCACCCCTTGCTCAGCCAAAAGCCGCAGTTCATCATCCGGACTGTGCACTAGGTGCACCAAAAAGTCTGGGCCCCATTCCAAAGTGCGCAATGCCTGCCCACGGCCAGTTTCGGCAAAAGATGCTTGCTCGGCACAGCGCCGCTCGGCTGCATGCGCGGCCATAATGCGCTGTGGATAAGCGGCGCGAATGCGTTTTAGCATTTGGGAATCGTAAGAACCAGCATCGCGCACGCCAATACCATCCGCTTCTTGCATCAGGGCGTGGGCCTCCGCTTCAATCTGTTGCGGCGAGGCCGATTCGTCCATCCGCCCCAAAATGGCTACCCGGATAGGGAGCCCCGCGGCCGCCTGACGCAAGGCGCGTACCCCCGCCAGTCCCTGCTCACGAAAATCGGCGCAGGCGATGATGCCATTCTGTAACATTTCTACCAGCCCGTGTCGCATCATCTCCTGGTGCTTCTCGGGTTTCAAGCCGCTCAAATAACGGTGCTTGAGACCTTCGGGTGGGTTGAGCACCTTTTCCATTTGCAGGTTCACGCCCAGCTCCTTAAGCCCGGTATCCCCCAAGTGGCAATGGCTATTGATGAACATGGGACACACCAGCTTGCCGCTCAGGTCCACCAGACGGGCGTTAGGATCAGGCGCACCGATGGAAAGGATGCGCTCGCCTTCCACTACCAGGGCCATATCGTCTACCGGTTGCAGCGAATCACCGATGAGTAGCGTGCCACCCTGGTAACAGGTTCGTTCGGTCACCGAATTATCCCTTCGTCGCGCCAAACGTCAAACCCTGGACAAAGTACCGGTTCAGGAACAGGGCGATAATCACTGCTGGGATGATGGCGAACATGCTCATTGCCGCCATCCTGCCCCAACCGATTTCTACCGCGCTGAAAGAGGCCAGTATCCCCAGTGGTATGGTCTTGGTCTTAGGGGAGGTCAGCATCAAGGCGAAGAGAAAGTCGTTCCAGGAAAAAATAAAACAGTACAGGGCCGAAGCGATGATGCCCGGGATGGATAATGGCAAAGCCACCTTAAAGAAGGCGTCAAAATGGGTGGCGCCGTCCACCAACGCCGCCTCCTCCATCTCTCTAGGCACATCGACAAAGTAACTGCGCATCATCCACACCACAAAGGAAGCGTCGAATGCCGTATCCAGCAGGATGACCGCCCAATAGGTTCCCAGTAGGCTCAGATTGCGCATAATCAAATAAAAGGGAATCAACATTGCCACCGGCGGCACCATCAATAGCAGCAGAAAGAAAAAGGAGGATGAATTTAACAGCCGCGATTTCGAGCGAGCGAAAGCGTAGCCGGCAGGGATGCCCAGCAGCAATGAGAGGGTGGTGGCGCCAGTGGAGATGATCAGGCTATTGGCCACGAATCGCCCCACCTTTGCCACTTCAATTGCTTCAATGTAATTGTCCAGGGTGAACTCGAAAAACACCCACTTGGGGGGAATGACAAATGCCTCCCGGCCAAATTTGAACGAAGTGGTGATCAACCAATAAATTGGAATCATGAAAAATAAAATGACCAGGATGACCAGTCCATTCAGCAGGATTTTCTCATAGGCTTTTTGCTTCATTATCATTTTGGCTGCCTCACAGTCAAGCTTGCTGGCGCTCCAGCACCATTACGTATAAAATAGAAAGTACTGCCACCACGGCCAACAAAATGTTTGCCAGAGATGCAGCATAACCCATATCGAAGAAGACCATGCCCACGGTGTAGATGTGGTAATTTAATACGCTGGTAGCGGTGCCGGGCCCGCCAGCGGTAGTAGCGTAGATGATATCAAATACCTTAAAAGATTGCATGGTGCGCAGCAATAAAGCGATCAAAAAGGTCGGCTTCAGCAGCGGCAGGGTAATAAAAACAAAGCTCTGCCAGCGAGAGGCACCATCTACCCGAGCCGCCTCGTATGGCTCAATCGGCAGACTCTTCAAACCCGCCAAAAAAATCACCATCAGCAACGGCGTCCACTGCCACACGTCCACCAAAATCACCGCAGGCATAGCGGTTGAAATTTCGCCGAGCGGTCCGTGCCCCGCGCTGATACCTAGCAGTTTCAAGTAATAAGGTATGATCCCGAAATCGGCATTGTAAAGCGATTTCCAGACCAGGCCAACCACCAGCGAGGGCAGCGCCATGGGGATCAGTAGAAAAGAACGGATGATCTGCATCAGGCGCGTCTCAGCCACTAATAGCATAGCCAGCCCTAAACCCAGGACGATCTCAGTGGTTACCGTACCTACCACAAACAGAATCGTTGCTTTGAGCGAAGTGATCACTACTGGATCACTGAAAGCCCGCAGGTAATTGGCCAGCCCGATAAATGTTTTTGTTTGATTTGGGTCTGTCAGGCGATATTTAAAAAGGCTGATCCCAAAGGAAAACAGCAAAGGATACACCGCAATCGCCGCCACAAAGATTAAAAGCGGCGCCAGCATGCCAAGATAGGAAAGCTCGCCCCCGAGGCTTAAGCGAGGTCTTGCAATCATCGGCGTTTTCAAAAGGATGCTCCTCCTGTCTGGATTAGAATTTCAATTCTCCCAGTCTACCGCATCAAAAATCTTGGGTGCCTGCTCTAGTACAGGCACCCAAGCTGTTCAATATCTGCACCTTGCTACCGAATGTTCTCTTCAATCTGTTTCTGGGCAGCATCCAGCGCAGCCTGGGCGCCCATTTCACCTACTAGATATGCATTGACGTAGCTACCGAGTGCGTCTTGGAGAATGCTGTATTCCG
Source organism: Anaerolinea sp. (assembly GCA_020722415.1). GTDB lineage: Bacteria > Chloroflexota > Anaerolineae > Anaerolineales > UBA4823 > UBA4823. Next base: position 30,975 of record DYKV01000013.1, read on the forward strand.
GGATGCGCGGCCTGTAATCGCCGTCACCCTTGATGAAGGACTCCAGCAAAATTGGAAACCAGGGGTACTCAGCAACCAATTCAGGGTCTTCTAACGTGCTGCGGCGGATGGGAGCACCATCATGGCGGATCCATTCCTTCTGAATTTCAGGAGTGGAGAGCCATTTGATAAACAGCCAGGCCGCCTCTTGCTTTTTCGGGTCCGAATCGGCATTGATGCCAATGCCCCAGCCGCCAAATCCATAGCGGGGTTCCATTCCCTCGGCAACCGGAGCCACAGTAATATCCACTTTTCCCACCACATTGGAAATCTTGGGATCTTCATAGCCGGCGCGGGCGATGCTCCAACCTTCCATCATGGCAACGCTGCCAGAGCGGAAGGCGGTCTCACGCTGGTCCCACCAGTAGTCGGTAGTGCCCGGAGGAGCATATTTAATTAATTCGCCCATGAACTCTAGCACCGCCACATTTTCCGGGGTATTGACCTTTATTTTGCCATTTTCATCCAGCATGGTGCTGCCATGTTGCTGCGCCCAAGCCATGAAGTCCTGCGCCACCGCCGGCCCTTTGGCGCCCAGCAAGGCAATGCCATAGAAATTATTGGTTGCATCCGTCAGCGCCTTAGCCACATCCAATAGTTCTTTGGTGGTCTTTGGCGGCTGGATGTTGTGCTCGGCCAGAACGTCCTTGCGATAATTCAGAACATTGGCGTACCCCGCCAATGGATAGGCCCAATGTTTGCCCTCCCATTCCCCCAGCGTCCAGGCAACCGGCAGAATATCATCCAGACCCAATTCGGCTTTATCCCGCTCCATGAAATCATCTAACGGCAGGGTGTACTTATTCTTGGCATACTCACCGCTCCAGACGATGTCCACGGTCATTAGATCATAGTTGGCGGTGTGCCCTACAAAATCCGCCGTCAGTTTCTGATAAAGATCGACGTAACCAAGCTCATCCATGGTGATCTTGACGCCGGTCTGTTCTTCAAAGATGGGGATGAGATAGCGAAAGGCGGTAACGTATTGATCGGTCATAGAAGCCAACGTCAGTTCAACCCCGGCATAAGGCTTTTCGGCGGTCGCCGCCGGGGCTTGGGTGGCCGGGGGAGCCGTGGCGGCGGTAGGTGGCTGGGTGGCAGCCTGGGGTGGCTGGGTGGCAGCCGGGGGTTGCGTAGGTGGCGCGGGGGTTGGCGTACCAGCGCACTGCACCGTTAGCAAAACGATGGTCAGCATGAGCAAAAGCTGAAAGATAGTTTTTAAAGTTTTAGAACGCATGGCAATCTCCTTATATTTCTAAGTAATAGGGTCCATTGGATTCCCACGCACCCTCCTCTTACCTAGGAGGGCAGACAAACCGAATCACAGGGGCGTTTTCACTCTCCTCTCTTTGGGCTTGCCTGGAAATCTCCGCTCAAAATATTACGTGCGCTTTCACATGCAGTTATTGTAGTATCCTATAGTAACCTCCTTTCCTTGTCGAGATCCTGAAACCGCCAGTTGAATTGGATTGTGATATCAGCGCGCCTGATGCACGGCATACTTATAACGGTCACCGCGGCTGATGACCTGAAAATATTCCACTGGAATATGATTGTTGGTGTACACAATCCCTTCCACCACCAGCAGCGGCGCGCCCTGCGGCACCTGCAACATGGAGGCCCGGTGCTTATCGGCGGCTACGGCCTCAATAGTTTTGTCGGCCTCTAACAGGGGAACTTCTTTACTCTGGAGCAATGCCCACAGAGAGTTCGTCTGCATCAACTCTTCTTTGCTGATTTCCACTTTTTGAGGAAGATTCAAATAAGAAAAATTGATAGCAATTGGATCTTGATCCACTAGGCGCAGGCGGTTGACATACAGCAACCGAGCCCCGGGCTGAACTCCGAGCTTCTCGGCTACAACCGGGCCTGCTTCCACGAACGAAACCTCTAGCACTTTGGTAGTAACCGTTTGACCGCGCGCCTGCATATCTTCGGTGAAACTGGTTAGACGCGACAGTTCCCGATTGACCTTTTTATGGATGATGAAAGTCCCCCGCCCCGGGAAACGGTTGATATCGCCCTCTTGCACCATTTCCTGCAATGCCCGGCGCACCGTGACCCGACTGACGTCAAACTCCTTCACAATCTGGGCTTCAGTCGGGAATGGTTGGTCCAGGGTAAAAACACCACTGCGAATGCGCTCAATCAGTATTTCCTTTAACTGCTGATAGAGGGGAATGGGCGAATTATGGTCTAAGGTGGGGGAAACGATTCGCATGTGCTCAACCTAGTAGGATTAATACAATTTGTATTATAGTAGAGTTATGCGCCATTGTCAATAATGAATCACAGCAATTCACAATATGAAAACTGATAAGAAAAAGAGGGTGATAATAAACAAATAAACCAAGATGGCATAGAAATTGCCTCGTAACAGAGAATAAAAAACTGTGATGAGGCAAATAAAACTATGTATGAAGAATTGAGCATCAACCGAATGATAAATAATTTGAGA
>DYKV01000147.1 GCA_020722415.1 Anaerolinea sp.
AAAAAAGCGACTTTTTACCCGATTGCTATCCCAATTTGGTATGGATATTTAGAATTGAATATCGCCGGGCAATGAACCCAATTTTCTTATTTTAGTTGTGTAGATTGGCTGACATGAACTTCAATGGGCAAGGGGAATTACATAAAATAACACTGCAAAATAATGGAATATACTCCCTAACATGACAAAGCCGTGCCAGATGGCATGATTATAGGGTAGGCGCTTCCAGATATAGAAAATTACTCCAAAAGAGTAGGCTAAACCACCGGCGAGGAGCAAGAGCAGCCCTCCTAGTGGTACGGAATTAAGTAATGGTTTTACCCCAATGACCACGATCCAACCCATGGCAATGTAGATGAAGGCATTAACAAACGATTTTTGACGAATCAGTATGCCCTGCAGCGTAATCCCTAAGATGGCGATCCCCCAAACCAAGCCTAAGATTGACCATCCCCATGGTCCCCGTAAATTAACTAAAGTAAAAGGAGTATATGTTCCTGCAATTAATAGGAATATTGCCGAATGGTCGAGCACGCGTAAATACGCTTTGGCGCGGGGGAGGGGGATGCTATGATACAAGGTTGAGGCAGTGTACAATAAGATCTGGGTAGCTCCATAAATACTGACACTGACAATATGCCAAACATTGCCAAATAAACTAGCGAAAGCAGTCATAACTGCTAAACCAGCAATTGATAATGCAATAGCAATTCCGTGGGTGATGCTGTTCGCAATTTCTTCTCCACGGGAGTAGATTGGGTTTTCTGAGAAGGATTTCATAGTATCTTTATACCACAAACCAATGGGTTTTAAATTAATTGCTGAACTGCAAAAAGATAAAATATTTAACACCAAGTCGCCAAGACGCAAAGAATTTAAATAGTAGTCAAGAAGATTGAGAAAAAATTGGATGAAACAGATAAAAAATCGAGCATCTTTTTGAAAATCTTGGCGACTTTGCGTCTCTGCGTTAAAGACAAGCCTTTTTGTAGTGGACTCATTAATGCACTGCGAGAGCAAAGGAGAATGTCCTGAAAAAGCGATTGCCTTAATTACCCACGATATGGGTTACCGTGCGATGAATCGCTTGATAGCCTTGTTGGGCTAGCTCCGGAGTGGGAACAGAGGCTTCGTCTGGTTTATCCGATAAGCCAAAGACCAGTGCGCCATTCTCTTTCCAGTCAAGCGCGAGTCTACGGACTTCAGCGGTGATGGTGATTTCGTCTCTCAATAGACTATCCGCGGGGACATTATCGGGCAGGAAACCCATCCGTTGAATAGTGTTGAGAAATTCATTGTGTCGAAAAGCTTTAAAGGGAGTTGGATCACCAGCCTGCACATTCCAATAAATTTCAGCATGGATTTGTTGCAAAGCAGGTGAAAGCTGGTCTTTATGCGTTTCAACCTGATCGATAAATTGACGAAAGGTAAGCAGCCGTTTCCCACGCACTTCGCGAATGACTTTATCGGTGTCATACAATCCGCTGCCCAGGATCAAGCAAAGGTAGGCGAGATAATCTTGATTATCGGCAGTGAAGGGATGAAATTCGGGTTGATTTAGCTGGTTATAGGAAGAAAGAAAACGATCGGCGGCGAACGAATCACCTAACAGGGTTTCAACAGTATCACGTACCGCCTGAATGCGGGCTTGATCAATTACATGAGCGTTTCTTCCCCGGGCTGCCAGGGCAGTTTTATCAAGGTCAATAATTACCGCGGTTGATTCATCAATTGGTAGGTTATGGTTTGCACAAAATGACCTGAAATTTCTTTCTTCATTGGCATTTAATGCTGACCATCGGTTGGAAATCGCCATAAGGTGCCCCCCAGCGGTGGGGACACTTTCGAACTGAAAGGCTTCGTTGTTTTCGGAGCCAATAAAGATAATCCCCTGCCAGCCGGCAGCGTTACAAATATTGTCAAATGCATTCCCATCACTCATTCGTGTATCACCGATAAATATGAGCCTCTTTAACTCTGCCTGGTGGTTTTGCAGTCTTTGGGCAGCAGTGAGTAGAGACACAATCACCTGGGCATACGCACGTTCGTGTTTTCGCGGTATTTCATTATTTGCTAAGTTTAATTTAGCCCTCAAATCTTTAAGGGCTGGCAAGCGTTTATCCATGGGGGACAAATTGCGAAAGACGATAAAATCTTCCAAAAACTCCGCCACCATTGATTTGCCAAAAATTTGCATGGGATCCTCCGGTTATAGTTTGGGTAAGACAATAGATTGCTGTTTTTGGTATTTGCCTTTTTTATCGGCGTAAGAGATCTCGCATTCTTCGTCCCCTTCAAAGAACAACACCTGCGCAATTCCTTCGTTAGCATATATTTTGGCTGGCAGAGGGGTCGTGTTGGATATTTCAAGGGTAACGAACCCTTCCCATTCTGGTTCAAAAGGAGTTACATTGACGATGATTCCACAGCGGGCATAGGTGCTTTTTCCGACACATACCGTGAGAACGCCGCGCGGGATGCGAAAATATTCTACTGTACGAGCGAGCGCAAATGAGTTAGGTGGAATGATGCACACATCTCCTTTAAAATCCACCATTGAACGGGTAGTGAAGTTTTTTGGATCGACAACAGCAGAATACACGTTTGTGAAGATTTTAAATTCATCAGCGACCCGGATGTCATAACCATAGGACGATACACCGTAAGATATGACTCCATCGCGCACTTGATTTTCTGCAAATGGTTCGATCATGCGTTGCTCGCGAGCCATTTTGCGTATCCAATGATCTGGTTTTAGTCCCATTATAACCTCCATATTATTTTCTTAGATAACGACCATAATTAACCATTGACCCATTAGTGAGCCATGATATTCAAAAAGGTTACTTTCCCGCTATTAATTTCAAACTCCAATTGTACAGGGTGTTGGTAAATAAAAGACAGGCGATATGTTCCTGCCGGCAGGTCGTTTATTCCAAAACTTTCATGCCACGGGAATAAACCGACCATTTTAGAATCTTCGTAAGTTGAGTAGTACATCTTCCGAGTAACTGTTGTGCCCCCGCTCAAAAACTCTAGGACGAAATTCTCGATGAAAATGGATTGGTGTTGTTGATTAAAAAAATTGCCGGTTAAGATGCCGCTGGTCGAAAGAAGAGGGGCGAACCATAATTCCGGATTGCGAGTGGCGTCGTACTCATTGTTGCCATAGCGAACTTCGAAGTGTAAGTGGGTGCCAGCTGCCACACCTCCCAATCCAACTTCACCAATCTGTTCGCCGGAACGCACGTTTTGCCCAATTTCAACTTGAATTTTCAGCAGATGGCCATAGACCGTATAAACCGGCTTTGCTATTCCACTGATTTGGTGTTTGAGGATAATGAGCTTGCCATAAAAGTTGCGCATCATGGCAAAAGATTGTTGGTCATCATCTCCGGCAAAAATAACGGAACCATCTGCAGCAGCCAATACTGGAATCCCGGCTTTGTTGATAAAGTCCACGCCATGATGGACCTCTCTTTGCCCGTTCTGGGTGCTGCCATAGCGGTAACTAGCTTCAACTTTTAGATTGCCAATCGGTGAAATTGGCCTCTGAAAAGGAAACTCTACGGCGGATATGCAGACGGATTGCTCACATACCCTACTGGGAAAAGAGATTATTGGCGTAGGGGTGGAAGTTGTGTAGCGCTTCTTCGTGGGTAAAAGAGAATAACTCGCCTCTGGCGATGGATCGGGAACAGAGGTTGCCGTTAGCGGAGAAGGATTTTGAATTTTAGGAACAGGTGCTTCGGCAAAGCCGCAACCTGCACTAATAATCCCTATCAAAAGGATTACTGCTTGACTAACTAATCGCTTCATGCGACCTCAAAACGACCGCGTTCTTTGAGGATGGTTTTTATTTCTGTTTGCAATTGAGAGGCTTTTTGCTCAAGTTCGTTTAATTCGGTTAACATAGCAGTTATTGGTGGCGATTTCGGCAGGTCTATCAAGTTGATGCGCACATTTAATGCTGCACCGGTTAATGCTGCTTGCGCTTGTGCTGCTGCAGATCCACCATCACTAATAGCGTTGATATTCCCTTTACTGATTACTTCACTGGCTAATTGCATAGCGTTTAATGCACCACGGGCGACCTTCAAAGGAACAAGTGCGGCTTGAATCATCGCCGCGTTGATTGCTTGCTGACGAGCAGCTTGCTGCTCATCGGTTTCTTTGGGCAGACGCAAGGCGTTCATTACTTCCTCAAATGCGGCTGCATCTTGTTGGACTGCGGCACTCATCTGGTGGCGTAAGGTTTCCGCTTCCTGGATTATTTCTTGCATTCGTGAGGCAACATCGGCGTATTTCTTTTTCCCTATGGTAAGGCGGGCAACCATGGCGACCAGAGCAGCTGCTACAGCAGCGCTATATGCTGCAGCCGAGCCACCGCCTGGGGTAGGTGTAGCTGCAGCGAGCTCCTCTAAAAAGTCTTCTCCAGATTTTTGAGCAGCTTGCAAAGCGGTCTCAAGTCGTCTTTCCAGAATTTGTTCTTGTTCGAATTGATCTAATTGCAGATACCAAACCGCGGCATCAACGAGTGCATCCTGCGGGATTAACCCTACTAGTTCGCTATGATGAACGGTAACTCCATAGCGGGCGGCTTCTCGCCGAATCATTTCGACTACTTGGGCGATGGCGGTCTCGCGAAAGTTTGTAAGATTCATGGAAACTTGAGCCCGTCCCTCGACGAGCATCCCCAATGCTTTAACGTAACGCAATCCGCCGGATGAAAACCGAATGGTCTTGGCGATCTTTTTGGCAATTGTCACATCATCGGTAGTTAGGTATACATTGTAAGCGATCAGGAAATGGCGGGCGCCAATCACGGTTGCACCAGCCGGTCCTAGTTTATGAGGTCCAAAATCAGGAAAGCGTTCAGGATTATTCTCGATCTCTTGCTTTAAGCCTTCATATTGCCCGCGGCGAATATTTTCTAAGTTCTTCCGCTCTGGGCGGGTGGCTGCTTCCTCGTAAAGGTACACCGGTATCCCTAATTCTTTGCCCACTCGTTCGCCCACTTGGCGGGCGAGCTGGATGCATTCTTCCATTGAAATCCCTTGCACAGGGATAAAGGGGACAACATCGGCGGCGCCGATGCGCGGATGTTCGCCAGTGTGGTGATTGAGATCAATTAGCTCGGCTGATTTGGCAATAGAGCGAAAAGCAGCTTCGGCGACTGCTTGTGGTTCGCCAACAAAGGTGAGTACGGTGCGGTTGTGATCTATATCGGAATGACGATCTAGGAGGACTACCCCTGGAACACTTGAGATAGCTGCTATGATCGCTTCAATCACTTCTGGGCGGCGAGCTTCGGAAAAATTGGGAACGCATTCTACAATAGTTTTGGACATGGCTTTCCTCTCGATGTTTTGGTTATTGATAAAGGGAATTATACTCTTGGAATAAAAATGTGGCACAGGGGGTTGAAAGGCGAAACTCCCGTATGTTTGTTAAAACGATTGGCTGTTATAAGTAAGCATTTGTTAATCTTTGTCTTTTATGTTCACTTTATGTTATAAATAATTGTAAACATTGCAATAGCATTGCAAAGGAGTTAAAAAAAATGGAATTTACAAAAATCATCATGAAACCGGACAAGAAAATTGCTCTGGTAGCACATGATAATAAAAAGCCCGATTTGCTCGAATGGGCGAAGTTTAATCGTGATCTACTTGCCCATCATGAATTGTTTGCCACTGGAACTACCGGTGATGTCTTGGAGCGTGAGCTTGGATTAACAGTAAACAAGTTACAAAGCGGTCCCTTAGGTGGTGATCAACAAATAGGTGCAAAGATCGCTAATAATGAGATTGATTTTTTAATTTTCTTTTGGGATCCATTAGAACCAATGCCGCATGATCCAGATGTGAAGGCGCTTTTAAGGTTGGCGGTAGTATGGAATATCCCGATTGCCAACAATCGCGCTTCAGCAGATTTCATGATCTCGTCACCATTGATGGACAGCGAGTATGAACGGCTGGTGCCGGATTATGAAGCATATCGGAATCGGCAAATCCAATGGCAGAAGGTTAGCGAATAGAAAAATGAGGGGGATTTTTGGTTAA
>DYKV01000148.1 GCA_020722415.1 Anaerolinea sp.
TGCTGAGGCAGGATTTCCAGTCCGCCGAATTGGCAGAAAAAAGCCAGCCTGCAAAGCTACAATCCGAATTAACTCGTAAACGCCTTAAATTAAGCCGCGCGGGATGGGTTTTGCAAAAATCTTCAGGATGATTTAGAGGCAGATTAAGAATTACAGCTTTATTTCATCACCCATTGCCAATTAGAAGAAAAGGATGTAACCTTAATCTATGCGGATTGCATTCTTGGCGGATGGACGCTCCCCAATTACGATAAATTGGTTACGGTATTTCTGTGAACATGGAGATGAAGTTCATTTGGCTTCGTTTTATCCTTGCCAACCTCCGCTTCCCCTCGCATCGTTGAAAATAATCCATCTACCTTACTTAGCTGCCGGGTATTATTCTGGCTCAGGGGATAAAAGGTTATTCCGCAGGTTACTACCCGTGCAATTGCGCACCGCTTTACGGCAGCGCTTAGTCCCATCCGGGATCGCCCAGGCGGCCTCAGAATTCCACAAGTGGATGAAGCAAATCCATCCCCAGCTCATCCATGCGTTACGTATTCCTTTCGAAGGGATGGTGGCGGCAGCTTCTGATCCAGACGTCCCTTTAATTGTCTCGGTTTGGGGGAATGATTTCACCTTACATGCCCAGGCAACTTCTCAAATGGGAAAGCTAACCCGCCAAACACTCGCCCGCCTGGATGGATTATTCGCCGATTGCCAGCGGGATATAAAATTAGCCCACGCCTGGAGCCTTTCGCCTGAATGTTTGCGCGCGGTTTTCCCAGGCGCTGGTGGGGTTCGGCGAGAAATTTTCCACCCCATTAATAACCAGCTTAGGCGCAGTCAACCACCTCTATTAATCAACCCGCGGGGATTGCGTGCCTACGTGCGCAACGATGTTTTTTTTCAAGCGATTGCCAGAGTACAATCCCAAATTGCCCAACTGCGGGTGATATGTCCCGCAATGCAAGGGGAAAAACAAGCCCAGCAGTGGATAAAACATTATCAGCTTGAGAGCATTGTTCAACTCTACCCACCTCAGACGCCACTGGAAATGGCTAAGCTTTTCCAGCAAGCTCAAGTCACCGTGTCGTTGACCGAACACGATGGGACGCCGAACACGCTTTTGGAAGCGATGGCATGTGGGTGTTTTCCGATTGTCGGAGATTTAGAGTCGCTCCGCGAATGGATTACACCCGGGATAAATGGTTTTGTGACTCCCGCGGATGACCCGCAAATTGCGGCTGATCTCATTATGTACGCTTTGCGGAATAGCGAATTACGCGAAAAAGCTGCTCAAATCAATGTAGATTTGATCGCTGCGAGGGCTGATTACAAAATGGTAATGGAAGAGGTGAAACAGATCTATTTAGAAATGGCAAAATAACCTCTTGGTTACCGATCTGAACTTTTTCAACGAATTAATCAGCAGACTATTCTCCTTTTGGGTCTTCTGGTTTTAACGGTGATAGCTCATCAATGCCACACCGATGATGGATAAGACTGCGCCTAAAAGGTTAAGGAAGTTGATTTTTTCACGGAGAAAAAATATGCCAAGACCAACCAGTAAAATATTAATAAAGACGCCAGTCACCAGATTCCCGCTGCTTAAGTTCCAACCATAACGGTACATTAAGAGGAAGCCAATTTCCATCATAAAAATGCACACCGCTAAAATTAATTGAATATAGTTTAATTTGCGGATATGGGTAAAAATTCCATCAGGGATAGGATAGATTAGCAGGGCAACAACGGTAAATCCAAGAACCACCAAATAGATTCCCAAGACGTTGACCAAAGGATTAATGGTTGGGGTGACTTTTTTAATAAAAAACTGATAAGCCACTGCGCCAACAATCGCCACGATTGCAGTAAGGTAATACATAAAATGGGTTTTCCTTTGCATAAGATATTTCACCTAAGGGCTTTATTACAAACAACCCTGAATATCATTTTTCCCATTATAATCCAGACAATTAATAGCCAGGCCATAATCAACCAATGTCAGCAATTATTCTGATCTCATGAGACACATAGCCCGTTCAACCTTGATCGTAGCGGTTTTTTTCGGATTAGAAAAAGTCCTCGGTTTTCTGCGTTATTTATTAATTGCCCGCCAGTTTGGGTTAACCCCAGAGTTGGACGCTTTCAATGCGGCTAATAACATCCCAGACCTGATTTTCAGTCTCATATCTGGCGGTGCCTTGGCGCTGGCTTTTATCCCCGTCTTGACTGATACTCGGCAAGCCGAGGGACGTTCGTCCGCCTGGGTGTTATTCTCGCAAGTCCTCAATATCGTTTTTATCGTCACCGGTGGGTTATCTTTGTTGGTGTCTTTCTTCGCTCCGGCTCTCGTGCGGGCTCAAATTGGAATTGTGCCAGGTTTTACCCCTCAACAACAAGATTTGGTTGTGCATCTCATGCGCCTTGATCTTATTGCGACCCTATTATTTTCTCTAGGTGGTTTAGCCATAGCCGGTTTGCAGTCCAATCAGCACTTTTGGTTACCAGCCATCGCGCCCAGCCTGGTCGATCTCGGCAGCCTATTTGGAATAATAATTTTAGCGCCCTCAGCTGGATACCGCATTGGTCCCATTATGCTCCCTGCCTATCATTTGGGTGTTTATGGGTTGGTGTACGGAATGATTATTGGTGCGGCATTGTTCTTGCTTGTTCAAATCCCCGGGTTGATCCGTTATCGATTCCGCTGGTCGGCGAGTTTTGGATGGAAAACCGAAAAGGTAAATCGAGTTTTGCGCTTAATGGGTCCGCGGGTATTAACTATGTTGTTTATTAATCTGGTATTTATCGCCCAGGACAATCTAGCTTCGCGTTTATCGGCTGGTGCAATCAGCGCTTTGGTTTATGGCTGGTTGTTTCTGCAAGTACCGGAAACATTGATCGGTACGGCAATCGGCACTGTGTTGCTGCCCACCTTGGCGGAACAAGCCGCCGGGGAAGATCACGACCGTTTTCAAACCACTCTGACCAGTGGCTTAAAGATCATCATAGCTTTCTGCCTGCCATTGATTTTATTACTAGGGATGGTAATTCGGCCTGTAGTTGCTGTTTTAGGTTTTGATCGCGATGGGACTAGCCTGGTTACCTGGACTGCGCGAGCATTTCTACTAGGTTTGTTGGGACATTCCTTGTTGGAAGTTGCCGCGAGGGCGTTCTATGCTAAACAAAATGCAATGACGCCTTTGCTGGCTTCCTTTCTAAACACGGTCTTATTCATCTTCACTGCCTCATTGTTGGTGAAACCGTTAGGTGCGCCAGGCATTGCGCTAGCCAATACCATTTCTTTCACCAGTGAAGCATCTTTGCTTTGGATACTCTTAACCCGTCAACGTCAACGACCATGGCAAATCAGGGCTACTTTCCTTCGCGCTCTGGCAGCGGCTGGATTGAGTGGTGCAGTAGCCTATGCAATTCAATCATTACCCCTGCCCCAGCTTTTGCTTGCCATTGGGGCGGGGTTCGCAGGAATAATAATTGCCATTCCCTTTATCTTGCCTGAAATCAGATTGTTATTACGTCTCTAGTATCCTCCCTAAAGACGCTCAAGGTCGTTTATAATTTAGACACGTAGTAAATGATGTGATTTGAGCGGCTTCATTTTAGTATTTTTATGAAATTATTTTCCTTCAACTTTCCGTTTTCCATCAATCCCCTGAGCGTCCTTTTGTTTTTCATCTTGTGTTCGATCCCCCTAATGTTCTTCATCTTTTCTCATCCAGCCCAAGCCGCCGTTACCTGGCAGATTAAGGTAGACCCTTGGGTGCTGACGGAAACACAAAAAGGGGAAACCGATTTCATCCTTTATCTCAATCAACAGGCAGATCTTTCTCTTGCAGAGACTTTAACCAGTAAAAATGAGAAAGGCTGGTATGTTTATCAACAGCTAACCGAGACTGCACAACACACCCAACCAGCTCTCCTTCAAACCATCCGCAAAGGGGGCTGGCATTATCAAGCCTTTTGGGTGGCGAATATGATTGTTGTCCATGGCGATGCAACTGCCATTCAATTATTGGTTTCCCGCCCTGATGTCCGCCACATTTATGCAAACCCTCTCGTAAAACTAGACGTTCCCCAACCGGTAAACACGGCAAAACCGCTTGCTACCGAGTATTTCGAATGGAACATTGCAAAGGTGAATGCCAACTTAGTTTGGAATTATGGATTTCGCGGTCAGGGAGCGGTTATTGCCGGGCAAGACACCGGTTATGATTGGACACATCCTGCTTTAAAAAACGCTTATCGTGGTTGGGATGGCAGCCAGGCAGAGCATGATTACAATTGGCATGACGCCATTCATGAATCCAACTTCAAATGTCCGGCCGATTCGCTTTACCCCTGTGATGATTATGGGCACGGCACCCACACCATGGGAACTATGGTAGGGGAAGATAATGGCGAGCAGATTGGGATGGCGCCAGCAGCAAAATGGATTGGCTGCCGAAATATGAATTATGGCATTGGAACGCCGGCTACCTATAGCGAGTGTTTTCAATTTTTCCTTGCTCCTACTAAATTGGATGGTTCAGCCCCGCGCCCCGATTTGAGCCCGGATGTCATTAATAACTCCTGGTCTTGTCCACCCTCTGAAGGCTGCACCGATCCGAATGTGTTGCGTACGGTAGTGGAAAATGTGCGTGCGGCCGGCATCCTTACGGTTCAATCAGCCGGCAATAATGGGGCTGCATGTTCTACGATCACCGACCCAGCCGGGATTTATCAGGCATCATTTACTGTTGGTGCAACCGACTCCAATGATAACATTGCTGCATTTTCTAGCCGAGGTCCAGTCACAGTAGATCAAAGTGATCGTCTTAAACCAGATATCTCTGCCCCTGGGGTAGGTGTGTATTCAAGCATTCCTCAAAATGGCTATGGCACAATGAGCGGCACCAGTATGGCAGCTCCCCATGTGGTTGGTCTGACAGCATTGCTTATCTCAGCTAAGCCATTATTAAAAGGACATCCGGACCAGATCCAAGATATCATCCAATCCAGTGCAGTACCGCTGACCACCAGCCAGGATTGCGGGGGTGTAGCCGGTACATCAGTTCCGAATAATACTTATGGATGGGGGCGGATTGATGCGTTAGCAGCATTTTTAGAATTATTCCCTAACCGATATTATCTACCCGTTGTTTCAAACCAAAACCCATGAATAAAATTGGAATTGTGAGCGGCTTGGCAGCCGCGACTATTTGGGGCGGGATGTATGTGGTTAGTAAAGTGGTTTTGGAGGTCATCCCACCTTTTACCCTCATTACGCTTCGTCTATTATTAGGAATCCTTACCTTAGCTGTTGGAGTGGCATTTCAAGGTGGCTTGGGATTTCGATTAAAGGATTGGCTAAATGTATTAGGAGTTGGGTTGGTCGGTTATGGTGTCTCTTTGGGGTTTCAGTTTATCGGAACTAAATTATCCAATGCCTCCAATGGCGCGTTAATCACCTCTGCTACTCCCGCTTTTGTTTTGTTTTTCGCTTTTTTGATTATGAAAGAACCTTTGACTTGGCGAAGGATTGTGGCTTTAGGGATTGCCTCTGCGGGAGTATTGGTTGTCGTTAATCCGGCAAATGCGAGGCTCTCCCCCGATTTCTTTTGGGGAAATTTGAGTTTGGTGGGTGCAGCGGCTACTTGGGCGCTCTATTCGGTACTTATCCGCAAGGTGACCCGCACGTTGAAGCCTTTGCCGGTAAGCTTGGTGGCGTTTATCGGCGGGTTATTTATCACTATCCCGGCAAGTTACTGGGAATGGCAAACGATTACCATCGGAGCAATCACTATGGGTGTGATTTGGGGCGTATTATATCTAGGCATCATTTCAACAGCGTTGGCAATGTTCCTCTGGAATTATGCTTTTGCTAAGCTGGACGCAGGGTTGGCATCTCTCACGTTTTTTGCGCAACCGGTTGTGGGTGCTGGGTTAGGTGCTTGGCTGTTAGGAGAAAAATTAACGCCTCTCTTTTATATCGGAGGCGGCTTAATTGGTTTAGGAATATGGATCGCAATCCGAGAGAATCCTTA
>DYKV01000149.1 GCA_020722415.1 Anaerolinea sp.
TATTCACCGCCTATGTAAAGTCCGCTTGGGGAGTAACTGCCCGCGGCGAATTCAGGAATACACTCGTTCCAGTCAAACTTTCCGAAGCATGTGCACCTCGTTGACGAGAACGGGCGAGATAATTTATTTCTTTTGGTAATGGATGAAACTGCAAATGGTTTAAATTAGGACGAGAGGCAAGTTTAGTTACCTCCAAGATAACGTGTGAGGGTCAGAAAGTCTTGTTTGTTGTAATTTATTTAACCGATTTCATCTAAGTCACCCGTGTCGTCTGCAGAGCTGAGCGGAAGGGGGATTTCACCGCTGAGCGCTTGTTGGCGGATTGCTAATTCGACCTCTTCGACCAATTGTGGGTTTTGACTGAGGAATTCCTTAGAATTCTCTCGACCTTGTCCTAAGCGGATATCGCCATAATTGTAAAAAGAACCGCGCTTGGTGATGATCTCTAATTCGGTGGCGAGATCTAGGATATCGCCCAACCGAGAGATACCTTCGTTATACATGATGTCAAACTCAGCGCTGCGGAACGGTGCGGCAACTTTGTTCTTCACTACTCTCACTTTAGTGCGATTACCGATGATTTCGTTACCTAGCTTTATTGATTGAATACGACGGACATCAAGGCGCACGGATGAGTAAAACTTGAGCGCCATACCGCCAGAGGTTGTTTCTGGATTACCGAACATCACCCCGATCTTTTGGCGGAGTTGGTTGGTAAATATAACCGCGGTGTTGGTTTGTTTGATGGCGCCGGAGAGCTTACGCAGAGCCTGGGACATTAAGCGCGCCTGCATTCCCATGGTGGCATCGCCCATATCGCCTTCGATCTCTGCCCGTGGAACTAACGCTGCCACCGAATCTACCACAACCACATCCACTGCTCCCGACCGTACCAGTGCTTCAGCAATCTCTAAGGCTTGTTCACCTGTATCTGGTTGTGAGATCAATAAGGTGTCAATGTTTACCCCGCAGCGAGCGGCGTAATTCGGGTCTAAGGCGTGTTCCATGTCGATATAAGCGCCTACCCCGCCCATTTTCTGGGCTTCTGCTACGATATGCTGGCATATAGTCGTTTTTCCGGAAGATTCGGGCCCATAGATCTCGGTGATCCGCCCGCGTGGGATACCACCCACCCCTAAGGCAATATCGAGAGAGAGCGAACCAGTTGGGATCACATCTACAGCCATGTGATGCGCTTCTCCTAAACGCATAATCGCTCCTTCTCCATAACGTTTAGTTATATCGCCTAAAGCTTTATCCAGCGCAACCTGACGAGCATCATCTTGACTAGATGGTGGTTGAATCCCTTTTTTCACCATGACGGCATACTCCTTAAATACAGGGTTAATGATTACAAATTTAGTTTAGCACATACGTTCTGATTGTCAAGGATATTCGAGAAATTCATTTTAGGGTGTTGGGATAGATGAGGCTTCTGGCGTCTTAAAATCATCCAATAGGGGAGGAGGTGACTGATCGCTAAACCCTTGTCCTAAACTAAACGTAAAATAGCTAACTTGTCCAGGTCGGATTTGGATGTCGAGATGTTGGCTGGTGAGATCGGGGATGAATATTCGATACCAGCCCGAAGGCAGATCACCGATAACCAGGTTCTCCCGATAATATGGATCTGAGTTTACTGGTCCGCTCC
This sequence comes from Anaerolinea sp., assembly GCA_020722415.1. Taxonomy (GTDB): domain Bacteria; phylum Chloroflexota; class Anaerolineae; order Anaerolineales; family UBA4823; genus UBA4823. The sequence goes on from DYKV01000149.1 coordinate 1,652, forward strand.
CATAAGAATGTACATAATATTTTTGGGCGCTATCCAGCGAGCGAATCAAGACTTTTTTCCGTTCGATTAAATTCCCTTTCGAGTCGTTCAAACGGCCAGCTAAAATTCCCCATCCTTGCGGCGGGACAATCCATAATTCTGGATTACGGCTGCGACCAAAGCTATTGTCTCCAATCCGCACTTCAAAATGCAAGTGCGGGCCGGTGACCTTACCGGTAGCACCCGAAATGCCTATCACCTCACCCACCTCCACGTGTTGCCCAATGGTAACATAGGATTGGGAGAGATGCCCATAAACTGTGTAAAGGGTTTGTCCTTGATATCCAAAATCATGGCGGATGACGATTGCCAGACCATACGGATCATCTGGGTTGTAGCTACCGCTCATTAGCCCAAAACCACTCCAGTTTATCCGACCCGAACCAGCTGCATAGACTTTGCTGCCCACTGGTAAGGGGATATCAATCCCAGTGTGGACAACATTTTTCCAAAATACGCCTCCGTAGCGGTAATCAGCTAATGCCCAACTCGGTATGTTAGCTAAAATCGGCCGGCTAAAGAGGAAATGGTCATAAGGCGATGGTATCCAAGGGGTAGGATACAGAGGGGGACGCCATGAGGAAACCGTAACGGTTATTGGCTCTGATAGCGGCGGTTCCAAGGTGGAAAGCGCTAACGTTCCAGTGCCAAGGGGATGGAGCGTGGATGATAATGACCGGCTGGGTTGTTTTTCGGGAGCGCTTGTGGATTGGGTTAGGTTTGGGGTGTAGGAAAGAGCCGGGCTGGGACTGGGAATTTGTATATTCTGGTTGTTGTTGTGGAGAGCATAACAACCTGATAAGAACCAAACCAAGATAATTATTCCATACCAGCGAACTGATATCATGGGGAAGGGGTAGTAGAGAAGGGGGTTACTGAGGTGCTTTGCGGGAGGGTTGCGGTTGGGGTGTGGGTTGTAAAAGGTGTCGGTAAGGCTGTTGCGGTGGGTGGAGGTAAGGGAGTGGCAGTATATAGCGCTTCAGGGGGGTATAGTTCCAGCATGGCTTCATACCAAGTCAATCCATCGCGGGCGATGAATTGATTAAATCGAGTGTTGGGCAAGCTAGCCCGCCAGCTCAATAAAGCCGGTAATCGTTCCCATCCATACCGTAAAGCCAGCTCTGTTAGATCAATGTAATAACCGGCCGGGGATACGGAGGCTTGTTTGCCACCTTGGTCATAGGCGATGGGATCACCGCGATAACGGGCTGTCAAATCAAAAGGCAAGTCATGTAATGGTTCTCCTAGGCTGCCATCTTGCAGGCGGGTTTTGAGATATAACCGCCAGAATATTTCCGCTCCGTACTCTTCCCGAACTGAAATCAGCCAACCGCTGTTCAGCGCACCTGATTCAAGTGCAATCGCTCGCCCAGTGTAAAACCACTCTTCATCGAGTGCAGCAATGGGCGGACTGGATAGAGGTATATAAGCATTTTCTAATTGAGAGAGGTAATCCCAACCACTCAAGCGGTTTGTTTGCGCTCGCCAGGCTTGAAATGATTCGTTCACCCAATCCTGTAATAATGGGAAAGGAGCATGGACATTTTCCAACGGTATGACTCGCTGTCTACCGCCAGGGATATTTGAGGGTGATGTTAAAGCAACTTCCTGACGAGGAGCAGAGCGAGGTTGCGGGATCGCCTCAAATTGGTTTTCCAATGGCTGGCTGGGTGATTTATTTAACCAGCTCATCCCTTTGATCCGAGAAGGCAGTGGCTGCAATGGCAAGCTTGAAGACAGGTCGGGAAATGAATAAGCCCCAAAGTAGGCATGATTAGGAGTTTGAAATTGAAAATACAGGCTATGCCCGTTGTCTGCATAATGGGGATGATCTCCCGGTGTGATTGGGGCAGGTGGTTTGGCTGGTTGACCGGTATCCCAAGCGACGATCCAAGAAACTCCTTCAATGGTAGTGTCCCACACCAGCCATTTTCCATCAGCTGACCATTGAGGATTTTGATTGGGGCTACGGGGATAATGGCTGATATTTTGATAACGATCCTCAACACTATCGAGGTTGGCAATCCAAATCTCATTATTTCCAGACCGTTGGGATACAAACGCGATTTGACGTCCCGAAGGCGACCAGACGGGAGAGAAATCTGCTCCGCTTTGATTGGTTAATTGTAAGGGTTGACTATTTGCGGATGGCTCTGGATTAATCGAACGAATGAAGATCTCTAAGTTGTTGTCCGGTAAGGATGAGGAAGGATAACTTTCATAAGCCAGCCATTTTCCATCTGGTGACCAAGATGGAGCGGCATCATATTCGGGAGTGTTGGTGAGTTGGCTTACTTGCCGGTTAGTTAGATCGAGGAGATATAAATCCCAATATCCGTCTCGGTTGGAAGCAAAAGCAATTGTTTTTTGATCTGGGCTGACCGCCGGGTTTATATCATCCCACTCCCCGGTGGTTAAACGGATATAGCTATTATGTTGAGGATCAAATGCGATGAGGTGATAATAATTGCCATCCAACACCGACAGGATCAGATAACCAGCGGAGGAATTCGGTAGATTATTAGGGGAGGTTACGTTTTGTGGGGTGATAATATCGGTACTCGAAGCCGTTATAGTTGGATGAGTTAAAGCTGTTGGCGTGAGGGTATTAATTGGAGGAGAAGGTGTGGAAAAAGTTGGGGTGCTCGTGATTGGAATACCATTTAAGGCAGCCTGAGCCGGTTGGCTATGCTGGATAAAAAGAGTTTTTATGAAACCCCCAAGAGCGGGAGTAAACCGCCAAGACAAGAAACCGCCAAGGATAATGACCCCAATTAGGAACAATCCTTTTCTAACTCTGGGGTGAGCCAGAGTTCTGGATGGCGGCTGGGGGGGTTGTCTTTTCTCTTCTGGCATGGATGATGATGTATATCCTGAAGCATTCTAGCATGTCAAGGGCTGCAAGTCAATTCTTGATATGCCTCTATGTGCAAGAAGAATGCCAGAGAAAAATGCGCCTAGTTGAAATTCGCTGTTGTTTTGGATCAGAGGATCAAAGATACTTGCATCTCATCCACAATTTGGATAGGAACTTCCTCTGGTATAGGCTGAACATTTTCTTCTTTTGGGAGATAATATATGCGGGCATGAATTTGGTGGGGATTGCTGGTCTCTCCCCGCAGATGCATCGTAAATTCCTGATGAGGGGAGATCGCTTCGATGAAAGATAAACTGGCTAACACATCCCCATGTTGGTTTAGGATGCGAATATCCCCGCTCGGACGTTCCTGAAATGCAGTGACCTGAAGGGTCACCCGGATCTTGTTTCCGTCTGGGCGCGGTTCGCCGCGCAATGTTTTAATCCGCACTTGATCTGGAGCTAAAGGAGTTTCATTAGGATCACGAAAATAAAATTCCATAGCAATACCTAGCTAAATTAATTAAGTTTATTTAGGACAGGAGTATTAAATATATGTTGAATTACATTCCTGCCATATAAGCTATGCCTACCGTTCCTGGTCCGGCGTGGGTGCCAATCACCGGGCTGACGGTAGAAAAAATCGTTTCGACTGGGTTTATTATACGACTAGATTCCTCAAGTAGGAAGCGGGCATCTTCTTCGGCGTTTGCGTGTAACGTGGCTAGTTGTACAGGACTTTTTCCTTTGGTTCTCTCGGCAACGATCTCGATCAAGCGGGTGAGCGATTTCTTGCGGGTTCGTACCCTTTCCACTGCTTCCACTTTGCCGCCGACAACTTCGAGGATGGGTTTTATGTTTAGAGCGGTACCCAAGAAACGACTACCCCCGCCAATCCTCCCACCGCGGTGGAGGAATTCAAGAGTATCCACCGCAAAAACCACCCCAGTGTGCAAGCGGGCTTCCTCGGCTAGCTTTTTACATTCAGCCAAACTGGCACCTTGCTGTGCAGCAGCAGCGACAGTTAAAACCTGGAAACCCATCGCCATCGCTGTAGTGTAGGAATCGACAATTTCGATTGCGGCGCCGGGAAAATTCTCGCGCCCTTGGAGGGCAGAATCAATTGTTCCAGAAAGTTTGGCAGAGATCAAAATGGCTAAAACTGCTTGATCTCTTTCGAGAATTTTTTCAAAGACTTTTTTAAAATTGGGTATGGTAGCTTGTGATGTGCTTGGCATCACCGTGGCTGTTTTTAGCTTTTTGTAGAATTCATCTGGTTGGATTTCCACGCCATCCTGGTAGGTTTTATCTCCCCAAATAAGTTCGAGTGGGACAATATATATACCATAGCGGTCGATCAGGTCTTTGGGTATGTAAGCAGTGCTATCGGTGACTAACGCAACTTGGGTCATGATTCCTCCTTGGACAAAAATAATGTAAAAAATTCCATGAATCCATGATGAAGATTGTAAATAAAATTC
>DYKV01000150.1:0-4733 GCA_020722415.1 Anaerolinea sp.
GCGAAGCAGTCTCCTGGTTTGCGAGGGGATTGCTTCGTCGCAAAAAACGCTCCTCACAATGACAACTATACAAAAATGCGCCATTGTCAGACTAGGTAAAATACATTTATCTATACTATAATGTAATTTGCAAAGATTGCAATAGGGAAAAGTGGTGCATTTCCATGCGGGATAATCCGGTTATCGTTGACCAATTAAGCAAGATATATTCAGTCCGCCAGCGCAGAGGAATATTTCGTTCCGAGAAAGGATCTGTGCAAGCCTTGCAAGACATTTCGTTTGAAGTACAGCCGGGGGAAATTTTCGGCTTACTTGGGCCGAATGGAGCTGGTAAAACCACTCTAATTAAAATCTTAACCACCTTGCTATTGCCTAGTTCTGGCAGGGTGTGGGTAAATGGATTTGAGGTTTCCAAACACGAAAACGCGGTGCGGGCGAGTGTGGGCTGCATGCTAATGGGCGAACGCGGGCTGTATTGGAAATTAACCGGACGGGAGAATCTGGAATACTTTGGTGCCTTATACCATTTGCCACCCGCGGCTAGAAAGAGGAGAGCAACCGAAATCCTTAATTGGATTGGATTGGTAGATATCGCCGATCGAACGGTAGAAACATATTCTTCTGGGCAAAAAATGAAGCTTGCGTTTGGTAAAGCGTTGATCAACGATGCACCACTGCTTATCTTAGATGAACCCACCAACACCCTAGATCTGCCATCGGCTAGTGAACTCCGCTCCATTGTCCGCCAATTAAATGAGCAGGGCAAAACGATTATTTATACCACCCACATTATGGCAGAAGCGGAACTGTTATGCGATCGTGTAGCAATCATTGACCGCGGAAAACTGCTCGCGCTCGGAACTGTCGCCGAATTAAAGGCTTCCTTGCGCTGGGCAAAAGTGATATCTGTTGAGGGAGTGATCCCGATTTGGGCAGTTGAAGCTGTGCGTTCAATGGCTGATGTCGAGCAGGCTACTCGGACGAATAAAAACGGGGCAACTCAATTGACAGTGGTCAGCGTCGAGGGCAGCGAAATCCTCCCGGAATTGATCCGCGTCCTCACCCAGAATGGCGCCAATATTCAAAAACTATCCCCGCAAGAGCCAACCCTGGAAGATGTTTTCATTGCGAAAACCGGTCGCTCATTGGCTGAAGATACTCGGGTGCGCTAAAATGAGTTATAGTTGGAGTTCCTATTTCTCTATCGTCCTAGCCAGCGCTCGGATGCGTTTTCTGACTATCCTGCGCTATCCAGGCCAACTTGTTTTGGATACTTTTATTCCTATTATATTTGCTGCTATCCCAATCTTACTTGGACGGGCAAACGGAGAAGTTAACGCTGCCGAGGTTTTTCAGCTTAATACCGGCACTCCTCAATATGTGGCGTATTTGCTGATCGGATCGAGTGTTTTCACGATAGTATCGCTTGCTTTTTGGCATATGGCATACTGGCTGCGTTGGGAACAAGAGGCAGGCACTCTAGAAGCACTTTATTTAGTACCTGTTCACCGCATTTGGATCGCCGCCGGGACTGCACTGTATAGTTGTGTCCGTTCTTTGTTTTCTTCGGTAACAGCTTATTTTCTCGGAGCGCTTATTTTGAGATTCAACCCTTGGCAGGGAGAGCTGTTACTAGCGGTCGTTTTCTTATTGGTTGGCTTAGTACCGCTGTATGGGTTTACGTTACTCTATGGCGCATTGATCATCAAGGTAAAAGAGGCTAATGCATTGGTGGGATTGATGCAGTGGGGGATAAGCTTTTTAATGGGGATGTTTTTTCCGATCACCATTTTCCCACCACTGTTAAAAATAATTGCGTTATCATTTCCTCCGACCTGGATGACGAATGGAGTTCGTTCGGCAATCCTGGGAGTTGGCTATTTTCTTGGAGAATGGTATTTAGATTTAGCGGTTCTATGGGGATTTCTCCTGCTGGCACCTTTGTTTGGGTATTGGGTATTCACCCGTGTTGAAAACCAAGTCCGTAGGTCTGAAGGGATGGGCCAGTTCTGAAAGGAGGCGCGGGAATAGATCATGGAAGTATGGACTACCCACAGCAATGAGTCGATCAGGAAAATATTGCTTATAAACTGGAGCACATTTTGGGCGATGGTGCGCAAGGAATTGACCATTATGGCCCGTTATCCGGTTGAATTTGTGGCGTCCTTTGGGCAGGTGTTCTTTATTGTGGCAATTTTTACGCTAGCTGGAAAGATGTTTTCATCAGGGAAGGTTATGACCATTCCAACGGCATCTGGTAATGGAGCGAGTCCTTCTGGCTTGGTTGTGTATGGATTCGTCTTATTTATGTTCTTAAATGATACATTATGGACAATTGGCTACAATATCCGTAACGAACAGTTACAAGGAACGCTCGAACAACTCTATCTGAGCCCGGCCAATAAATTCTTAAATCTCGTTGCTAGAGTGACCAATACCTTGCTCTGGACGGGTTTGTTATCTATAACCGCTGTCCTTGTCATGACAGTCATGCTCGGACGGATACCATTTGCCAATCCATGGTTAGGATTGTATATTCTGGTCATGTCGCTGTCGGGTACATTTGGGATTGGTTTTGCGTTTGCAGCACTGACCATTCGCATTAAAGAAACAGCCCAAACAGTGGCGAACTTTCTCCAATTTGGTTTGATGATTTTGTGCGCTAATTTTTTCCCATTTTCTGCTCTTCCACCGTTTTTGCGTTTCTTTTCCCGCTGGTTGCCAAGCGCATATAGCGTGGATGCATTCCGCTCGGTACTGATGGGCTTTCCACCTGGATTTCCCGAATTAGCTCCTTTTAAATTGGAGCTGTGGATTGTGACCATATTTGGGGTGTTGATGCCATGGGCGGGTTATCGTCTCTATCAATGGGCGGAACAGTACACTCGCCAAGCCGGAACACTCTCGGCATATTAAGTATTCGGCGGGATAAATCCCCGCCTTAGTTCATGGAAGTCGGCTAAAGCCGACTGGCTGGGAAGGCCGAAGGGCTTTTTTGTACTGAGGCAGGGCTTCCAGCCCGCCGAGTTTGGCGAAAAATAGCCAGTTGGAACTGTTCCAATCTGAATTAACTAATAAATGAGTCTACTGCATTACTTTATTCGCAATTTCGTTTTCTGTCAGAAAACTTTTCTCCGTGCCCTTTGTGGATTCTTTGAGCCCTTGGTGGTTTTGTTTTTTTACCGCAGAGAGGTCACAAAGCCGGCGCTAAGATCACAAAGGGGTATCTGTATTTGTCAATCATTTGATTTCATATTTCAACAAAGTAAGGTTAGTTTTTTGTCTGCTTCATCCAATTTTTTCTTTATTTTCTTGAGCCACTTTTATATTTCTTTGCGTCTTGGCGACTTAGCGTTAAATGTTTTATCTTTTTGCAGTTCAGTAAATAAATGTTTCCATTTTGAGGAGCGCTGGATAGGTTTTGCGAAAGGCTTCCAAACGATTTCTTAGCTAATGGAGAGCTGCCGTGATGACGGATAGGATGTATAACCAAATGGCAGATATCCCGACCTTAACAAATTTTGGGGTTGATGAGGCAATTCAATATCAATTGGAGCAAAGCAAACATGTGCGTTTTGAACCTCTGGATCCGTCGAAAGTCTCCAAGATTATTGCGTTGAAAGCAATTTGCGCATCAGAAAAAGTAATGGCAGTGGCAGTTCGAATCCGTTCGGTAGACTGGGCGGTCGAACAAGTCGAGTTTGGAGTAACCCCGGTCACGTTTCCATATCAGCCGGGCTTATTTGCTTATTGTGCCGCTGCGGCTATTTTTCAAGCAATTATGCGACTTAATCCATTAGGAGACGTAGTAATAGTTGAAGGACATGGTGTGGCTCATCCACGCCGGTTTGGGCTGGCATGTTTTATTGGATTAAGTCTGAATATTCCCTGCTTAGGCTGTGCTCGATCTCTCTTGAATGGTACGGTCGGTTTTCTACATGATGAAAAAGGAAGTTATACTTTAATTATGGATCAGGATGAACCAATTGGTGTGGCATATCGCTCACGCAAAGGATGCAAACCGGTATATCTATCGGTGGGTAACCGGATTGATTTAGCTAGCCTGATTTCATTGTGCGCAAATTGGTTTAAGGGTTTTCGGTTGCCTGAACCTTTGAGATTGGCGAATTATTTTTTACGATTGCATTTTCAAAAGGAGTTCTAACATGTGGCGATTTATTCTCAGACTACTCATAAATGCGGTGGCTCTTTATGTGGCAATTCGCATCGTCCCTGGTATTCATGCTCAAAATATCAGTTGGCTGTCTTTGTTGATCTTGGCGCTCGTTTTCGGGCTGGTTAATAGTTTGTTTGGTCCAATTTTGAAGTTCCTCACCTGCCCATTGATTATCTTAACTCTAGGTGTCTTCACCTTGGTCATCAATACATTTCTGTTTTGGCTGGCTGGGAAAATTGGCGATTTATTCGGAGCCGGTTTCAGTGTTGATGGATTTTGGGCGGCGTTTGTCGGGTCAATCGTGGTTTCGATCGTCTCGGTTATTTTAAGTCTTTTATTCCGCGATGAATTACAAAGGCATCAAGCCGGGCATTAATGCAGAGATCAGGTTTTAGCAAACCTTACAAAGGATTAAGGAATGGTTAGATTTGGAGTTTAATTGTTGACTTTCATTAAAAGTGTGGATATACTTTAAATAATGGAGGATAAATGGTCAAATCCTTACCGGCAATCGTTCAATTACGGCACGCGTTGAAACGCGTGCCTTTTTATATTC
>DYKV01000150.1:4833-5986 GCA_020722415.1 Anaerolinea sp.
CATTTTGAGGCGCTTACGGTTACTTTTGATGGGGAGAATAATCCCCATACAGTTCATCTGGAAAACGGTGTTTGGCGATGTGATTGCGATTTCTTTCAGAGTCGGGGACGATGTAGTCATACCATGGCTTTAGAGATGATTTTGGAAGGGATGCTTCCGGAAACGGTTCTGGCGAGTTGATAAATTGAAAAAATGTGTTCAAATCCCGCTCAATATAAATGATTGGCGGGATTTTTCTTTAATAAGCATATTTTCCGTTAATCTCTTGCTCAATGCTGATTTATAAGCGATTGTTCCATGAATAATTGACAATTTACACAAAATGGGCAAGAATGTTTTGGATATTTTTCTGGGGATAACCAAAAGCTGGTAATATATAATGCTGATAGAAAAGGATTGAAAGGAGTTAGAAGGGTTTGAAGATAGCTTATCAAGGTGCACCTGGGGCTTATTCGGAAGCTGCCATCTATGAGATATTTGGTAAAGAAGTGCAACCACTGCCTTGTGAGACTTTCGAAGAGGTTTTTCAGAAGGTGGAGGATGGAAGCGCAGAAAGCGGTATGTTGCCAATTGAGAATTCTGTTACCGGCAGTTTGCATCGCAATTATGATTTGTTGTTGGAGCATTCGCTTTACATTGTTGGTGAATATCCGTTACGCGTAAGGCATTGTTTAATTGGGTTGCCGGGAAGTGAAATCCACCAAATTCGTAAGGTGATAAGCCATCCTCAAGGAATCGGACAGTGCGAAAAGTATCTACGTAGATTGAATGTTCAAACCGAAGCGGTGTATGATACAGCCGGCAGTGTCAGGATGGTGAAAGAAACCGGAGAACCTAGTTTAGCAGCTATCGCTTCAAATTGGGCAGCCCAACTCTATGGAATGCAAATTCTCGCCGAGGGAATTGAAGATAATCCAGCTAATTACACCCGCTTTTTGATTTTAAGAAGCGAGCCCGCAGTGCCGCAAGGTGACGCTAAAACATCTATTGTGTTTACTTTACGTAATATTCCAGGGGCGTTGTTTAAAGCGTTGAGTGTGTTTGCCCTGCGCGACATAGATTTGACGAAGATCGAATCTCGCCCATTGGTGGGTAAGCCGTGGGAATATTTGTTTTATATAGATTTCGTCGGTTCCATCGGCGAGGAACATGT
>DYKV01000151.1 GCA_020722415.1 Anaerolinea sp.
TGTTAGATGATTCGTAAAAACTTTCTTCGCTATAAGTTAAACCCACAAGTTCATCTCGATTCAGGGAAAAGGCTATGCGCCTTCCTTTACCTCATCTGATTAAAACCCTTCCCTATTTATAGAGAATGACTGGCTAAATGGTGTAGAATTTAAGTGAAAATGATAAGAATATTTGATGATCTCGCAATGCTGAGTGAAGCAGCAGCAGAACTGATGATAGAAATAGCCCAAGTTGCCATTGATAAGCGGGGGAAGTTCAGCGTGGCATTATCCGGTGGGAACACACCCCGCAGATTATATCGGTTGTTGGCAGAAGAATCTTTCCGTAGTCGCCTCAATTGGAAGGCGGTGCATGTTTTTTGGGGAGATGAGCGTTGCGTCCCCGTTGATGATGCCCGCAGTAATGTGCGCCTGGCGCATGAGCTTTTTCTAGATCATGTCCCTATTGCGCCAGATCACTTGCACCCGATTCTATGCGATCAAGAGCCATATCGAGCTGCCAGCGCTTATGAGGCAGAAATCAAAGCCTTCTTTGGACCGGATCCGCCCGCATTCGATTTGATCCTGCTTGGTTTAGGTGAAAATGCCCATACTGCCTCGCTTTTTCCCCATAGCGAAATATTGCGGGAGGAGAAGCGCTGGGTGTTGGCAATCTATGTTGCCGAACAACAGATGTACCGAGTTAGCTTAACCGCTCCATTGATCAACCAAGCTCATACGGTGGTGTTTCTGGTCAGCGGCAGTGAGAAAGCGGATGCCCTTCAACGGGTCATCGAAGCGGAAGTTAATCCTGATGAGTTGCCTGCACAATTAATTAAACCCCAAAACGGACAATTAATTTGGTTGGTAGACCGAGCAGCAGCGGCAGGCCTACATTTTCAATTTTGATTTTTGTAATCTGGTTTATTTTTTTAGACTTCTGACTTGACAAATTGAGTAGATGACGAAAAAAACACTCTTAACTCGGCTATCTTTGCGCTGGGCAACTTGGCAAAACCAGCGACGTTTACAAGTGATTGCCAATCAAGTCCGTTCCCATGCCTCACGTTTAGATAATCCACCCAAAGTGGTGATATTCAACGCATCATCTCGGCTAAGCGGATTGAGCCAAAACGCTGCTTTTACGATTTTGGCTGGCTGGGGTCTCCGTTTAGCTGGTGCGCAAGTTATTTATTTCGCCTGTCAGGCAGGGATGAGTCATTGCGTGTTGGGTACCAATCGAGAAGATTATACTCGCCGTCCACCCTGTGAACAATGTATTGCCCAAACACGGCGTTTAACTGGTGCGTTTGAAACGTGCTGGTTCCGTTTTCAGCCCGCTCCCGGCTTATTGAAAGAGCTCGAAAACCTGAGCGTGGCAGAATTAGAGGAAGTACAATTTGCTGGAGAAGAGCTGGGGATTGCAGAGCCAATTCCGCTGGGAAATTTGGTTTTGCCGTCACTGCGCTGGGCGCTGCGCCGCTATCACTTGCCGGATGATGAACCCACTCGGTACTTATTTCGTCAATATATTTTGTCGGCTTATAACGTTGCCAAGGAATTTAATGAGTTATTGCAAAGAGAGCAACCCCAAGTTTGTTTGATTTTTAATGGCATTATGTACCCTGAAGCAACCGCCCGGTGGGTAGCGTTACAAAAAGGAGTGCGGGTAGTCACCCAAGAGGTTGGGTTTCAACCGTTCTCGGCATTTTTCACCGATGGAGAAGCAACTGCTTACCCAATTCACATCCCGAAGGACTTTGAACTCAACCAGCGCCAAAACGCCCGTCTAGATGCTTATTTAGAAAAGCGCTTTCAGGGAAAATTCACCATGGCGGGTATCCAATTTTGGCCACAAATGCAAGGATTGAGCGCAGATTTTAATCAACGGGCAGCCCAATTCAACCAAATTGTGCCGGTATTCACCAATGTCATTTATGACACCAGCCAGGTGCATGCCAATGTCCTCTTCCATCACATGTTTCATTGGTTGGATCACCTATTGGGGATCATCCGCGCCCATCCGGAGACGTTATTCGTCTTGCGAGCTCATCCGGATGAGATGCGGCCGGGCACCGCCAAGCAATCCCGCGAAAGCGTACGGGATTGGGTGATCGCTAATGGGGTGAATAAATTATTCAATGTGATTTTTATCGATTCACAGGAATATATAAGTTCTTATGAACTCATCCAACGTTCTAAATTTTTAATGGTATATAATTCTTCCATTGGCTTAGAAGCGGCTCTGATGTCGGTGTTAGTACTATGCGGTGGTAAAGCGCGTTATACTCAATACCCGACGGTTTTATTCCCGAAGTCGGTCGAGGATTTCGACGAGCTGGTAGAGGCTTTATTAGCGGTGGATAAAATAGAGGCTCCACAAGCATTCCGCCAGAATGCCCGCCGCTTTCTCTATTATCAGCTTTACCGGGTCTCTTTACCATTTGGCGCATTCTTGCAGGTTGGTGCGAAGGCCGGGTTTGTCCAATTCAAAGACTTTAACTGGCGAGCGCTTTTAGCCGACAACTCATTGACGATGAGAACCATCCTGAAAGGGATCTTTGAAGGAGCAGAATTCCAGTTACAGGAAGAAGATGAATGGAACGTGTATGGATCGGATTGAGATTCTTTCAGTCGAATTATTGGATAAACATCGTTCGCTAGTAGAGGAGTTAAAGCAGCTAGCGAATAGATTGGGGTTGGAATTTGGCTGGCATTATCTATTAGACTTGACTTGGATAATCTCCTGGTTAGGCGATTTTGCCGGCAAGAACATCCTCGATGGTGGAGCGGGGAGCGGCATCCTGCAATGGTATTTGGCGCACAAAGGCGCAACGGTATACAGTGTGGATAGGGAAAGCCGGGCTAATCTTCCTTGGCGTTTTCGGCGTTGGGTTAAAGTGCAGGGATTGCGACCCAGTGATCTGAACCCGCCCATGTCTGCTGTTGTCAATGCCCTGCGCTCATCCGGCGCTATAACGATGCGCCTCCGATCTGCCTATCAAGTGTTACAAGGTCCTTGGCGCTCAATTTCTCCAGAGAACGAAAAATCACCAGGTATAGTGTGGATATACAATCAAGATTTGCAACAATTGGTTGATATTGCCGATAACTCTGTAGATGCAGTGGTAGCGCTTTCTGCATTGGAGCATAATCCTCCCTCTAAACTACCGATCGTGGTTGCGGAATTAATGCGAGCGCTAAAGCCGGGCGGCATCCTATTGGCGACTTTGGGTGCTGCACGCGACCAGGATTGGTTTCATAAACCCTCGAGGGGTTGGTGTTATAGCGAGGCTACCCTGCGCAATGCCTTTGATTTAGCCAAAGAAACCCCTTCAAATTATGGCCGTTATGATGAATTGTTTGAAGCACTGCGAAATTGTGCTGAGCTTAAAGAAAACCTTGCGAAATTTTATTTTCGCTCGGGCGATAACGGAATGCCCTGGGGGGTTTGGGATCCAAAATATCAGAGCGTTGGGGTCGTTAAGATAAAGGAATAACCGGAAGATTTGTGTCTAATCTCTATCCAATAAATAAGCAAGATATTAGCCATTGTCGCGTTCATTTTGACATCACGATTGGATACCCTTTATCTTCAATTAAAATTGTGCTATTAGATCCAAAAAGGTCGTTCCATTCACCAAGAAATCATAGAGGATTTTTTACAAATATCATCCACTTAGGATACCCTGCTTTTTGCTATATAATCGCTCAAGAAAACCTTTTCAGGAGTTTGATATGACGAATTTGACTGCACCAAATACCCTCGATGAGCGCATCCGTGAAGCGTTAGCGTTAGCTTTACAAGTGAGCCCGGATACCATCATCACTGAATTGTCTTTTGGCGATATACCCCAGTGGGATTCCATGGGGCATATGGAGGTGATGATGCGCTTGGAAGAATTTTTTGGCATTGAAATAAACACAGATACCATATCGACATTAACCAGCGTGGCAGCCATCCGCGCATATTTAGAAAATTCTCATTAGGAAGTATAAAATGACCTCGCTAACTCAAAAAATACATTTTGCGCCAGCCTTTCCTATTCCAGATTATTTGGTAGGAGAAGTACAGTCGAAATTAGCCTATGTAGATGAAAACATCCGAGCTGCACAAGTATCCCCAAACGGTGACGACATCCAGCTTACTTTTGGAAATGCCATAGATGAAGAAGAAAAAAAGTTGATCGAAAGCAAAGTGCAAAGGGTGGTTACCAGCTTGGTAAAGGGGGCTTTTAAACCGAAGGTGCAAATTTTAGAAGATTACCTTGACCGTCCGCTACCGTACAGAGAAGACCCAATGGCAGAACTCCTTCGTCGTGGGGAATTGAGCGAAGAGGCATCCGGTGTTTATGCATTAGGACCATTACTGACCCGCTTAATTAACTGGTTTGAAAGCCGTTTTGTAGCCTTAGCTGATTCCTTTTCTGCTCAGCCGTACCGCTTCCCAACCTTGATTCCAGCTCGATATATGGAGCGGGTAGGATATTTTCGCGCCTTCCCTCATTCGCTATCTTTTGCCACTCATTTACATAGTGAATTGGATAATATTGATCAATTCGCTCAACACGCTGCGTGTGATGAGCAAGGTAACTTGAATGTTCCCATGGAACGCTTTGCCCAATTTAAAGCCTTGTTATCACCGGCAGTGTGTTATCATCTCTATTTTGCCCTGGCGGATAAACCCCTACCCAACGGACGAGTAACGGCAACCGCTGTGGGCAATTGCTTTCGTTACGAATCATCTAATCTCACCTCTTTAGAACGTTTGTGGAATTTCACCATGCGCGAAGTGATCTTCGTTGGCCCAAAAGAGTTCGTTCTCGAGAATCGCGAAATTGCCCGCCAGAGGATGCAAAAGGTGTTTGCCGAAATTGGTTTGGCATATCGGGTAGAAAGCGCGAATGATCCCTTTTTTATTGGGGAGTTTCGCAAGCAAGTGGCTTTTCAATCTGCCTTTCAGCTCAAGTATGAAATTCGCGCCCGCCTTCCATTCAAAGATAGCACTCTAGCAGTTGGTTCCTATAATTATCACCAAGATTTCTTCGGCCGGCATTTAAACATCACCTTGCCGGATGGTTCACCCACCCACACCGGTTGTGTAGCTTTTGGCTTGGAGCGGATTGCTTTCGCTTTTCTAGCCCAATTTGGCTTTGATACGGCAAAATGGCCAAAAGTGATCAAGGAGAGCATCTGATGAGCACGGAAACAATCCCACAAGTAACTTACCGACTTGCCAGCGAGGCAGATTTTCCAATATTACAAGAATATTACCAAAAGCTCAATCAATTCTTTTATCAAGTTGGGTATCGGTTACCCCACCCGGAAAATGTCGGCGAAGTCTGGTTAGACTCGTTTCGCCGTACGTTGGGTAAGTTCAGCCGAGTGGATATTGCAGAGATAAATGGAAAAGTGGTGGGCTTTATGTTGAGCCGCATCAAACGGGTGCCAGCACACATGGGCGGGGTGATGGTGGGCGAGTTGTCCGATATGTGGATTGAACCCGAAGCGCGCCGTCTGGGGATTGGCGATAAACTTTCGCGGCTGGCGTTGAACTGGCTGCGTGAGCAAGGTGTGCATTCTGTGGAGATTCAAGTGCTGCGCGATAACGAAGCCAGTTGGAAATTATACGACCGGATGGGTTTCAAACTCGAATTTCGGGTCGGGCGGTTGCTTTGGGAGGATTATATTGAATGAGATTCGGTTAGGCGGAATGGCGATAGAAGCGGAGAATAATGGAACCTAGATGCGCGTGATTTAAGCAGAAGCAGTCAATCAGAAATTTGGGGACTGATTGATGGAATTTTATTCAACCTGAAGAATACCGGCGGTGAAAAGGAGGAATGGAATAACCGCCTTTTGCATTTAATGGACATGTGGCTTAGTTTATGAAAGAAGAATAGAAGAGAGAGCGCTGACTTTTTTGGAGA
>DYKV01000152.1 GCA_020722415.1 Anaerolinea sp.
CCATAATAATATTGTAGCGATTTAATTTCCCCTTGTCAACAAAACTTTAATCGAGTGTTGTTGTTCAGCGAATTTGACAACCCCTAATTGTTCAGCGATAATGTCACCCTATGAACACACAACAGGTTACACTAACGATGAAAGAACAACACAGATTGAAGATGATTATAGATATGGAGAAGTAAGCAAAGCCTGCTGGTGTGATATTGCCCTATTGTAGGTGGTGGTTAGCAGTCTTTCCAAGACTAATCTCGCAGCCGGTCTATAACCTCTGCAGCAAGGTCATAGCGGTGAAAAGCCGGCATTAGGTAGATGCCGCTCGCCCATGGGCGCATCTGTTCCACCAGTTCGGCAGCGATGTTTACCCCCAGAGCAGGCGCATTTTCTGAATGTTCTTGAATATTCTTCAGTATCTCGTCGGGGATTTGGATTCCTGGAACTTCGTTATGCAAAAAGAGTGCATGACGCAAGCTGTAGGGCGGCAACACGCCTACCAGAATTGGAATAGGCAGACCGCCAAACTCCGCCTTTAAACGATTGATGAATACCTCTGCCTGCTTTGGTTGGAAAACAGGCTGGGTGAGGGCAAAATCAGCTCCGGCTTGTACTTTACGGCGAAAATTTTTTAGCTCTGCTGCAGGGTCTGGAGGGGTAAGATTTAGCGCACAACCGGCGAAGAACGCGGTTGGCTGACCAATTTCTGCCCCGGCATGGTCGTAGCCGGCGTTTAGGCGTTGTTTAATCAGGCGAATCAAACCGGACGGCACTAGGTCATAATTGTCCATGGCGTCGGGATAATCGCCAATGGAAGTGGGGTCTCCCATTACCACAAAGACATTGCGAATGCCGAGTGCGTGAGCAGCGAGCAAATCTCCTTGAACTCGCAAGAGGTTACGGCCACGAGTGGGAAAATGCAAGGTGGTATCAATTTGTAAGTTTCGTTGGAGTAATTCGCACACTGCCCAAGGGCTCATCCGCATGCGGGCCATAGGGCTATCGGCGACGTTAATAACATCGGCACCGGCTTCTTGCAGCAGGCTTGCGCCAGCTAAAAGTTTGTGGGCAGAAAGGCCTCGTGGCGGGTCCATTTCGACAGCGATCACAAATTTCTGGGCAGCTAGCTTTTCGGCAAGCGGCGAAGGGAGCATAGCTACTGCTTGACTTTCTTCACGTTCGGAGGGCATGGACAGCTCACTTACGGAAGGGGCGCAACCTTGGGATTGACCATCGAGAGCCTGACGCATAGCGGCGATGTGCTCAGGAGTTGTGCCACAACATCCGCCAATAATATTCGCCCCTGCCTCGCAAAACGCCAGGGCGTATTCTCCAAAATATGCTGCGTTTGCCGGATACATAATGCGCCCGCCAACTTGCTCGGGCCAACCTGCGTTGGGCATTGCCGAGAAGAGGTAATTTTTGTCTTTAGCAGCCAGGGCTTGACGCATTTGCCGCAGAATCCGCAAGACCTGCGTCGGACCTCCAGAGCAGTTGACTCCGATGACATCCGCCTCAGCCTGAGCTAATTCCTCTGCGACACGGGCAGGCGAATCGCCGAGCAGCGTGCGGTCGTCGCGGGTGAAGGTCAGCGAAGCCACGATGGGGAGGTTGCACACTTGGCGGGCAGCATGTATTGCCTCGCGAATTTCGTAGATGTCGCTGAACGTTTCCAACAGGATGAAGTCAACCTCAGCCTCCACCA
The DNA here is from genome assembly GCA_020722415.1 of Anaerolinea sp. Taxonomy (GTDB): domain Bacteria; phylum Chloroflexota; class Anaerolineae; order Anaerolineales; family UBA4823; genus UBA4823. Next base: position 1,700 of record DYKV01000152.1, read on the forward strand.
AGGCTTGAATCTGCTCATGGAACGCGGCGCGGGCTTGTTCGGGTTGAACCCTGCCATAGGGAGCAAGTCTGACGCCTAAAGGACCAACGTCCCCGGCTATGAATATCCGTTTGTCAGCGGAATTGGCTGCCTGGCGCGCCAAAGCTACCGCCTGTTGGTTGATTTGGACGAGCCGGTTTTCCGCCCCATGAAGGCTGAGTTTGTAACGATTAGCTCCAAATGTGTTTGTTTGCAGAATGTCAACACCGGCAGTGATATATGCGGAATGGATACCAGCTACCAAGGATGGGTTTTCTAGGTTCAAAAGGTCGAAACATCCTTCAAATGATATTCCATGAGCATGAAGCATTGTCCCCATTGCCCCATCGGAGAGCAATGGCAATGAGGATGTGCGGAGTGTTTCCAGGAAAATGGATTGTTTGATCATAAGGCACCTTCACGACTTAATAAGCTGGTCTACGCGGCTTTTGCCGATACTGAAATAGCGGGCTTGTGGGTGATGAACGATAATTGCTGCAGTAGATTGCTCTGGAACCAGTTGATATGCAGGAGTTAATTTCATTTTTAGCTCCTGTTCCACCGGTAGTAAATCAAAGACTTTCCGATGGTCTTCGAGGTCGGGGATGGCGGGATAACCCCACGAATACCGTTTTCCTTGTGTAGCGGGCAGATTAAGCTCACGGCGGATATACCGATGCAGATATTCTGCTGCGGCTTCGGCTGTCTGTACTGCAAGACCATGGACGAAGTATGCTTCGGAGTAATCGCCAGCAGATTGGAGTTCGTCGAATTTTTCACTGGCAGCTTGTCCAACTGTTACCACTTGAAGTGGGACCAGGTCAAAAACGCCTTCGTAGAGAGGCGCAAAGTAATCGGATAAACAAAGCCGTTCATCTCCAGGCTGGCGAGGGAAGCAGAAGCGGGTGATTTCCACGGCTTTTGAGACGCCATTTTGGATGGATCGGGGGTCAAAGATAATCAAATCATCATCCTCTGATAGGCAGGGCCAGTAACCGTATGCACCTTGAGGTTGAAGCCAGCCCGTGCGCAGAGCCTCGACTTGCATGCGCGCTAATCTTACTTCGAAATCTTGCTGCAAGGATCGCCATTCTTCGCCATGGGCGTTTTTTGCACCCCAAGAAAGGCGAAACAACTCATTTTTTGACAGATAATGGAAAACTTCCTCAAGGGGCATGCGATGTACAACCCGCGCTCCCCAGCGGAAGTCTGGAGGAAAATGGTAGGGTTGAGGTTGAATATTTGAACGCAAGGGGATAGATGATGACGCAGGAGATGGTACTTTGCGCTCCACTTCGTGAGAGGCGTCCTGATGGAGTTTGGCAATCCGCTCCTTGCGGCGGAGATCATCCATAAGATCATCCATCACTGCCAGACCTTCAAAGGCGTCTTTACAATAGAAAACACCTGGTTCATACAGGCGATTGTCTTCGGTGAATAAGATGCGCCAACCAAAGCGACGGTTTATAGCGGCGCCACCAATCAGAACAGGAAATTGTAAACCGCGCCGCTGCAGCTCATTGACGATGAGGGGCATTTGTTTGGATGTGCTGACCAGCAAGGCGCTTAGACCGATTGCTTTCGCCTGATGATCAATAGCTGCTTGAATGATCGTCTCCGCCGGCACCTGCTTACCCAAATCCACCACACGGTAGCCGTTATTGGAGAGGATCGTTTTGACCAGATTCTTCCCGATGTCATGCACATCGCCATAGACGGTCGCCAGGACAAGTGTACCTTTGGCTGCACCTTCTGCCTTTTCGAGGTATCTTTCAAGGTGAGAGACTGCTTTTTTCATCACTTCGGCGGATTGGAGGACAAAGGGGAGAATCAACTCACCAGCGCCGAACTTATCGCCCACTTCTTTCATGGCAGGCAGAAGCACCTCGTTGAGGATTTGAACGGCGGTTTCATGACCTTTGGAGGATGAAGCGCTGTTAATGATCTCGTCAATGTCTGCTTCCACCCCCTCTTTGTGACGGTGCAAGATACGCCAATGTAGCCGTTCCTGGGGGGGCAAGGTGGCAATCGTTTGTTGCATTCTGTTCTCGCCGGTTGTTACCTCAGCTGACGTATTGCGTTTTTCGAAATAGTCAATAAGGCGGGCTAAGGCGTCTTCGCGGCGGGCGAAAATGAGGTCTTCGGCAAGTTGTTTTTCCTGGGGCGGGATTTCGGCATAGGGTTGAATGTGCGCTGGGTTGACAATGGCCATATCCAGCCCGTGTTGTACAGCGTGGTAGAGCATTACGCTGTTCAGTACCGGTCTGGCGGCGGATGCAAGCCCAAAAGAGACATTGCTTACGCCGAGCGAGGTTAGCACTCCCGGCAGAGTAGATTTTATAAGGCGAATCGCCTCGAGGGTGTGAAGGGCAGAATAGCGGTATTCCTCATCGCCGGTTGCCAGGGTGAAGGTCAAGGTATCGAATACCAATGTTTGGGGAAGTAAGCCGCACTCTTCTACCGCTAACTGATAGATTTTTTGGGCAACTTCGAGTTTGCGCTGAGAAGTCTTTGCCATGCCGTTTTCGTCTATCGTTAAGCAAAGGACAGCTGCGTTGTATTGTTTGGCTAAGCCAAAGATGCGTTCTGCCTTTGCTCGCCCGCTCTCCAGATGGGTGGAGTTGAGCAAGCAGCGACCAGGGGCGGTCTTCAAGGCAATTTCCATCACCTCTGGTTCGGTTGTATCTATGACCAAGGGTATTTCGACACCACTGGATAATTTCTTGACCACTTTGTGCATGAGTTCCGCTTCGTCGCTGCGTTCGGTGACAGCAACGGAGATATCCAAGGCGTGGGCGCCGCCATCCACCTGTTGGCGGGCAATTTCTAAGATTCCGTCGTAATCTTCCGCCAATAAAAGGCGTTTGAATTGGCGTGAACCTTGAGCGTTACAACGCTCTCCGATCAGCAGGGGCGGTGGTTCTTGGCGCATGGAGACAGCCCGCACCGCGGACGCTAGGAGGGGAGGAACTTCTTTTTGAAAGGAAGTAAAGGGTGTGTCTTTGACTTGCTGTAGTTTTGCCAGCAGAGCAGACAGATGGTCGGGAGTTGTTCCACAGCATCCCCCAACAACGCGCACGCCGTGTTTTTGGACTAGTTCAAACATTGCCTCGGCAAAGGGTTCTGGTTTCAGGGGATATACAGCCTCACCATCCACATTAAGGGGTAGCCCGGCGTTGGGTATACAAGAGATGGGCAGGCGGCTGTGCTCTCCTAGATATTGTATAGCGGGACGCATGTGTTCTGGGCCGGTAGAGCAGTTCATGCCAATGACATCCACAGGAAAATCCTCCAAAATGGCTAAAGCAGCGCTGATATCGGTGCCGAGCAGCATTCTTCCGTTAGTATCAAGTGTGACCTGAGCCTGGATAGGAAGAACGATACCGGTTTCTGTAAACGCTTGCTGGATGCCATGGATGGTTGCCTTGACTTCGAGAATGTCTTGAGAGGTCTCGATAAGTACCAGGTCAACGCCTCCTGCAATCAATCCCAGCGCTTGTTGACGAAATGCATCAGCCAATTCATCAAAAGAGATATTGGAAAGCTCCGGGTCATCAGCGGAGGGAAGTTTACCGGAGGGACCGATAGAGCCGGCTACAAAGCGCGGCTGGTTGGCTGTGCTATATTCATTGGCAAGCCTGCGGGCTAAGGAAGCAGCGGTATAGTTAATTTCGTAAACGCGGTCTTGTAACCCATACTCTGCCAGGGTCAATGGGTTTGCACGGAAAGTATTAGTTTCGATGACATCTACACCTGCTTCCAAAAAAGAACGGTGGACTTTTTCTACAGCAAGAGGGTAGGTGATTACGAGAAAGTCATTACACCCCATGGTGCGTTCTCCGCCGAAATGTTCAACGGAGAGACGCTGGGCTTGCAGGTTCGTCCCCATTGCTCCATCGAAAATAAGTACCCGTTTTTCTAGGGCATCAATATATCGCCGATTGGTAAATAAAGGCGTCTTCATGGTTTGTTTGACCTGATTAGTCCAATTTAGATGGGGAGTTTATCACGTAAGGAAGTCCTTGTCAAAGGGTGGGAAATGAGAGTGTTGAAAAACAAATTACAAATTTGACATTTTTAAAAAACCAGTATTCAATATAGTTAAAACCAAATGGAGAGTGCAAAGATGGAAAAACCCCGTTTTGTAGAGACCGGCAGTGGATCGTTTTATGGAGACTA
>DYKV01000153.1 GCA_020722415.1 Anaerolinea sp.
CATATTATTAATCCTCTTCGATAATCCATTATTATAAGAGTGGTTTATTCCCAGAAAATAATGATCAATTTACTTTAACAAGCGTTGAATAAAAGTATTTGAGTTGTAAATTATAAATTAGTCATGGGGCAAATCTTCCTCTTTTTGCCCAGCAATTCTCAATTTGCTTAGAAATCGTCCTTCAGGCTTACACAAAACCCATCCAGCGCGCCCCGAATATGGGACATTTACTGGTTGATTCAGATTGTAACTGTTCCGGCTGGCTATTTTCTGCTAAATTCGGCGGTCTGGAAGCCGCGCCATAGTACAAACAAACCTTTTGGGCTGCTTAACTCGTCAGCTTTAGCTGACTTCCATGACCGAAGGCGGGGATTTATCCCGCTGTATACAATCAGCAAACAATCTGGCTGAATGGTTACTTCATATTGGGATCTGCTGCTTTTAGTCATTTTGAATGAAGCAAGGCAATCTCCTTCTAGGCTTGGCGGGAGAATGCCATTGTCATTCTATTCTTCCGTCATGGCGTGCTAGAGTAGAATCGCTTTTGAACCCTCGGCAGTTTTAATCACTTCAATGCGGTTGGGGAAAGCTTCCTTCAATTCATCAAGGTGGGTGATAACGAGGATTTTTGCGAATTTATCTTGCACGAGATTGATAGCTTCGATCAACCGTTGTCTTCCCATGGCATCCTGCGTACCGAAACCCTCATCAATTACCAGTGTTTGCAGCCGCGCGCCGGCGCGTTGAGCCAGCACTTCTGAAATAGCCAAGCGGATGGCAAAATTAATCCGAAATGCTTCTCCACCAGAATAAAGTTCATAATCGCGGATGCCATTGCTGTCGCTAATCTGGATAACCAGCGTCTCTTTTCTATCTTCACGGTGTTTATCTTTATACTCAGTCTGGGTGACAAAGCGCAGCGCCATACTGCCATTACTTAAACGGGCTAAAGTCTGATTGGCATGTTCCTCGATTTGGGGGAGTGCTTGTTCGATTAATAAAGCCGGTATGCCGTCTTTCCCGAAAGCGCGTTCCAGTTGTTTATATTGTCCCACACGCAAACTCTTTTGATTACGTTCCTCATTTAGAGTTTGAAAGCGCTTTTTCAACTCCGCTAAAACATTCACTTTCTGTTGAGCTACACCCAATTGAAGGCGAATGTCATTTTCTTGTTCCTCCAAATTACGCCACTCGCGCAACGCCTGTTCTAGATCAGGTGCTTGTGCTTGAGCCTGTTGTAATGCTTGTTGAGCGTTTTGGTATTCTTGCTCCAAGGCCAGTACTTCCTTTTCAACCGTCTCGATTTGGATTTGAATATCGCCGATCTCCCGCTCTAAAGGAACCAGCGCAGCCCGGGCTTGGATTAATCGCTGCATTTCTTCGCTGATTTGGCGGTATTCCATCTCGAGTTTGCGCAGCTCATTATGCCGATCTATGTCATAGCCAAGACTGCGGATTTCATTTTCGATTTGTACTAATTCCTGGCGCACTTCAGGGAGGAAATCTTCAGCGGTCAACGACTTTTGAATCGCCTGATAGGCGGGGTTTTGTTCCTGCTCCCATTTCTCAACTAGTTCCTGAAAAGTAAGTAATCGGGTGGTGTAATCTTGCAACCTGGCGGTTAATTTTCGGGCAAGACTTTCTAGATTAGGGAATTTATCTTGCAGGGTTTGCCATTGCAACAATTCAGCTTGGAGCGAACTTAATATCTTCTTATTATTGGTGTATTCCTCCTTTTTCGAAAGACCTTGTTCATTGAGGTTTTGAATTAACTTTTCGCGTTCGGGTAAAGGGAGCGGTTGGCCACATAGAGGGCAGTTTGCTTCTTGAGGATGAATTTGTAAATAGTCAATCCGTTCGCGCAGCTCCTTCATCTCTGAGACTAAACGCTTGTTTTCGCTCTCTACTGCGGCTATTTCGCTTTGAATGGACTGAATACGGATTTGACATCCTGGACGTTGATTCAACTCAGCTTCAACATCACCCAATTGTTTTTCTATTTGGGTGCGTTCGGAACTAATAAGGGTGATTTGTTGACGGGCGTTTAAAACATTCTGGCGAGTTTGTTCAAGCTGGATAGCTTCTTGCTGCAAACGAGCACGTTCGGCATCGAGCTTGGCGATCGTTATCTGGCGACGTTTCTCCACTTCAACGAATGATTGCAATTGTTTATCTAGGATTTCCAACTCGGTTCGGATGGCGATGTATTCCTTATTGGTTGCTTCAATGTCGGCAGCTTTCTGTAATAGGGTATCGTAGGACAATTTTTCTTGGATTCGCTCTTGCAGGCGTTGGCGAAGGGTATTCAGAGTAGTGGTAATTGATTCCAAACGCTGCCGGAGGTTTTCAACCTGCCGCGACTGTTCGTTCAACGCGTTAATTTGCTGCTGATAACTTTCCACTAATTTCTTTTTATCCAGGCGGGCTTGAGAGACGATGGCTAAGCGCGCTTGAATCTCCTCTAAATTCCTACGGCGCTCTCCTTCTTCGGCGAGTTCTGCCTTGATTTCTTCCATGTGACCGTCAATCAAGTTGATCTCCCCTTCAATCAGCCTGCGTAGATCCATGGCGCGTTGCTTATAGACTTCCCAAATCTCCAATCCCAAGATACTACTTAAAATTCGCTTGCGATTACTCGCATTTTGGGTGGTGAATTGATCGGCTTTACCTTGCAAGAAAAAAGAAGCATTGGTGAACGTCTCGTAATCCAAACGTAAAATGTTTTGAATGCTCGCCTGGGTCTCCCGGACGCTGTGTTCGGTGAGTGGTTTCCAGCGAATCAATGGGATGTCCTCTGGGGTGAAAGGATTTGGGAAACTCTCTGGCTGGGCGATGTGAAATTCTAAGAGGGTTGATTTATTGCGCGGGCGGGTGCGTTGAACCCGGAAAAGGTTGCTCTCGTAGCTGAAGATCAAACGCACCTCAGCAGCTTGTACTTGAGGATGGGAATGGATCAAGGAATCATCATCTTTGCGCGCTTTGCCAAAAAGAACCCATGTGATGGCATCCAAGATGGTTGATTTGCCCGCTCCGTTAATCCCGGAAATACAGGCGAGATCAAACTGGCTAAAGTCAATATCGGTTGGCTGGCGGTAGGATAAAAAGCCGGAAATGGTTAAATAGAGCGGGATCATTGACTGGATTATAACAAACAACCCGATGCTTCTATGCTAAAATTTAGCTATGAATTACACAATTCGTTATGCAACTTTGGATGATGTGCCTCATATTGTGCGCTTGATCAAGGAATTAGCTAGTCTTACCCATGGAAAAAGCACACTTGACGAGGCGGGAGTAAAGGATTACTTGCAGGCGGCCGATCATCACATTCTGGTGGCTCAATCATCAGGCGGAAGTGTGGTGGGTTTAGCCAGTTTTGTCTATCGAAAAAACTTGTACCATAACGGATGGGTTTGTTCTGTTGAAGAAATGGTGGTTAATTGGGGACATCAGAATAGAGGGGTGGGCAGCGCTCTAATGGAAAAAGTGTTAGAGGAAGCCCATCGGTTTGGTTGCGTTGCCATTTCCCTTGCAACCGAAAAAGACAATCAAGCAGCCCAACGTTTCTTCCGGCGGCATGGTTTCACTTATGAAGCGTTATTCATGGAACAACAATTGAAATTCAGAGAGAAGGAAAGTGGCAGTCATCTCAATCGTTAGATTATGATAAGATAAAAATACCATAATCACAGTCAACTAGCTTAAAGTTGAAGTTTGTGGAATAGTAAGCAATTTACGAAGGGTTTTTATGGAAGCAGTTTCTCAAAAAAAATATTTTGATGAAAGTTGGAATTTTGCTGAGGCAGACACAAAGATTTTAACCCACTGCTTTCATAATTACCCTGCAATGATGATTCCGCAAGTTGCAGAGAGGCTCATTTCTCAATATGGAAGTGATGCCAGATTATTATTTGATCCTTATTGTGGAACAGGGACATCTTTAGTTGAAGCCAACATCCATAATATCAACGCTATCGGTACGGACTTGAATCCGTTAGCTCGTTTGATAGCCAAAGCGAAAACTACACCAATTGAAATTCAATTGTTGGATAAGTTTTTGAAAGATATTAATGAATGGATTTTTTCGATCCGGTATGGAAAAGCTGAAAACATGTCAATCCATATCCCTAAATTCGACAATATTGATTACTGGTTTACAAAAGATGTGCAGATCAAATTAGCAGTATTAAAAAATTATATCGAAAACCTGAACCATGAAGCAATCCAACGATTTTTCTATGTGGCATTTAGTGAGACGGTGCGTGAGTGTTCATTAACCAGAAACGGCGAATTCAAACTGTATCGAATTACTGAAAAGAATGCCAATCGTTTCAATCCCGATGTTTTTGCTATTTTCGAAAGCAAACTTTATCGCAATCGAAAAGGTTTGATAGAATTCCAAACAAAGAAGGACAATAACACAACATCTCGGATCTATTCATTCAATACAGTCGATCATATTCCTAATGAAATATTACCGTCTCATTCCGTGGATATAGTCGTTACTTCTCCTCCTTACGGTGATTCTAGGACAACTGTGGCGTATGGTCAATTTTCAAGGTTGGCAAATCAGTGGCTTGATTTTTCAGATGCCATTAATATAGATAGTGAACTGATGGGGGGAAAGAGACCAATCACTATGGAAAAATTTGGGATACCTATATTGGATGATGTCATTGAACAGATTGGGGATAAGGATGAAAGAAGGGCAAAAGATGTTTATTCATTTTATCGTGATTATATTTCATCTATAAAAAACATCGCTACCGTGATCAAAACATGGGGTTTTGTTTGTTATGTTGTGGGGAACAGACGGGTTAAATCAATTACCTTGCCAACCGATGAAATAACTGCAGAAATCTTTAGAAATTATGGATTTCAACATATTGAGACGATCATCCGCAAAATCCCCAACAAAAGGATGCCTTCAAAAAATAGCCCGACTAATGAAAAGGGGATTGTTGATTTTACGATGAATCACGAATATATTGTGGTGATGCAGAAACAAGCAGACGAGTAAGGAATTTACAATGAATTTGCCTGAATTGATAGAAAAATTAAAAACCATACAGAAAATGGGTTATGTTAAGGCACTACGAAAAGGTAATACGGGGATTGGCTATACTTTTGAGATATTATTTGGGTTACAAGAGACGAATATTCCAATAGCAGATATTGGGGGAAGGATTGAGATAAAAACTACTCGAAGGGATAGCTCTTCTCTTGTGACATTATTTACATTTAACAAAGCAGTTTGGCAAAAAAAGCAAAAAGATATCATTGATCAATATGGATATGTGGATGAAAAAGGACGAAACTCATTAAAATCTACCATTTTTTTTAATAAGCCAAATTCATTGGGCTTATTTATGGAAATTGATGATGATAAAAATGTAATTAGGGTTTTATCTACAGACTATGAAATATTAGCTGAGTGGGATATATATGTTATTGTGGGTAAATTTTCTCAAAAATTGAGTCGTTTATTATTGGTCATAGCTGATCGGCGGGAATCTCAGGGTGAAGAAGAATTCTTTTATAATGAAGCATATCTTTTAAAAGACCCTAATCCGAGGTACTTTCTAAATGCGTTTAAGGCCTCTCGGGTTGGAATTGATATCCGAATGCATTTAACTGAAAACAGGAATGTAAGAAATCGGGGAACGGGTTTTCGGATGCACGAGAGAGATTTAGTAGATCTTTATGGCACGAAGCAGAGGTTATTATAGGGTTTGATCAGATTAGGATATTTTTCAATCCAGGTACTAATCGGGTTTTGGATTTGTAGCTTTCTTTTCTCAGCTTGTTTGCCGAGAGTGTCAACAGAAGCCTCTTCGGTTTCGAGAAGAACTTCA
>DYKV01000154.1 GCA_020722415.1 Anaerolinea sp.
TGTGCTGATATGAAAATAAACTTTGTGACCGGCTTGTTGGCTCTATTCACTTTATCGCCCTCTGCGTCAGTTCCTCATCTGTTACACCACTCTATTTTCATACTTCAGGGTGAACATGGAAAATTGAAAATTGCTGGTTGTGCTTGACATCTCTGTTCCTCTCGATTATAGTGTTTTTTATGATTGTGAAAGCCATTACTTTAAGACGTTTAGGGGGGATGATAGCTATTCTGTTTTTCCTCAGCCTTGCTTGTAATTTGCCTGGTTTTATTCCGCAAGCAACCGATCCGTCAACACTAAGCACTCCGCCTCACCCACCTTCTACTGTCCAAGAAAAAACGATCCCATTGGCAACTCCGTTAGCTACTTTGCCACCGACGCCAATGCCGGCTGTGAGCATTGCAAGCGGAGAGCACGCTTTGCGAAACGGTGATTGGATTCAAGCCCTCCAGGAATTTCAAAACGCTGCCCAATCGGCTCAGCAACCAGATATGGATGCTGCTTCATTGCTTGGCACTGGAAAGGCACGTTATGAAATGGGAGATTATCGGGGAGCGATTGAAGTGCTGGAACGCCTGGTGCGTGATTATCCAAAAACCGCGCATGTACCTTATGCTTATTTCCTTTTGGGAGAATGCTATCATGCCTTACAGCGCGATAGTGATACGGCGGATGCATATTTGAATTATCTCACCTTGCATCCTGGGTTAATTGATGCGTATGTATTAAATTTAAGGGGGGATGCTTTACTCAATTCGGGGAGATATGTAGAAGCGGCAAATGATTATCGAGCAGCTATGCAAGCTCCGAGTATGTTGGACCCATTAACTATCCAACTCAAACTAGCTCGAACACATGCCTTGGCGGGTGATTACCAGACCGCGATTGCTCTTTATGATGATATATACCAGAGAACGAACAGTGATGCTACCAAAGCCCAGGTGGATTTCCTGAAAGGTAAGTCTTATCAAGCTTTGGGTCAAATGGATAAAGCCAATGAGGCTTTTCAAGACGCGGTGAATAATTTCCCGGTTTCGTATGATTCTTATCAGGCTCTCCTTCTATTAGTAGACGCAAATATTCCGGTGGATGAATTAAATCGCGGTATTGTGGATTATTATGCCGGGCAATATGGGGTTGCGTTGGCGGCATTGGATCGCTATTTACAAAATAACCCGAAAGATCAAGCAACTGCTTTATATTATTATGGGTTAACCTTACGAGCGCAAGGGGAATTTAAAGATGCTATTAAAGCTTGGGAAAAACTGATCCTCAATTATCCCAATGACCGATTTTGGGATGATGCTTGGGAGCAAAAAGCAGATACCCAGTGGAATAACCTGAACGAATATTCTGCGGCAATTGACACTTTATTGGATTTTGTCAATAAAGCGCCCGATAATCCTCGGGCGGCTGAGTTTATGATGGACGCAGGACTAATTGCGGAACAAGATCAACAGTTGCAACGAGCGGCAGAAATTTGGGAGAAGCTATCCAATCAATATCCAGGTAGTGAACAAGCCTATCGGGGACTCTTCCTGGCTGGCATTGCCCGCTATCGAATGGGAGATTACAGTGGAGCGTTGGCGATTTTCTCGCGTGCATTAGGTGAGGCGCCTAATTTACAGGAACGGGCGGCAGCTTATTTTTGGCAAGGGAAATGTCAAAATGCTGAAGGTGATACCGCCTCTGCCCAAGCCACCTGGCAGTTGGCAGTCAATGTTGAGCCAACTGGTTATTACAGTGAACGAGCGCGTGATCTTTTACTTGGACAAGCGCCTTTCACTTCGCCGAAGACAGTGGATTTATCTATTGACCTAGCGAGTGAGCGCCAACAAGCCGAACAATGGCTGCGCACGACCTTTAACATCCCCGATGATGTTGATTTATCCAATTTGGCTGATTTAGCTACGGATGCTCAATTGCAGCGTGGGGAAGAATTGTGGAAGTTAGGATTGTATGACGAAGCCCGCTTGGAATTCGAAGGGTTGCGTAACCGTCTGGCTCAAGATGCAATCAATAGTTATCGCCTGATGAATCACTTATTGGAATTGGGAGCATATCGTTCAGCAATCTTCACCGCCCGCCAAATTCTCAATCTGGCAGGATTAGACGATGTCAGCTCTCTCAGCGCACCGTTATATTTTAATCATATCCGTTTTGGACCGTATTACAGTGATTTGATTTTGCCGGCTGCTCAAAAATATCGGCTAGACCCGTTATTCTTGTTTAGTGTGGTGCGCCAGGAAAGCGCATTCGAGGGTTTTGTCCGCTCTTCCGCCGGAGCGCGTGGCTTAATGCAGATCATCCCGGCAACCGGAGATGAGATTGCCAATGCGTTGGGCTGGCCGCCAGGTTATAGCAGCGAAGATCTTTACCGCCCGGCTGTAAGCATTGAATTTGGGGCATATTACCTAGCGAAATGGCGGGATTATTTCAAGGGCGATATGTTGGCTGCTTTGGCAGCTTATAATGGCGGGCCTGGTAACGCGATGAATTGGCTTAAATTGGCAAACGGAGATGCGGATTTGTTTTTGGAAATTATCCGTTTTGGCGAAACGCGCAATTATTTACGCGGCGTTTATGAAATATTTAGCCTCTATCGCCGAATATATAATCGCACACCTTAATTTTCCGCTTAAAATACCTATATGAATGGATCAATTGATTTTTATAAATCCCTTCTGGATAACCTGTTTGACGGAATTTATTTTGTTGACCGTCAAAGAAAGATCACCTATTGGAATAAGGGAGCGGAGCAAATCAGCGGTTTTACAGAAGAAGAGGTCATCGGTAGATGGTGCGGGGATAAGATATTAATGCATGTAAATGAAGAAGGAAAGCTGCTTTGTGATACAGACTGCCCCTTGCTGAAAGTGATGGCTGATGGAGAGCCAATTGAGGCGGAAGTGTATTTGCACCATAAAGAAGAATATCGCGTGCCGGTTCGCATTCGGGTAAAACCGATCAAGGATGAAAAAGGTGAGATTGTTGGTGCCATGGAAGTGTTCAGCGATAATACTTTTTCTGTGGCTGCTCGCCGCCGCATTGAGGAATTAAAGCGTCTGGCTGATCGCGATAGTCTAACCAGAATTGGTAACCGCCGGTTTAGTGAAGTAAACCTCTCAGCAGCGATTAAGGACTACCAGCAACATGGGGAAAGTTTTGGTTTATTATTCATTGATGTGGATCGTTTCAAACATGTTAATGATACCTACGGACATCTGGTTGGAGATCAAATGCTCAAGGTGGTGGCGGATACGCTGCGCTATAGTCTCCGGGCGAATGATTATGTCGGTAGGTGGGGAGGAGAAGAATTTCTCATCATTTTGTATCAGCTTTCGGAAAAGCAGCTCCACACTATCGCTGAAAAATTACGCAATTTAGTGGAAAAGAATACCTTATTTACCGAAAAAGGGGAGGTGGGTGTTACTGTCTCAATTGGGGGTACTTTAGTGCAACCAGGTGATACAGTGAAAACTATCTTAGAACGAGTTGACATGCTCTTGTACCAAAGCAAAATGAATGGAAAGAATTGTATTACCATTAGGTTATCTTGATTATCTCACCATTTGTCATCTCGGGCAGTGCTTGGGGGGTAAGTTTGAAGACTGCGTTGGGCGTTCCAGCGGCAGCCCAAATCTCCTCAAATTGAAAAAGGTCTTGGTCAATGAAAGTTAGGATAGGTTGGATATGGCCTAGCGGCGGAACGCCGCCGATGACGAAGCCGGTTTGCTGGCGCACAAATTCGGCATCCGCTTTCCCTAATGGTTCTCCGATCAAAGCCTCGATCGCTTTTTCATTGACCCGATTAGCCCCGCTAGCGAGGACGAGAATAGGTTTCTCACTGTGTTTCGTTTTGAAAACCAAGGATTTCACAATTTGGGCAACATGACAACCCACCGCTTGAGCAGCCTCGACTGCTGTGCGAGTTGAGGTGGGTAATTCCAAGATCTCCATGGAAAAACCCTTTTCGATAAGCGCTCTTTGTACTTTAATTGCGCTTGGACTAAGGGATTTGCTCATTATAGGTCTCCTGCTTGAGTGTTTAGCTATAACCATCCCCGCCGGCGGATCCAGAAATACATCGCCGTGGGGGTTAAGAGCATGATTAACAAGGTAACTGCAAAGAAAAACCGTCCGGTCCAAATTCCGAGTATGCCTTCATGTGGGGCAAAAAAGTTCATTCCAAAGAAACCGGTTAAAAATGAGATCGGCATGAAAAAAGTTGTGATCACGGTGAGCGTTTTCATGATGTCGTTCATGCGGTTGTTGATTACGGATAGATAGGTGTCCAAAGCACCGTTGATTAAATCGCGTATGCTCTCGCTGATTTCATGTAAGCGGACTAGGTGGTCATAGACATCGCGAAAATAAATTTTCGCTCGGCTGTCAATTACCGCATAGTCATCCCGGGTAAGTTTGTTGAGGACTTCTCGTTGGGGACTGATGACTCGCCACAGGTGAGCTACAGCTCGTTTGAGGTTGAAGATTCGTTCAATGAGTTGCGGGCGTGGGTTGCGAAAAATGAGATCCTCTATTTCTTCAATTTCATCATCAACTAGTTCCAACACAGGCAGATAGGAGGTCACCACCCGTTCGATCAGGCGGTAGAGGAGGTGATCGCTGCCATTTTTCCAGTGGCGTTCATCACGCTGGCATTCATCCCAGACCGCATTGAGGGCTTGGATAGGCTGATCATGGTGAGTGACCATATAGTTATGCCCAAGGAAGATATCTAGCTCGTTTGTCTTCAATTGGCTCCCATTGTTGCGCTGGTAGTAAATAGCGTGTAAAACAATATAAAGATAATTTTCCCAATCGTCAATTTTTGGAATATGGGATTCTTGAAGCGCATCGGCGATGGCGAGAGGGTGAAACCCAAACACATTGTGCAGGAGTGGTTCATCAATTTGAGGATCGGAGGATTCAAAATCCAACCATAACAACCCATCCGCCGATTGAAGAGCTTGTTGTAACATGGCCGGTTCAGTGGGGAACCCGCGGGTTTGATTTCCATCAAAATATAGAGCGCGGATCATAGCTTGAGAGAAAGTAAGCACAATTGTTTTTGGATCTTGGCTTTCATGGCATTGGTCACTCTGGGTTTTGACGATATGAAACGCTGATGTCCTTTAATTTTAGCAATTCTTCGGGAGGAAGGGGGACGATTTTGCCTAATTGATGAGCAAGCCAATAGAGTTGGGCAACACTTTCTAGTCGTTCGAGTTTAATCAGCGCATCGTCCAAATCTCGTCCGGCACAGAGGCATCCATGATGATCGAGCAAAAGTGCCTCATACTGACGGATAAGGTTACGAATGTTCTCAGCCATGCGCTGACTGCCTGGAGTTGCATAAGCTGCAGTTGGCACTTCACCCAATCCGATTAAAGCTTCTGGCACCAGTTCGTTTGGAAAGGGTTGTCCGATCAGGGTTAATGCAGTGGCATACGGTGGATGAGCATGGATAACCGCCCGGATGTCTGGGCGTTGCTGATAGACTTCAAGATGCATGTAAAGCTCAGAGGTGGGTTTCTTGCTGGCGTACGGATTGATTTGGTTACCATCTAGATCGATGAGCAGGATATCTTGAGCCCGCATCCAGGCTTTGTAAACGCCGCTGGGAGTGATCAGGAGGTGGTTATCGTCCAACCGGGCTGAAATATTGCCGTCACTGGAACGCGTATAGCCCAGTTGGGAAATCTGTCGGGCAGTTTTGGCAATCCCAAAGCGCAATTTGGATTCGTGAATGTTCATGCTGGTATTATATCCTATGCGCGAGGAGTTAATGGATGGGACGCCAGCAATTCTCTAATATGAAGTAACCGCCGATCCAGATTGTTTGCTGGTTG
>DYKV01000155.1 GCA_020722415.1 Anaerolinea sp.
ATAATCCGCAGTCAAAGCTTTTAGCAGAATGACTGGTGAATAAAGCTGCCAAGTTTAATTTTTGGTGTGACCCATCGGTAACCCGTCGAACCAAGTTAAATATTTTTATTGGGGAACATAGTGAGACAATGCGAGGTATCTCTAATTCACTTATTCTTGATTGTTTTCCTGGCTAAATTTCGCCAGCATATCGTATAACATCACCCCAGCTGCCACCGCCAAATTGAGCGATGAGATTCTGCCCTGCATCGGGAGGTAGATCAACTCATGGCAAGCAGATCGCTGCGGTTGAGATAATCCCTGCCGCTCACTTCCCAGCAGCAATATGCAAGGCTTCTGATAAGTTATCATGGACTTTATTTCTTTTCTACCATGGGAGCTACTTCCATAAATCCAATAGTTATTCATAGCCGCCCAATTGATTAATTCTTGAAATGCTGTGCGCACTACCGGTATCCAAAATACGGCTCCCATGCTTGCCCGAATTACCTCTGGGTGAAATGCCTCTACACCTCCGTCAATCAATAACAACCCTTTTGCCCCTACTGCGTCCATCGTGCGCAGGATACTGCCTACATTACCTGGGTCCTGCGGTTCGACTAAACCCACCAGCCAATCTTGCTGATTGGCATTTAAATCTTCCAGCAAAATGGTCTTTGGACGGACCACCGCAATTACCCCCTGAGGGTGTTCCTTTTCAGCCACAGATGAGAATAACTCTGCGGTGATCGGGTAACAGTTAACACCCTGCTGTTGAACTTCATCAATGATTTTGCGCGCCAGTTCAGAGGTGAGCAACTGGGGAGAATAAAAAACACTCACCAGGGTAGCATATCCACCCCGCCGCCAGGCTTCCACAGCCTCAATAAAGTGCCAGATTCCTTCAACCAGGCACAAACCGGTTTGGCGGCGTATTTTAGATTGCTTGAGCAAGCGTAATTCTTTTATTTTGGGATTACTGCGGTTGGAAATAATTTCCATTATCCACGACGGGGTACCCAAGCCAAAACAGTTGTTCCTTCCCCAGGAGCAGAGGTTATTTCCACATCACCACCAACCTTACGTGCCCGAATATGCATATTAGATAGCCCGTGCCCCAAGGTTACACTCATTTTGTGGATATCAAATCCCGCACCGTTATCAGCAATTTCCAATAAAACTCGATCACGGGTGGTCCATAAGCGCAGGTCTACCCGTTGTGCGCGAGCATGTTTAGCTGCATTAGCTAAAGCTTCCTGACAAATGTGAAATAATGCTGTAGCCTGGGAAGTCGGTAACCCAACTAATCCATTTTCTGGGGCTATTAAAGTAGCTTCAGACAATGTATTAATTCGATATTCATCTACTAAGCGGTTCAAATTTTGGATTAAATTAGTGCCAACCAATTCTCGCGGTCTTAAATCTGAGATATACGCCCGGATATCTCGAATAGTCTTATTCAACCCATCAATAGCCTGAAGGATCTTTTGCTTTGCCTGTTCAGGATCATCCTCCAATGAGATGCGAGCATATTCCAATGCTAAACCAACCCCATAAATGGACTGGATAATGCCATCATGTAAATCCATGCCGATCCGCTCCCGTTCTTCCAAAACTGCCAAACGACGCGCTTGCGAATGCAAGATCGCATTTTCTATCGTGATCCCTGCCCAGGAACCAATCGAATGGATTAGATTAATTTGGCGAGGCTCTAATATAATTTGAGATGAATTGGCGAGCACCATCACAGCTACTACCGAGCCGCGTGCCATCAAAGGGATGCCAGCCATCCATCGGCAGCCTTTTTCAAATACTCCTTGACGAACATAGCGGATCTCCCGGCCAAGATCTATGCTATAACGAGATTTGCTGTCTTGACCAATTTCTCCTACCAATCCCTCCCCTAATTTGAAATGATCGCGGGTGAAGAAACCTTCCTCATATTTTCCGTGATGTAAGGCAAGGTGAAATTCTTTCCCATCCTCACCAACCAGATATATTTCACCGCTTTCAATGCCCAAATAATCAACAACGCTGCGCAAGGTCTTATCAATTATAGCCTCAATATCTAACGAGCTGGTTAAAGCCGTAGCAATGTTATTCACCAGTTCTAAATCTTCATTTTGACGTTGCAGCGCTTCATCCCGCTGGATAATTACTTCATACATTCGAGCGTTATTGATCGCAACCGCGGCATAGGCAGCCAAAGTTTCGATCACGCGTTCGTCATCCTCGGTGAATTCTGGGAAATCTATTTTGTCAGTGAGATAAATCTGCCCTAGTAGTTTATCTCCTAGGAGAATAGGAACCCCCAAGAACGAGCGCATTACCGGATGCCAATCGGGGAATCCAACGCTCCGTTCATCTTCTAAAATATTAGGTATACGGATTGTTTTACGGTCGTATTTTAGAGCGCCTAATAATCCTTTGCCACAGGGTAGAGCATGGGGTTGCTCTATTTGTTCTTTATTGAATCCAACCGGGATAAACTTAATCAATTTCCCCTCTTCATCAAAAACGCCTAAAGCGGCATAAGAAGCATTCACTTCTTCCTTAGCTAATCTGACGATTCTCTCTAAGACGGTCTCTAGCGATAACTCACCCACCAATTCCAGACTGGCGTGATGCAGAGAAACTAAACGTTCTTCTAATTGCTCTCTCGTCAGAAATGCCATAAATAAACCTTGTTGATACAATATTTTACACTATTTTTCTCTATTTTCAATCGAGATTAACCTTTCTTACAAATTTCTCATAAAACTATCCAATTTGTGAAGATTATTCTGAAAATCTAGGTCATAGCGATCTAACAAAATGACTGCCTTTTCCGTATTTGATAGTTTTTGCAAGAGATAAATCGGTATAAACAAAATATGAAACCAACCCAAACCTCAAGCATTTCTGGCTTTTACAACCTAACTGTAGAACAACGCTTACAGCAGTTATATGAACTAAGCTGGCTCGATGAAAGCGATCTACGGTTTCTACGCGGACTGGGTAACCTCTCTTATGAACAAGCCAATCACATGGTTGAAAATGTAATTGGAGTATATGGGTTGCCTTTTGGCATAGCGCTCAATTTTCTCATCAATGATCGCGACGTCCTCGTCCCAATGGTTATTGAAGAGCCTTCCGTGATTGCTGGTGCATCCTTCATGGCGAAATTAGCCCGTAGCGGAGGGGGTTTTCATGCTCAAGTCGATCCTCCACTCATGATTGGTCAATTGCAAATCTTGGGGCTTAACGATCTGCATAATGCTCGTTTTAAAATCCTCGCCAAAAAAGACGAGTTGCTTGCCGAAGCTACTCAAATTGATCCTGTATTATCCGCTTTAGGAGGAGGAGCGCGCGACCTCGAAGTGCGAGTAATCGAACATTCTCCTATTGGTCCGTTCCTTATTCTGCACCTGATCTATGACGTGCGGGATGCTATGGGGGCTAATGCAGTAAACACAGCCATGGAGAAAATCGCTCCCCGCATCGAAAAAATTACTGGCGGAAGAGTACACCTCAAAATCCTCAGCAACCTTGCTGATCACAGGCTAGCTCGAGCGAATTGCACCATTCCAACAGACAGACTCGCTTTTGAAGGATATAGCGGCAAGGAAGTTCGGGATGGTATCGTTGCCGCCTGGGCTTTTGCAGCCATTGATCCATACCGGGCAGCTACCCACAACAAAGGGATTATGAACGGAATCGATGCCGTAGTGATTGCCACCGGTAATGATTGGCGGGCAATTGAAGCTGGCGCCCATGCTTACGCGGCACGGAATGGGCATTATTCTGCACTAAGCGTCTGGGAAATCTCCGCCACCGGTGACTTAGTCGGTTCTTTAGAATTACCGCTCGCGGTTGGTATCATCGGCGGTGCAACCAAAGTCCACCCCCTGGCTCGACTCGCCCTCAAATTGATGGGGGTTCAAACTGCTCAACAACTAGCCGAGATTATTGTTTCAGTTGGGTTAGCCCAAAACTTGGCTGCCCTGCGGGCATTGGCTACGGAAGGGATTCAACGCGGCCACATGGCTTTGCACGCACGCCAAATCGCCCTGAGTGCCGGAGCAAAGGGAGAAGAAATAGAAAAACTTGCCAATGAATTAATCACTCAGGGCACCATTCGAATCGATAGAGCGGAAGAAATTTTAAAATCTTGGAGAAATATTCGTGACAACATTGGATAAAAGACAATCTGAAAACCTCCTTCTCAAGCCTCTCCGCCAAGTCGGAATTAGCGGCTACGGCGCTTATGTACCCCAGTATCGCCTGCCAGCGAGCGAAGTCGCCCGCGTCTGGATGGGTGGAAAAGCAGCCCTGCCAATTAAAGAGAAATCCGTCCCTGGTTTAGATGAAGATGTAGCAACGATGTCTATTGAGGCATCCCGTAATGCATTAGCCCGAGCGGGGATACACCCCCAGCAACTGCGGGCAATCTGGGTCGGATCCGAATCCCATCCGTATGCTGTCAAGCCAACTTCCACTATAGTAGCTGAAACATTGGGGGCAACCCCCAATATCCAAGCTGGTGATTGGGAATTCGCTTGCAAAGCCGGTACGGAAGCTATCGTAGCTGCGATTGGTTTTGTCGGTTCAGGTATGGCGGACTATGCCCTGGCGATCGGCATGGATACAGCTCAAGGACGACCTGGTGATGCCCTCGAATACACCGCTGGGGCTGGTGGAGCTGCATTCATCATTGGACCAGCAGAGGATTCTCTGGCGGTCATTGAACATTCTTACTCCTTTGTCACCGATACGCCTGATTTCTTTCGCCGCCAATATCAAAAATACCCGGAACATGCTCAACGTTTTACTGGTGATCCAGCTTATTTCAAACACATAATCAATGCCGCCCAAACGCTGCTGAATGCCTCTCATACAACGCCAAAAGATTACCGCTACGCAGTTTTTCATCAACCCAACCTGAAATTCCCCCAAAAGGTCGCCGCCCAGCTTGGGTTTACAAAAGAACAAATTGGACCAGGATTATTAGTGGGAAACATTGGGAACACTTACGCTGGTTCAGCGATCATCGGTTTAACTGCCATTCTAGACATCGCTGAGGAGGGTGATCGGATATTAGTGGTGTCCTTTGGTTCCGGGGCTGGCTCGGATGCTTTCTCTCTGGTTGTCACCGATAAAATCAACAAGAGAAGAGACTTAGCCCGTCCAACTCGTGATTACATTAATCGCCGCATTCCCATTGACTATGCTACTTATGTTCGCCTCCGCGGCAAATTGGTAATGAAATAAAACTGATAGTTCTTGATAGTTTTAAATTGCTAAACTAACAAAAAACAAGAACGCCATTCTGAATCAATAGATTGGAGTTTGAGGAGATAACCATGGAAATTCCACGACATTGGAGAATACGGCAACAGCGATACGCACTCGTTGGTGAAGTTTGCCCACATTGCAATGCGAAACTCTTCCCTCCCCGCGATATATGTCCGCAATGCGGTGAAGATGCGCGCACTCCCTATCAGTTCAGCGGGAAAGGTGAAATCTACTCTTATACCACGATTTATGAACCACCTGCTGGATTTGAGGAATATACCCCCTATACCGTTGCTCTGGTGAAATTGGAAGAAGGCCCGGTAGTGACCGCTCAACTAACCGATCTCGGTGAACAACCACTCGAAATCGGCATGCCAGTGGAAATGGTTACCCGCAAAATCCGCTCCGATAGCGATGAACGGGGGATGATCATCTACGGATATAAATTCAGGCCGGTGCTTTCCCGTCAGTAGCCGACTATTATCCTGAAAAGAGAAAAAAGTCGCTCTCCCAATCAGGGGAGCGCTTTTTGATTCACCTTCTGAAATGCCTGTCAATCCAATGGGCTGCGAACTGCTTTT
>DYKV01000156.1 GCA_020722415.1 Anaerolinea sp.
AGCCAAACCATTTTCTAGGGAGTGCCAGCCATGAAGAATTCATCTTCAAGCCTGATGAAATTGATGTAATTGTACTTCTTTTCTCAGGAGAACAAAAAATCCAATTGCCACAATTTCTAATATCAAAACGAATAATGGAATTGCCCAAAATGTCGTCTGGTATAGCAACCCCATCAAGCTACCTCCCGTAAACCATGCTGCCCCATACAAGGTGTTAAATATCCCATATCCTGTGCCGCGTTTGCTGATTTGAGAGATATCCGCAACGGCAGCCCGCATGGTAGTCTCATGAATAGCCATGATGATGCCCCAGATAATTACACATAATATTATCATCCAGAATTGCCTACTTGCGAAACCAAGAAACGGAACAAATAAAGTTAACCCTGGCACAATTACCAAGGAAATCAAGCCGACGCGATCGTAAATTTTTCCCACAGCGAGAGCTGACAACGCATCTACACCCATCGCCAAAGCGTAAAGAACTGGAATAACCCCTTCTGTGACCAGGTGTTTATTCAGCCAGTGAAAAGAAAGTAATTGAAAACTTGCAAAACCAGCCACACTAAAAAAAGTAAATACCCCATAAACCCAAAAAGTCTTTGTAAATCCTTTCCTCTCGGTTTGAGGTGTCGCATCATCTTTTTTCTCAAGCCTTTCCGGTGTAGGAACACGCAGTTTGGCATAAGTCAAAATAAACATCATTAAAACCGCCGGAATCCAAAGCCAATTGAAGCCAGCTCGATAGTTGCCATTAATGAGGAACGCAGCGGACAATAATAATGGTCCTATAATCGCCCCTAATTGGTCCATGAATTCATGAATAGCAAACCCCCAACCTCGCCCCATCTGGTGCGCTGCATGAGACAATATCGTATCTCTGGCTGGCGATCGGATCGCTTTCCCAATCCGCTCTAAAATCAATAACCCAGCGGCAATTTCCCAACGCCCGGCAAACGCCAGTAGTGGAATACATAAAATCAAACCATACCCAATAAAAGTCGCCACCCAATAAGCTCGCGTCCGGTCGGCAATATACCCAGACACCAAACGGAGCGCGTATCCTAAAAATTCCCCTAGACCTGAAATCGAACCGACGACGACTGCGCTGGCACCTAGCAAACCCAAGTAAGGACCACTAACACTCCGCGCTGATTCATAAACAATATCACCAAAAGCGCTTACAAAACCCATCATCAGAATCAAGGATAAGGCAACACTTTTGGCTTTTTTCCCAGCTTGGCTTTGGATTGTATTTGAATTCATGACAATGTTCTACTATGAAAATTTCTTCATGTTCCTTTTCGAAAACGATTAAACAAACGGCCCAGGGTATTCCAGACATAAAGGGTAAGATAGGATATACCAAGGATCAAATTCACTATTCCAAATATAATCGCTGTTTTCACCGTTACTCCTTTTTGAACAAAAAACCACCACTATCTCTCAAGCGGCGGTTTGGGTATCGCATTAAGGCTTATGACCATCCGAGTGAAATTCATCGTGATCATGCCGGAGAGACCTGTTTCCATAAAACCACTCCCCAACCCATGTTTTTATTATACCCGATTTCATAACTCTTTGGGTAGATTAAGCATCAAGCCATAACAGCGATTCTCAATATCACGATGCAGCCAATATCTCCATAAGGAGGTCGTTTTTTTATCAATGATGTTAAAGTGAAATTTTTCATATAAAGCACAGGCGGCTTTATTTTCAGATGTCGTTTTTAAATGTACTCCTTTCACACCTTCATGAGAAATTTGATCAAGAAAAACCTCAAGCAGACTTTTCCCTATTCCTCGGTGCCGATTTACTGACGCAATGTTTAGATGAAAATGGGCGGGATAACGCGCTATATCAGCCGATACATTTTTTTGGTATATCGCTGCCATGAAAAGCCCATATCCATAATGAAGGGTTAACCGTCCAATTTGGTATTTTCCCATTGCTATCCGCTTAATCAATCCCGGCAAAATATGTTTTCGGATTACCTTATGTTGCTGCGCTGTGTCCACACAACCCAATAAATACCCGACCACTGTACTATCCTCTTCGGCAACCCAGGCATGATGCGGCTCTAAATCTGTATAATAGGCGCAGAACGCGTCACAAAATAGAGAGCGATCTTCCATGAAATGCTCGACCTCATCGCCAAAAAAAGCTGTGTCTGCTGCGATCTTAAAAACTCGTTGGCGATCAGAAGGCTGATACAGCCGAATTTTTATCATGGGGAATAAATTACTAACGAATTTGGGATAAGGGGTAATTGTAAACGGCTTGCCAAGCTGTCTGATCTAATAGTCCAAGCGGTGATGAGGTTGAACCATCGCTGACCTCTGCACTTATAAACAACAGCCAAGGGTTGCCTAATCCTGCCAAATCAATTTCGTCGCAAGCATATTTGCCTTTTACCTGTAAAAGGGACATTCCTGGAGCAAGATGTTTGTTTAAGGAATAATGATGGTGCACACCTTTTCCATCTACGGCCAACAATTCGATGCTATAGGTGAACAAGGGATTGATTATTCCACGCAATGCAGCGCAAGCCCATAAATGATTATCTGAGCCGCGGGCCGCATATAAACTAACCAAATCAGTTGCGGGTATTAATTGGCGGGTCACAAAATCATTAACCGGATCTTCCTGTATCGGTGGGATAAGGCTGCCGTTTTCAGCAGTCCAGGTCTGCGGTTGAGTTAGGTTACCAACTTTTATATCAGATAATACAACTGGCTCTGGTTGATTAAAGAGTTCGTTCGGGCGAACAAAACTCATCATTAGAGTGTGTAATAAAGTCAGTTGGCTGCGATATTGAAGGATTGCTGCTTCTTTATTAGCAATATCTGCAGGGGATAAATTAATTTTCCACCAATCTACATCAATACTCCATAGTTTTACGGGCGGCAACAATGCATCCTGGGGATAATAGCCTTTAGGGAAAGGAAAGTCAGGCCGATGGACTAAGTATCCGAACAGAGTTGGTTGGTAATCCGGATGGGTTTGTCGCATTAGATAAACAGCCAAGCGCACAAATGCACTCAATCCCCAATGATCGGGGTGTACATCCGATGGGTTGGGAAAAATGATTAAATCCGGACGGTAAGATTCCAAAATGGTGCGGATATCGCCTAATAAATCCTGCCCAGCATAGACAGCCTGGGGATTGAAAGTCATTGGATATGGACTGCGATCGGTACGGGTATATGGAGAAAAATAAGGGTGGTTTTCAGACCAATTGTTTAACCATAAGGCTGGAGTGCCTCGGTCTGGATACCCTAAAAATATCACATGCTCAGCAGATAATCCCAGAGTCTGGAGAGCTCGCAATGTTTCTTGCTGGCGGATACTGCCCATATTGATAAAATCCTGCGCCCGTGGATAAAGACGGTGAAACTCCTCCATGGTAGCAAATAGATATCCATCGCCATTTGTTTCCATGACCACGGTAACATCTTTATTCTCTTTTAATGCCTCTTGTATTAATCCACCCGCCCCCAAGGTTTCATCATCACAGTGAGGCGCAAAGATCATTATATGTTGGTAATTTTGTAGCGAGATTGGCTGTAAATCTAACGAAACCGGAATTCGACTGCGTTTGTTAAACGCAACCGAGAAGAACAAACCAATTATCGTAATAGCAAAAAGTGTAATTGGGATGAATAGTTTGGGGTGTTCATTTTTGTCTGCCATTTTTTCAAGTCTATCCTGTATTGATGTCGTGACGAGATGAGTTAATTATATCAAGTTATTCTTTATAGTTTTGGTCACTTGAGTTTCGTTTTTCTAAGTTATTCTCTTCTGGATTCGTTTTTTTGTCATCATCTTGATTTGAAAATCCTTCCCGAAAGGATCTGATTGCTTTCCCGAGTTCACCACCCACCTTAGATAATCTTCCTGGTCCAAAGATCAAAACAACAAGAAACAAGATAATCAACAATTCGGTTGGGCCAATGTCCATCTGTTTGTTCCTTCGCAATGACCTCTATTAATTCTCGCCTCACAAACATGGATTATATTCTCAATTCTGTGTAGGTTAATTAGGTAGAGGAGCTTGGTACAGGAACCAAACTCCTCACTGTTCGACGCGTAACTTTGATTGTATCTACATAGTCAAATATATTCTTTCGTCAATCGTTTCCTCCTGTTTTGTTTTATGGGTTTTGGGCTGGTTTCTCAGTTAATGTCAGAGTCACTTCTTGCACCTGATCATCCCGCATAATTGTCAGCGCGATCTGGTCACCAGCCTGTTTTTCAGCTAACAATCGCTGAAGCTGAGCCACAGAATTAATTTCCTTTCCATCCACTTTCAAAAGTATGTCTCCACCAATCAAAATTTGTTCACCGTTAACATTGATCGGTTTATAACCGCCGCGCAAACCTGCTTCATCGGCTGGGCTACCACTTTGGACCTGCTGGATGAGCAACCCATGGGTATTATCTGGAAGGTTAAGCGCTTTGTCTATCTCTGCATTGAGGGTTACGGCGCTTATTCCCATCCAGACACCGGCCGAGGCGGTTGCATTATATTGTGTGTTCTGGCTATTCGGACGTGCTTCAAGTTTGACCTCCAAAACTTTTTCTTTGCCATCGCGCAAAACCGTCAGTTTAACTGTTTGACCAACCTCAGTGTGATCGCTCAAATAGGCGATTACATCATCCATCGTCTGGACAACTGTGTCATTGATCTTGATAATCACATCGCCACCAACGCGAACATCCTGACCATCAATTTTAACTTGGCGATCGCTGCCCTTTATGCCAGCCTTGTCCGCTGGGCCATTAGGGATCACTTCCACAACTAAAGCGCCGTGCGTGTTCTCAGGCAGATTCATTGCCTTAGCTAAATCGAGGGTCAAGGTTGTACCACTAATGCCTAAGAAAGGATGTTGGTAGGATCCGTTTTTAATCAAGGCGGGAACAACCCGTTGCACAATTGCCGATGGAATCGCAAATCCAATTCCTGCATTAGCTCCGCTGGTCGTCTCAATCGCCGCAGTCACACCAATTAGCTGGCCTTGATCGTTCAATAATACACCACCAGAATTGCCTGGGTTTATTGGTGCATCGGTTTGAATTACATCTGGAATAGAGTACATTGGCCCTTGCGAATTGGTTGATTCTCCGGCTGGGATCGTGCGCTCTAGCGCGCTGACCACTCCCACCGTCATTGTCCCTGATAATCCGAATGGATTTCCAATGGCAATAGCTAGTTGTCCCACTTTTACATTATTTGAGTCAACGGCTAAAATGGGTTGTAATTGAACTAATTTCGGATCTACCTGAATGACAGCTAGATCGCTATATGAATCAGCGCCAACTAACTTTGCCGGTAAAACCGTGCCATCCGCAAAGGTGACCTGGATTTTATCTGCTCCATCCACAACATGGTTGTTGGTCACAATGTGCCCTTCGCTATCCCAAACGAACCCGGACCCCAATCCTTCACTATATTGAGGGACGGACGGCTGCTGCGGTTGATTGGGAAAATTGAAAAAAGGCGACTGTGGTAAATTACCACCGCTGCTATCAGCGGCTGAATTTTTTTGCACAACCCGGATATTAACCACCGAAGGATTGACCCGTTGATAAATCTCCTCTAGTGTTCCTTCGTATGCAGCTATCACACCATTCTGCGGCGCATTCTCCGTTAGTGCAAGCGGCGTTGATGTAGGCGCTGCCTGCTGTTGTTTGGCGGCTTCCGCATTGCTGGGAGCCAATGCATTTAACCCAGAACAACCTGAGCTAAACAATACAAGTATGGTCACAAGTGACATTAGTTTTATCTTTGTTTTCATAACTACCTCCTTACCGCGCAAAGGATAC
>DYKV01000157.1 GCA_020722415.1 Anaerolinea sp.
GGGATCGGCCTCCCTCTTCAATGAAGAAAGAGCTTAATAAAAAATCCTACCCATCGAAAGAGGTAAGGTTTAGTATAGAGTGCGGCTTTTGCTGATTAATCCAATCCAAACAAATGCCAGCTTTATTCTCCTTATCTTATCCTTTAAACTGCAAAGAGTAAAAGACAATGTACTTTCCTTTCCCCATCAAAGAGGAAATTGCCTATTTCAAAAATGTAAAGCGATATGCAGCTGGCTGACGGGTATAGCGTGTCGTACCGCTGACTACCAGCACGACATCGTGCAAATCATGGGTAAAATCTAGGGGTATCTCTAGCGAATTATCCTGGTTTAAGTCTAGATATTCTACCGTAGTCTGCTTGCCGTGGCGAATTAGCGCCAAACGGAATGTTTGGGGTAAGACATTTTCAACGCGGACAAAACCAGCGCTCTGCCATCCCCCATCCCCGTTTTCAAAATCATTAAAATAACCGATTTCAGGCACAGCAATATCGTCGATTAAGAATCCTTCTCCATTAACCGCTGCGTCGGTCACATATTCAAACCGTATCTGTACTTTTTTGCCCTGGTATTGGGATAAGTCCACAGATTCTTCTATCCATTGTGCCTGATCTCCTCCGCCGCTTAACCCATTGTATCCAAAACCAAAATTATTGCCGGTGATATTTCCTGCCGTTCCATGGGCTGGATGCAGCATGTCCCAGGTCCTACCATCGCTCGAAGCCAGCAAATAAACAAAGTCATAATCTTTCTCCAGATCATACCAGGTCCAATACTGTAAAGTAAGCGGACTTTGAGTCTGTGTAAAATCAAACGTTTTTGTCAGGGTCATATCTGATTCATCGCCTTTATTCGACCAAAACGCCCAAGTACCGGAATAAGGGTCAGCCGGTAATAGTCCAACTTGCACTGAACCTTCAAAGCGTAAAGTCACATTCCCTTGACAGCGAATATGAATGTAATCTGCCCCATATTGATGAACATCATGAGTTTGATAATCTGAGCCACAAGAGGTGATCGTTTCTGTATCTGAGACACGCGGGGCATCCGGATAATTCGAGTAAGAATAGCGGCCGTCACCAACTTTGGGGTCATGCAGATAATTTGCCAGAGTCCAATCAAGGAAAATATCATCCGCCCCGATCAGCCGTCCAGTTACAGAATCACGCAAACCTTTTTCTTGCATCAAAGCGTCAATGTTTGCCAAACCGTTTTCTGGGCGGCGGATTAACTCTTTCGTGGTTTGTTCTCCAAAACGGTCAAGGAAATAAGTAGTAAAAAGGAACGAAGCGCCGTAATGCGGCGGGGTTTGATCGGGATCGTTTGGCCAATCAGGGAGTTGCAAATCGGGATCGGAAGCAAACAATCGGTCATGTCCTCCCGTATCAAAACCATTGAGAAACATTGCCAACTCAGAAAAACCCTCATTTAACCAGGTATCTTCGTTTCGATCATTTGCCCAATGGATCATGTGTTGAAATTCATGGGCAAGCACACCGTAGGTAAAGTTATCTCGTAAATTCACATTATCGGCGTTGAATACAAAAGTTTCATGCCAGTTGGAATATTGATGGGCTTGAGGAGGATACTCATCCACTGACGAGAAATAACCAGCAATGCTACTGCCAGCATTGCGGACATAGAGAATATAGATATGGGGATCGCCATCTACGCCGGGAGTCCATTCACTACCGAAGAACTCCCGATCGGTGGGATAAATTTGATTTTCAAAAGTGTCCCCCAATTCCTGTAAATCTTTTTGTTTAAAAGGAGTGTCATTCTCAACCCAAAAATAGGCATGATCGGTGACATATTGGAGGGTGGCATCAACTTTGAAATTCTCATTGTTATCCACATTCGAGACCCAAAAAGAGGATTGATCGCCAACCTGATAAGCATGGGATGGCGCTGGTTGAGTAGGGAGAATATTCCGTTTCCCTTGTAATCGTTCGGCTAAATCAATTAAATTGCCCTCGGGAATGATCGTTTCATTGAGTATTTTTAACACCATTTCGGGCGATGAAGGTGATGTACCATTTGGATTGGCTTGCTGTGGAGTTGTTTGGGCTTTCCCGGTAGGGAGGAATTCCAGAGTCGGTGAAAGAGAGATAGTTGGACGAATGACTAATGGAGTGGGTGTGGCTATTCCTGTTGAACTCGGTGAACCACTTTTCCAGTTGGGCAGACTGGAAAACCAATAAAGCAACCCGCCGCTCACGGAACACAAACAAGCTAGTAATATACAGCTTAATAAAACAACACCGATAAGAATGAACAAACTTTTATTTTTCATCAATGGCTACCTCTTATTTTATTTATAAAATTTAGCTGGTGGAACTCAAAGAACTTCGCCCTCTTTGATAGGCTTGCCAGCTACCAGCAGTGATCAACCCGCTTAAGACCCACATATTTGGCAAAGCAAAGGAATCAAAGGAGAACGCCGCCAAAGCTAAAACCACCAATCCCAATAGCGCTGCTCCCCCCCAAAAGTGTTCTTCGTAATCCTTCGAGAACCATAAAAACAAACTGCATCCGACCAATGCCGCTAGAAAGGCGCAAAAGGTCGCCATACCAAACAGTCCGCCTTCAGCTAAGATACGCAAATACAGATTTTTAGGGGTAATCAAGCGATTGCGGCCTTCTTCAGGAGAAATGATGCGCAATAATTCGGGCATGACGGCTAATGGTTGATCGGGTAACATTTTTTCAAAGAAAAACGCATAATTTCCCGGACCTACCCCAAAAAGCGGATAAGCCTGAAAGGTATTTAGCGCAGTGTTGACATAGGCGAGACGGGCGCCAAAGCCGAGATACTGAAAATAATCTTCTAAACTGGTATCTTTTTTCTCCAACCAGTATCCCCAAATGCGGGAGAAGAAAACGTTGTTTTTCCCCACCATATAGCCACCAACCACGAAAACCAGCAGAACAATTACAACTTCTCCGCCTTTTTTAATAATCCCCCAAATCGAGCGTTTTCTATCAGAACGCGCTGGTGGTTTGCGAAATAACACAACCGCCGCCAATCCAATCGCAATGAGGTTAATATATGCAGCTCTCGAAAATGTGAAACCTATCATAACCACTGCCCAGGCAAGTATAAACCATTCCAAGGTAATTTTGCGCCAACGCCATGGAAAAATAGTCTGTCCACTGAATATAGCTGCGACTAACCAGGGTATGAGCAAAACACTGATTTGCTCGCCAAACCAGTTGGGTTCATAGGTCATTCCGGAAATTCGAGTGGTAAAAAGCTTGCGAATGGAAAAGAGCAACTGAATCCGATTCAGTTTCGCAAATAGAACCGGATTGAAATGCAAAATATACACCACCTGTAATGATCCCCACACAAAGGCGATTCCAAAACCGAGCATCATCCAGCGCAATGCGGAATAAAACTTTTTGGGATTATCGGTGAGTAACACAACGGTAAGATAAAAAGATATCCCAATTGCCAAAGTGATTAGCGCTCGAATAATCCGATCGCTCACCGAAACACCTAATACAGGCTCAATTCCCAACCAGGTCGAGGCTGCGGCGCTGATCAATAATGCCGCCACAAAGGGGAGTAAAGTCAACACAGTTTTGGGAAGCGGGCGGCGAAACAGGGAAGGTATAACCGCGATAATCAATAAGATCAATAAAGGATAAAGAGAAAGCGGACGTACTAGCGTTCCACCACCTAAACCGGCTGGAAAATATCGGAAACTGGTGACCGGTAAACAAAGCCAAAAAGCCACCCAGGCTAATTTTTCTATCCAGGACAGGATGAATTTCAACATTTTAATTTTACCCTTTAGCCTGTCGTTCTGCTATTGCCAGCCAGACCAGGCTGCTGACCAGAAGGGCAATCACACTTCCCGCCAACGCCATCAAAGCCGATGAGCGAATAGGGCGAGCCGGCTTAATATCCGTAACGAGCGGATCCAAATGAATATACGCTGAAAGCCCCCAAGAGGCGTTCGTATAGGCGACCATTTTCTGGGAATCTTGGTTGATTTTTTCGTCTACAATGGGTAATTGCGCTTGAATCCAGTTTTGTTCGCTGGCGATGACCCCCATTGCTTGCTCAATCCAGGCAATATACTGAGAGGCAGTTGCGTTTGGAGGGGGGAAAAGATTGAGTAAATCCTTGCCGGCAGTGTCTCGTTCAGCCAGGCGGGATGCTAGGTCATAGAAACGCCAGCGAGTCGGGATATCCAAGCTAGTTTCTACTTTTGCATCAGCAGAGTTAACCCAGGTAGAAAAAATCTGTTGCATTTGATCAAGCGCTACCCGGCGGGTGAGCAATTCCATTTTTAAGCGATTTGCCATTTGTAGCTCGGTGTTCAAGCGTAACCACTCATCTGACCTTGCCAGCGCCCCCCCAATATTATCCAGAATAACCATTTTCCAGACCTCGACAAGCTGCCGGGCATAAACGGGTTTAGGTGCCTCGGCAACCAGGTGCCATACTCCGGCATTGCGCCAATAGACATGCACCATGGTGCGAATATCAGCAATCGATTTATTTTTCCAATAGCGATCATTCAAGACCAGTTGATTTAAGGTTTTGCCCAGTATGTCATCCGAAAAAATGGCTGCCTGGAGCTGCTCCATTTCCCAATTCTTATAATCATCTGGATTTCGAAAGATCGCATCCGATTGATAATAAACCCCCAAGTCCGTTTGTGCTCGATAGGAGGTTGGGAGAATAAAAGAAACTCCCCACCCAAGAACTGCGCCGAGGCAAAAGATCAAAAGAATCAGATACCAACGGTGAAATAGTATTAAAACATGATAACGGAAATCCCATTCCATAATATAGGTTAATCCTTATTTAGATAGCGATTTATTTTTGCTCTCTTACGGGAGGATGAAAAACGGCCCAACCCAGCCAACTCCCCCACTGCGCCCAACCCGAGTTTTACCAACATCAGCGTATAATAAATCCCATTAAACCAAGCCGGATAATTCTCAGCGAGATTCTTGCGATAGTAATTCCAATAAGAGCGGTGCCATTCCCACATGGACCGATAAGGGTTGACATGCGAACCACCCATCCCGCCAAAATGGATAATCTGTGCCGTGGGAACATAATAGACTAACCAACCGGCTCTCCGTGCCCGGAAGCAATAATCGGCGTCTTCTTGATAAGCAAAAAATCGTTCGTCCAGAAAGCCTATCTGATCAACCACTTCACGACGGACCAACATACAAGAACCAGAAACACCTGCCACAGGATGGATTTCGTTTTCATCCCGATAACTCATCGTGTATTGGGCAAGGCGGGGGCTGGCGGGAAAAAGGCGGGCAAGACCAGTGAACTGGGCAATAACCGCTAGTGGTGTGGATTCGCCGCGCCGGCAAGATTTTTGCATCGTGCCGTCAGGGTTCAACACTTTTGGCCCGCAGATGCCCACTTCGGGATGCTGTTCCATAAACGTTACTAAGACATCAAACGAATTTTTTTGCACAATTGTGTCAGGGTTGAGTTGAACCAGATAGCGCCCTCGAGCAACTTTCATCGCTTTATTCATGGAAGCGGCATAACCAAGGTTAGCTGAATTGCTCACCAATTCAACTTCCGGAAATTCCTGTTCGAGCATCGCTAGTGTACCATCGCTGGAAGCATTATCCACGACAATGACTTCAAACGATGAAGCAGGGGGAAACTGGCGAATGGATTCTAGGCATTCACGCAAAAATGGCGCAGCTTGATAGGTCACGACGCACAGAGATAGAACGGGTGGTGTTGACATAAGATAATCCTCAGCATGATAACGCTTGAGGAACTTTTCCAATTATCAGTATATTATAAACAATTTAGAGGTGATTTTTGGAG
>DYKV01000158.1:0-2259 GCA_020722415.1 Anaerolinea sp.
AAAACTAAGGCATACATAAAGCCCCCATGAAAAGGACAACCACAAGCTTTCCAATCCAGCGCTGGTTAGAGAAATTCCAGCCTTCTGAAACCTGGATTTATATGACAATGGCGACCATTGTTGGGCTTTTCACCGCCGTTGGGGTTTGGATCTTTAAGCTACTTATTGAACTCTTCACCCAGGGTTTTTTCGATAATTTAGGTAATGCTCTTGGAAAAATCGGACACTGGACGATTGTTCTTATTCCCCTATTTGGCGGGGTGTTAGTGGGTTTGTTTTTGCACTATTTTATCGGTCATGAGCAATACCATGGTGTTTCTGGGATTATTGAATCGATTACTTTCGCCAGTGGACGCTTACGATATTGGAGGATTCCCGTAAAAACTGTGGCAGCCGCCTTATCCATTGGCAGCGGCGCTTCCGTAGGGCCGGAAGATCCAAGTGTGCAGATTGGAGCGAATATTGGTTCGATGTTTGGCCAGCGTTTAAGATTCTCGGATGAGCGGATGCGCGCGCTGGTTGCGGCTGGTGCTGCCTCGGGGATTGCGGCGGCTTTCAATGCACCGATTGCCGGCGTTTTCTTTGCCCTTGAAGTCATTCTTGGTGAGATTGGTGGTGCAGCGATAGGGTTGGTCGTGCTTGCGGCGGTAATCTCCGCTGTCTTTACCCAAGCAGTTTCGGGAGCCCACCCAGCATTTAATGTTGCTCCTTATGCGTTTAATTCAATCTGGGAATTGCCTCTTTATATCCTCCTTGGGCTAATCAGCGGTTTGATCTCTATTCAGTATATCCGACTGATTGATGGGTCTCACCGATTGTTCGCGAACCTCCAGCTCCCAACTTGGATAAAACCGGCAATTGCTGGTGGCTTCGTTGGGCTGGTTGGCATCTTCTTACCACAGGTGTTAGGTGTTGGATATGAAACTATCGATCATATTTTCAATGCCGGGTCATTTCCGTTGACACTGTTGGTTATGATGATGGTCGCTAAACTTATTCTGACTCCTATCTGTGTCGGCAGTGGTTTCCCAGGTGGTGTTTTTGCCCCAGCTCTTTTCATTGGAGCAACCGCCGGAAGCGCATTTGGGGAGTTAGCCAGACAATTTTTCCCCCAATTAACTATTGTTCCTGCCGCGATGGCAATGGTAGGCATGGCAGCGCTCTTAGCAGGGGCAGTTCATGCCCCGCTTACCGCTATCTTGTTGCTGTTTGAAATGACCAATGATTATCGAATTATTCTTCCTCTTATGTTGGCTGTCATGGTGAGTTATTTAGTCTCCCAGCACTTACAACCCGAGTCCGTATATATGCTGCCAATCGCCAGAAAAGGGCTGCGTATCCAACGGGGACGGGATGTGGATTTACTCGAAACCATTCAAGTTGGTCAAGTGATGAAAACGGATATCACCCCACTTCACGAGAGCGATTCCATTCGTTTAGCCGAGCAGGAGTTAGCGCATCAGCGGGCGCATGGACTACCTGTGCTTGATGAAAAAGATCATCTGGTGGGGATATTAACCCTCCAAGACATTGAGGATGCCTCCCTCCATAATGTGGATGTGAAAATTGTAGCTGATATCTGCACCCGCCAGATCGTCGTTACTTATCCAGATGAAACAGTGGGAACAGCCCTGCGCAAGATTAGCGTGCGCGATATTGGCCGGCTGCCGGTAGTAGATCGCAATAACCCGCAGCACCTCTTGGGGGTTGCTCGCCGCAGTGATTTAATTCGGGCTTACGAGATAGCGCTTACCCGGCGGACAAACCTTCTCCAGCGCGCTCACCAAGTCCGCCTGGGTGTTATGGCCGATGTGCGCGTGGAAGAATTTCGCATAGAACCTAAATCCATCTGTGAAGGCAAAGCTCTAAGCAAGATCCCTTGGCCGCGGGAATCGCTGGTTTCTTCCATTCGACGCAATAGACATACGCTGATTCCTCATGGCGACACTATTCTGCGGGCTGGAGACGTTTTAGTTATCGTATTGGATGATAAAGCACAGCAAACTATTCGCCAATTATGTGAGACTCAACCTGACCAACCAGATGGACAACAGTCTAAATCTTAAAAAGAGCGGGCATGGATTTTGACTCGCTTCGAACCATTGTTTAGAATCAGTTCGGCAAAGCCTAAGCCGATTTTTCCTCCAAGATGAACCCGGTTCCTAGCTGTTCGCTGATTTATTTATGAAATCATAAATCTCAATATCACTCTATGAGGCGATTCTCCCGTAATAACCTGCATTTGGTGGTTCGTTTTTT
>DYKV01000158.1:2359-5761 GCA_020722415.1 Anaerolinea sp.
TTTTAAGTCCCTATGAGTTTTGTTCATCTTCACGTGCATTCCGAATATTCCCTGTTGGATGGCTTTAGTAATCTCAAAAAGCTAGTTCGGCGCGTTAAAGAGATGGGGATGAATGCGGTAGCGCTCACTGACCATGGCAATATGTTCGGTGTGGTTGATTTTTATCATCAAGCCATCGCGGCGGGTATCAAACCCATTATCGGCGTCGAGGCTTATCTTGCTGCTCGCTCCATGCATGATCGAGATGCCCAACTCGATAAAAAATCTACTCATATACTTTTATTAGCTGAAAACCAGACCGGCTATCAAAACCTGTTGCGTTTAGTCAGCAAGGCGCAATTAGAAGGCTTTTACTATTATCCGCGCATTGACCATGAAATACTTGCTCAACACGCAGAGGGAATCATTTGTACGTCCGGATGTATGTCGGCAGAGATACCTAGGCTGTTAGCTGAGGGACAGATTGAGCCAGCCCGCCAAAAATTAGATTGGTATTTTGAGGTTTTTGGAAAAGACCATTTCTTCCTCGAGCTCCAGCAGCACGAAATCGGCGATCTGGAAACAATTAATCGTCATTTGCTTGAACTTGGGCGGCGGTATAATGCCCAATTCGTTGCCACAAACGATGTGCACTATATTGAGAAAGAGGATTGGCGTTTGCAGGAAATCTTGCTCGCCATCCAAACCGGCAGCTTGTTGACCGACCCTAATCGCATGAAAATGACCGATCCATCCTATTACTTGCGCACTCCGCAGGAGATGCAGGCGATCTTCGGTGAGGTTCCGCAAGCTTTGGAAAATACGCTACATATTGCCGAGCGCTGTAATGTAGATTTAAGTTTCAAAGGGTATCATTTACCTTCATTCAATGTACCCGAGGGGTACACACCCCAATCCTATTTGCGCGAAATCTGTGAGTCAGGCCTCCGAAAACGGTACGGTTCCCGGGCAGATGATCCGCAAGTTCGCCAAAGGCTCGAGTATGAACTGCAGATTATCCATCAAATGGGATTTGACACCTATTTTCTTATCGTTTGGGATCTCTGCCGGTATGCCCGTGAACAAGGCATTTGGTACAATGCCCGTGGTTCATCGGCGGGGTCTATTGTCGCTTATACGCTCGAAATTACGTTAGTTGACCCGATTCAACACGGATTAATTTTTGAGCGGTTCCTCAATCCCAGCCGGATATCCATGCCTGATATAGACCTAGACTTCCGTGATGATCGGCGATCGGAAATGATGGAGTACGCCAGCCGAAAATACGGGGAAGATAAAGTTGCCCAAATTATTACCTTTGGCACTTTAGGTGCACGGGCAGCCATTCGCGATGTCGGTCGAGTGATGGATATACCTCTCAGCGAAGTGGACCGAGTTGCTAAATTAATTCCCAACATTCCCGGCAAACCGGTTACCATCCCGCAAGCGCTGGAAGATGTTGCCGAGTTGAAGGCTATATACGAAAGCACTCCTTATCTAAAGGAATTAATTGATACAGCAGCCAAAATGGAAGGGGTGGTGCGTAATGCCGGCACTCATGCCGCCGGGGTCATCATCACCGATCGGCCAGCTGTGGAGTATGTTCCCCTTCATCGGCCAACCGGCAACGCTGCCGATGATAGCCCGGTGAAAATTGTCACCCAATTTGAAATGTCCATTCTGGAAAGTTTAGGGCTGCTGAAGGTGGATTTTCTTGGATTGGCAACTTTGACCATAATGGCTCGAGCCTGTGATCTGATAAAACAACGCCATGGCGTAGAACTCACCCTACACAATATACCCACTGACGATCCAGAAACATTTGCCTTGTTAGGGCGCGGTGAAACGCTTGGTGTCTTTCAGGTTGAGGGTACTGGAATGCGGCGGTATTTAATGCAGATGAAGCCACAGCATCTGTCCAATGTGATTGCCATGGTTGCTCTTTTCCGGCCTGGTCCAATGGATTTTATCCCCAGCTATATTCGGCGGATGCATGGTGAAGAAGAAGTCCAATATCGCCATCCTGCGCTTGAACCGATTTTTCAGGAGACCTATGGCCACCCGGTCTATCAAGAGCAATTGATGTTTGCGGCGATGCAATTAGCCGGCTACACTGCAGCAGAGGCAGACGATTTACGGAAGGCAATTTCAAAGAAATTAAAGGAGAAATTACACAAGCATCGTCAAAAGTTTATCGCCGGCGCAATCTCCAATGGGATCAGCGCTGAAACCGCTGCGGAAATCTTTGATGAATGGGAAGAATTTGCCCGCTATGGATTCAACAAAGCTCACGCTGCTGATTATGGTGTGTTAGCGGTACAAACCGCCTACCTCAAAGCGCATTACCCAGTAGAGTATATGACTGCCTTGTTGTCCGTCTCGGCGAATGATACCGATAAGGTCGCATTATATGTCGCTGACTGCCGGCGGATGGGCATCTCGGTCGAACCGCCAGATGTAAATACCAGTGGGTGGGATTTTAGCATTGAGGATGATCCACAAAGTCAAAAATCCAAGATTCGCTTTGGGTTTGGGGCAGTAAAAAATGTTGGGCATGGTCCAGTCGAGGTAATTCTTAAAGGGCGCAATGGTAAACCATTTAAAGATTTAAACGATTTTGCTCAGCGGGTAGATTTGCGCCAAGTCGGCCGCCGGGCGCTGGAAAGCCTCATCCGAGTGGGGGCATTAGATAAGTTTGGTGCTCGTTCTGCCTTACTCGAATCGATTGAACGAATTATCTCGGTCAGCGCGGCTCACTTTCGGGCTGCTGAGATGGGCCAAATGACCTTGTTTGGTTCTCACACCGGGGTAAAAGATCAAATTGAACTACCCAGGGTTTATACCGCCACGAGCAAACGGGAATTGTTAAATTGGGAGAAAGAGCTGATCGGTTTATATGTCTCTGACCACCCGCTTAATCCTTATATGGATATCCTATCTCAGGTTGTCACTCATTATTCCGCTCAACTCAGCGAAGCTTCACCGAATGAAAAAGTTCGGGTGGCGGGGGTGATCACCCGCATCCGTCAACACCAATCTAAAGCAGGGAAAGCCATGGCATTTGTGACCATTGAAGACATTCAGGGGAGCATTGAAGTGGTGATCTTTCCTACCCTGTGGAGTAAAGCTAAATCGTTGGTTGAAATGGAACGGGTGATTTTGGTTGACGGTAAACCAGCCGGCGAAGGCGGTGAACCAAAGGTCTTGGCTGATCAAATTACAACAGACCTAAAGATGATCACTCCTCTACCGTCAAAAGAAGGTGAACCGTTAAAGCCGCAATTGAACCCAAGTTCCTCAATTCCCCTGGTTGACAATCCCGACTTGCTTGGTTTTTCCGATTTAAACGAGACGGAGGTAGAAGAACCCAACTGGTTTGACGAAGCCCCTCCCCCGGATGCCAGCAGCGATTGGAGTATACCC
>DYKV01000159.1:0-1402 GCA_020722415.1 Anaerolinea sp.
ATCAATGTCTACAACATTTGCGTGTTCGATGCAAATGTTGCATGGTAATACTATAGATTTCTCAATTGCTGACGCTCCTTCAAGATGACCGAACAGGCATTTGAATTCCATCAAAATTGACCTGGCTGAGCAGTCACAAAAATGAAATTATAAACCTACGGACATGAAGGAATTTCTTCTACTTGATTGTTATTGATAATATTGGGACGAGCTGTTAAGCAATTCTTTGGTGTGACAGTCCCAGCATCATTCATAGAAAAGACGTACCAAAATTTCAAATCCCCTGGCGGGGGTGCGAAACATACTGCATTTTCTTCTCCATCAAAGTTTATACATACACGCGCATTCAATTCCGAAAAAGATGGCAGCCTGTCATCAGCGGCGCTCACCCCAAAATGGTAAGTGTCACCCACGATGAAATCAAAAATATCAATTATCTCAGGCCCTAAACCATCGGACACATCATAAACCAAACAAGAAGAAGGCGGGGTATCGCAATCGCCCGGGTTGCCATAATAAATTAATTTGTTCGCTGCTGATTCTTCGATAACGAGCCAAGCGTCTAAATCGTTATCTATGGTTCCCCCATCGAATGGAAATGTATGATTAGAATCCCACATCAACACAACCCGCACTTTCGGTACCAATCCTAGCGAGGAAAGCCCAAAATTTAATTCGACAGTCTCATTTGCTACCGTTGTAATTGGCTGGGTGGCAGTAATATAACCGATTTTCTGTGCCGTCAAATTCTTTAAACCTGCCGAGGAGAGGGAAATTTCATATTCGCCATTATCATTCGTGGTCGCACATTCATTGTCTTGAGTGCATAATTGAACCTCGGGAATGGGTTCTGGCGTTTTAAAAGGTTCAACATCAGTATCAACTACTTTTCCCCTTAGCCATGCTCCCTGCCAGTTATTAAGAATCAACGGCAAGTAAAGAAATGTATCACCAAGCCCAGCAGAAGCAGAGGCAGTACTTAAATCGAATTTGCAATTGAAGCCATCCGCGAAATAATCCAAACCGCCACTGAATGCCCCAATAAAGATCGTCAACAAAGAAACCAGTTTTGCAAACCGCAGCCTTAGCATAGACGTTGAATAAACCAAACCACTTTCTATCCACCACCGCCAGAGGTCGGACGTGGGGTACGGGTTGGGGTACTAGTAGGTGTCCTTGTATTTGGTGGAATATAAGGCGTATTCGTTCTCGTGGGTGTTCTGGTCGGTGTTTTTGAAAAAACCGGCGTTTTTGTCGGCGTTTTCGTTATTGTCGCCGTTTGCGTTGGAGTTGGCGTCTTAGACGGTTTGGGGGTTATGGTTGGCGTGCATGTCGGAGTCCTAGTAAATGTCGGTGGCGATGTTCGAGTTGGAGTACGGGTGAGTGTCGCCGGCAAAGTGTT
>DYKV01000159.1:1502-5735 GCA_020722415.1 Anaerolinea sp.
GTTGGTGTTGCAGTTGGGAGGTTCAGTTCCACATTCCGCAACAGAGCGGTGCGGTGATAATAATTTCCACCGCTATCCCAATCGAGTGCCTTGATGAATATTGAGTAAATTCCATTTACGATGCGACTCCCATGTGGCCACAAATCGCCTTCTGCTTTTGTATTACAAACACTATTTTTATCCCCAAAAATACAATAGGGAGCATAAGACTCCCAATTATAACCAACTATATCTCCGCTGCTATCTCTCACTTCAAAATATACATTTCTAATACTCCCATCGGGATCAAAGGCATCAGCAGAGATTGAAAAAGGAACTGTAATGGGTTGCGGGGGGATTGTTGGGGAAATTACCGGTCCATAGCGTCCTGTAAGTTGAACTGATGGACAGGTAATTCCTTCGGTTGCACCCGGTGGGACCATCTTATAATCAAACCTGAGATTAAAGTCCTTGCCATGGAAATATTTCCAATGAAAACTATTCGAAAAACCCAAACCCAAGTTTGCGCTTTGCAACGGAGAGAATTGCCATCCCCAACTTGTCAAATCGTTATGGGCGACATGAAATCCTGCTGCCAGTGGCACATCCGGACGGTCATCGAATTGAGAGCCATTTCGGACATACCCTTTAAATTTAAAATAAGTGGGAAAAGGAGTAGCTTCATTGTGCCAATTACCATTCCAGGTAGTATCTATTCCAGTAATAAAGGCTGAGTAATATGGGTCATTATTCTTCACATCAAAGACCAGTCTACTGTAATCAAATCTCAAGTTAGTTGCCGATAATTGCTCACAATCAACCGTGGGAGTTGGTGTGATAGTGGGAGTATCGGTTGGAATAGGCGTATTCGTTACCGTTGGTGTAGAAGTTGCAGTCGGCGTAGGCGTTGCAGTGGGTGTATCGGTTGGGGTTGGGGTTGGTGTACTCGTCGGAGTGTTCGTTTGGGTCGGGGTTTTCGTCAAATATACATTGACATCCGGCGGCAGACCCAAAACCCGGGCAACGCGGAAATGCTCCAAGATTCCAGATCGTTCAGCATGTAACCGTACACTAGGCCAATTGCTGCTTAGATAGGGTAAAATCAAGGGATGTTGGAATGTGATGGACACAATAACCCGTGTTTCGCCCTCCTCCGGGTTGCCCGCATCATCCATAAAGTTTTCGCTGACCGCATCCCTACAACGCCGAGTGGTTTCATCAAAAACAAATCCGGTTCTTGAACTGCAAACCGATACAATAAAGGTCCCCGGCGTTGTATCACCTTCCGGCGGCATTGAAGGACTATAACCGTTTATCACATTATAATAATAATGAACAGCAATAGATCCCGCGGAACCCCGAACCACATCATATATGGATAATAAACGCGCTGAATCTTCTTCAGCATTCTTCGCAGCCCCAGCACAAGGTCCATCCACCCCATATTTATCCGGCCCATCGGCTGTGTCTTGACAATATACAGGGTTATATTCGCCCGTTACTGCATATCGCACCCCAAAGCGGGCAGCGTTATCAATCACAAGATATGCTTGAAACACGCGCGCAAATTCAATGATCCCAAAAATGAGCAGAAGTAGAACGGGTAAAATGAGAGCGAATTCAGTAATTGCTTGGCCGATGCGGGCTGGCTTCCGCTGCAACCTTTCGATAATTTTCAAATAATTGGATTTCATAATTCACATCCATTCATTAATGGACTAGGCGGGTGAAGATACGCGAGGCAATATCCTCAAAAATTCGGGTAAGCTGTGGCCCACTGGGTGAGAAGTAATAATTCCCACACCATTCCTTATATTCATTAATAGTGTCATACTTTCCCTTGCAGGGGTCGTTTTCAGGGCGCGGGTCTCCCGCATAACCAACCCGAGCAATGTAACGCAGCAGGTCAGCCCCATACGGTTTCCCATTCACCTCATTGATATTGTTTAGAACCTCATCACCTAAACCTATCGTAAAGATTACCGCTCCTTGACCTTGATAAACATTACCACTTGCATCGCGGCAGTAATTCTGAGTTGGATCAGAAATTGACAAACAACCGACGAAATCAGCCATATCTCTCGCATAGTCATCCGCATCATATTGGGCGTTTCCACTGCGGTGACGCGTGGAAACCTTTTTGTCTTGGCAGAGCGGTAAGTTTGCGGGATCCATTGAAGCTTGTGGGCAATAGCCAACCGGATAGGTAGCAAAGTCCAATATATTGTCATCTTCTTCACGGAATGTGGCATTCGCCATGCCATCGGTGAGCAAAACTACTACCCATAAAGCCTCTTCGCGCGGCTGAAGGGCGAACATGTTTCCAGCTAACAACAAGCCACCTCCAATGTTCGTGGTTGCCTGATAAGACCAATCCTGTATTCCCCCACCTATATCCCAACATGAAATGCAGTCGAGGTATCCTGAGTAGAAAGAGTTCTCCGGTGGGACAATATTATCTGGTGGATAATTCTCCGGGACGTAGAATAGACATGGTCCGTAACTCGTCAATTGACTACCAGCCCCATCATTTCTTGGATCAAAACAATACCCAGGAGTTGCTCCGCTATCCGTTTTAGGCTCAAACACAGTTAGGTTTTTAATAATGGTTTGTGCATCCACTTTATTAGAAATCCACCCGCCGCTCAAAACATGGGTGCCCATCCCCAAATCGTCAGACCATCCGTTTGCAAACGCAACAATCGCCAGGCGATCTTGCTCTTGCTCAGGTGGTTTATCTAGAATACGAGTAACAAATGCAGAAGCAGCTTCTTTCACTTCCTCGAACGGTTGACATTCCCCCGGAAAACCATCTGTACCGCTTGGATCTAGTGCGTTGCAGATTGATGGGTCTCGCAGACAAAACATGTTATCAGCGTTGATTGGGTCCGTGCCGGCAATGAGACCCGCGCACTTTGAGGGATCATGTACATTTGGGTCGAATTGAGGAGCATCGAAAGTCATCGAGTCGGACATATCGATGACGAGAACAACATCTAATGAAGCGGCTTCACCGATTGAGGTGGCGTGAATCGGGATTGTACCTATGCCCACCAAATGCAGGAAAATCGTTGGCACATTCAATTGTCCGCTGACGCGTACCAGTTTTCGGCGGGGTGTAGTGCAAAGTTGGGGATCACCTGGTAGGGTTTCACAAGTATCCACAGTGACTGTATA
Source organism: Anaerolinea sp. (assembly GCA_020722415.1). GTDB lineage: Bacteria > Chloroflexota > Anaerolineae > Anaerolineales > UBA4823 > UBA4823. The sequence goes on from DYKV01000159.1 coordinate 4,659, forward strand.
GGTATCCGTCGCGATCCCGTTTAATTCCATCGCTTCACTCGCGGCGGAGGTTATCTCACTTATCCCACGCCCCTCACGATATTGTCCAGAAGCAGCTAAGGAGGCAGCATCTAAACCTTGACGGAGATGCCCCATATAGATAAACAATTGACCAACATCGGTGGTTAGACCTACAAACCCTAAAAGCACGAGAAATGCAATGGCAATTAAGATTAATGCCTGACCTCTTTCAACCTTTTTATTTTGAATTAAACTATTTAATATTTTTTTCATGGTATTGGAGTTGGGGTAGGCTCAGCTGAACTGAGTGGCATAATAGCGAATGTATGAAATATTACTGGATCATCTAAAAATGCCATGATCCAGGGTAACCGTAGTTTTTGGTCGTATGAATAATAAACTTCCACCAAGACATAACCACTGTTGGTGGTAGACTTTAGACGAGCGCCAATTTCCGCTGATGTGAAATCGGAAGATTGATTGCGGTGGGAGTAGTCGATAACACCATCTTTATCAATATCAACCCCATCGAGAGCCATTGACCATCCTAATTCTCCATCCTCTGCCGGATGACGCTGGGATACCTGTGATGGGTTCCCCTCGACAACACTAAACACAGACACGATGACATCATCAATGCCCGTCCCAACATCTAGCTCCATTTCCGGTCTCTCATTGAACAGTTCTTGATTCAGCAAACAGGCCACTTGGCGATAAAAATTACGCGTGGTATGGCAGTCGTGCGAACCATCATAAGGTCCATCGCCAGCGCTATCCCTAGCAAGATAATCCAAATTTGCAGCAAAACGAGCAGCGTTACGGGTAGCATCTTGCTCCACCATGTATTCATTTAATAAAAAACCAAACTCCACTAGTCCTGACAAAATAATTAATAATATTGGTAAAAATAATACTGTCTCTACCAATCCCTGACCGCTCAAGGATCGGTAATTTAAAACCTTTATTAGGCGATTCATAAACACTCTCATATTGAGATTATAGCGATATTGCTAATAAAAATCAATCACTCCACCTAACAAATTTGTTAATATGTGTAATGAATTCAAAGCAGAAGCG
>DYKV01000160.1 GCA_020722415.1 Anaerolinea sp.
AGGCAGGGATTTTTCCCGCCGGATACTGCCATTAAAAAATCTGACTGAAGGGTTACTCCATGTTGAGAATTGCTGTATGTATCTGGATGCTACTCACTCTCTAGTGAAGCTGAGTTTGGGAGAATTTTCGCTTCATAATCTATCATGGTAGCTTGAATTCACCCCTCAGCCATATCCTCAACAGGATTGACAATCAAATTTCACCCCCTGCCCACACGCATTACACTCAAATTGAATAGTAGTATGTTCAATGCCAAAACCCGATAACCTCTTTTTCAACTCAGCCATTAACCCATTGCTTTCAGCTAAAGATTGGTTGGCGATAACAATATGAGCGCTTAAAGCAATATGCCCTGAGCAAATACTCCAAACATGCAAGTCGTGAACATCAACTACCCCAGCCACTTCTGCCATACTCTGCCCAATTTTTTCTATCACGATTCCATCTGGCACACCTTCTGCCAGGATGTTAATCGCGCTTCGTAAAACCCGCCAAGAGCTAAACAGAATCAAAACACCGATGAAAATACTCATTAAGGGGTCAATCCATGCCCAGCCACTGAGCCAAATTACTCCCGCAGCCAGGATGACTCCCACAGAGGAAACTGCATCGCCCCACACATGTAAATAAGCGCTGCGCACATTTAAATCTTCTCGCTTCGGGCTCGCCTCTCCTCCGCTCTGCTCCCGATCATGGTCCTGCCCACCCAACACATTCGCTACGATGAGATTGGCAACCAAACCGATCAGTGCTATCCCCAACATCTCACCACCTTTGATAGCTTGGGGGTGTTGCCATCTCCGCCAAGATTCGGAGAATATTTCAACCGCAATTGCGCCTAAAGTGATGCCATTGATCAAAGCTGCAAACACTTCCAGACGATGAAAGCCATAAGTGTGCCGGTCATCGGCTGGCAAAGCCGATAATTTAAAAGCGAGGTAGCTCAATATCAACGCAAAAACATCCATAAAAACATGGGCGGCATCAGATAATAACGCGAGACTGCCCGTCCAATATCCTCCCAGTACCTCGGCAATCAGAATGATAAAAGTTACTCCAATAGAAATGAGGAATCGCGTTCCAATCTGGTTATCTTCATGCGCCGGCATAACTTAATTGTCTACCTTTCCTCTCCAATTATAATACTTCTTCCCTCACGTTCATGAGGAAGAATGACCAAGGCATCATCATTATTCGTCAACTATCCCGGTTGCATTTCTATTCATCTTCCATAAGGTGGCGGAACAACTTTCAGGAACTCTTTTACCAGTTTTTTGGTCTCTTCTGTTTCATATACTTCAACCGCCCCAGCGTCTTCCATAACGGTCAACTGTGGGTCAATAGGCAACCGCCCTAACAGGGGCGCATCAGTTATTTCTTCAACATGACTAGGTCCAAAGAGTTCATGCCGTGTTCCACATACCGGGCAGATAAATATGCTCATATTCTCAATGATCCCTAGTATCGGACGATTAAGCTGTTCCGCCATTCGCCCAGCTTTTCGCACAATCATTGAAGATAGTTCTTGCGGTGTGGTCACCAAAATAATGCCAGCCACCGGTAATGTTTGCAATACTGTTAACGGAGCATCAGACGTACCTGGTGGCAAATCGATCAATAGGTAATCTAATTCGCCCCAGACCACCTCATTCCAAAATTGTTCGATGACTTTGCTCACAATTGGTCCTCGCCAGATTACCGCTTCGTCTTCCCGCGGTAAAAGCAAATTCACTGACATCACTTTGATACCCCGCAACGTCCGGGGAGGGAGAATGCCATTCGGCCCGCCTAATGGAGGCTCACGCAACCCAAATAGGCGCGGGATGCTTGGCCCGGTCATATCTGCATCCAATACACCCACATGATACCCCAATTTTGCCAGTCCCGCTGCCAGTAAGGCAGTAACCGAAGACTTTCCCACCCCGCCTTTCCCACTGGCAATAGCTACCGCGCGCCCGATACGATTAAAATCACTTGTTTGTGGAGCAGTTGACTTTCCAAATAAACGATTGCGTTCCTCTTCGCTCATTGCGCTTAAGGTGATTTCGACATTTTTCACCCCCTCCAGCGCCAGAACAGCCATACGGGCATCATGCTCAATCTGATCACGTAGGGGACAATCCGGAATAGTTAAAGCTAAGGTAAATTTTACATTTCCATTATCAATATGTAGGTCCCGGAGCATATTAAGTTCTATCACGTTGCGGTTTAACTCTGGATCGATAACCTTTGTCAATGCTTCTCTAATTTGTTGTTCGGTAACCATGTTCTTTTTCACTCCTTTTTTCAATCACCAACGTTTCCTTGGGAAACAAACCTATTTTAAATGCAGGCTTGTTACTGCGCTTGATTTGAGCCCCGGGGCGACCAGCACTTACAGTTTTTTCCTTCCTGCGGGTATGCAAGGGGTTATAGATCTTTCATTCATACCAATCCTTTCTGGTAAATGGCAATGAGCTCAACCCGTGAATGGTCGGTTTAACGAATAAAGTCTGATAGAGATTTAACCTTCCTTTTGTGAATCCATAAGCAGAACCAGACATAAATAGCCGCCAAATTCGGTAGGTTGTCTCATCTACATACTTTAATGCATCAGAATGATGGTCTTCTAAACGGCGAACCCAGTGCCTTAATGTTAAGGCATAATGCTCACGCAAGCTCTCAACATCGCGCACCTCAAACCCTACATTTTCAGCCGCATTCAAAGTGACATTTAGCGGAACAAGCTCACCATCCGGAAATACATAGGTATTACTAAAAGTCGGCCCATGAACAGGTGGATTGGTTGCCCGATTGGCGATCCCGTGATTGAGAAAAACTCCACCCGGCTTGAGCAGATCCCAAGCTAGTTTAAAGTATTTCGGCAAAAGCGCTGCCCCGACATGTTCAAACATCCCTACACTCACCAGGGCGTCATACGCTTCTGCTTCCTGTACTGCCCGATAATCCTGAATCTCTACCCGGCATACACCTTCCAAACCCGCGGCGGCAATCCGCTGATTGGCGAGCTCCGCTTGCGGTTTGCTCAAGGTAATCCCCTTAGCAATGACTCCATAATGTTGCCCAGCGTAAATAATCAGTCCTCCCCAGCCACATCCAATATCAAGGAGCTTTTGACCGGGTTTCAAACGTAATTTTCGGCAAATGTAATCCAACTTCTGCTCTTGAGCTGTATCAAGATCCTCTTTGCCCGATTGAAAATAGGAGCATGAATAGACCATCCGTTTATCTAGCCAGAGCGCGTAAAAATCATTGGAGACATCGTAATGATAAGTGACCGCCTGCCGGTCTCGCTCAATGGAATGGCGTTTGCCCGATAATCGAGCTGCGCCGCGTTTTGCACTCTTCCGTTTATCCGGCATAGGCAAACGGATTAACTCACTGGCTATTTGCAATTTTTGCCTGCCACCCAGAGTTTTTTCAGAGAGCACGTCACCCAACTCAAAGGCGGTTTCAATATTCCCTTCGATATCAAAATCATCATAAAGATACGCCTCACCTAACCCCACCTCTGTGCCTGGCTGCAGCATAGCCCTTAACGACCCAGGATGTTTAAGGACGATTGTTGTCTCACGCGGCGAGGAATCGGGCCATAATGTACCATCCCATAGACGAATGCCTAGGCTTCCTATACGCTGGCTGCCAAATAATTCGTCTAGTAAATGGAATGTCAATCGCTTTGCCTCTTCAACCTCTTTTTGTTTTGTTTTTTCCGTAAACATATTAACCTCCTCTTCCTAAATACAGACAGTTGAATCTTTCGATAGAAATCCAAATTTCAGAACGACGCAGTTTAACCAACTTCCTTCGTTGGAGACTTCCTTTATTGAATGCCCACATTATCCCCCAGGTGTAAAAATTTTCCCAAAACTCACCAAAACGGCCAAGCCGATTGGAGTACGGATACACTTCAAAACCAAGCCGTTTAAAAAGGTTAATAGGTTGCGACGATTGAGGATCGACTGCCAAAACCGTAACCCCACTCAAGGCTTCAATGTCGGAATAAGAAACATCTTGCATCAATAGCGTCCCTAAGGATCGAAAAGAATCGATCAACCAGTTTTTCGTTAGCAATGCCCAGCTCAAATCTGGCCCATTTTTAGGCATTTGCGGAATATGTTCATTCCATAAATGTAGCTCCAAAATTGGAGCGCCCTTTTCAATTAATTTATCCGTCAAGACAATCGTCCTTTTCGCATACGATCGTTTCAATCTCAATAAGCAGTGGGGTTGATCACAATACTCATAGACGCCCTCCGCCCAGCGTAAAAAGCGATCAAACTCCTTGATGATCACATCCATCTCTTACTTTGCCTCAATTAAAAAAATACCTCCCATTATCAATAGACTGCCAGCCCATTGGGCAGGAGTGATATTTTCATGAAAATATAAGCGGGCAGCAAATATCTGCACACCTAGCACTGCGAGACCAGAGGTGATTGGAAATACCAAGTGGAGCGGTAAATACCTCAATAATGCTGTGAGACTTAACACAGTCAAGAAACCACAGAGATTCCCAACCACCTGCCAAGTAATAAAATGTCTCCACCCTAATCCTGCGACGGAGATTTTAAATGCCACATTGGCGTAAATATTGAAAAAGAAATTTACCAAAAACAATAGCAAGATAACAATCAATTCGGCGCGAGTCAATGCCAGAGAACCGTTTTGAATATTCAATCGGTCCATCGCCTTATCTCCTTTTAATGAACGAAAAGAAAGAAAATCGGCTTGCTTTTTTCTCTGCTTCCCAACTAGCAATTTCCTGATGAGCTATCCGATATCCCAACTCAATCAGCTGATCCGCGAGATGAAATTCCCAAATAGCAATCGGCTTTTCACCAATCAAGGAAATCCGATGCACCACAACTCCTTTCGAGCGAGCAAGGGTTATTTCTAATTCAATTTGCCGTTTCTCAACGGTATTTAATAATTTATATAGGAATGGTCCAAACCCATGGTTCCCAATTGGAATGTCTCGAGAATCATAAAGGTCCAATGCGATGATTTCTTTAGCTCCATTGATTAAAGCCGGTTCAATCGGTAGATTGCTGACAACACCACCATCCATCAGAAATCGTCCGTCTTTTTCAATTGGGTGAATCCAGGGTGGTAAAGCAGTAGAGGCAATCAGCCCCTCTAAAATAGAATCCTCTGGGTCTAACCCATAGATAAGGGGTGCGGCTGTGTTTAGATCTGCGGAGACCAAATAAAGTTTTGTGCCTTTAATATCCTTAAATTTCAAGTCTTCTGTCAGACCATGTGAAATAAAAAAATCGCGGAACCGGTGACCAGACCGGATTCCCGCCCGGTTAAACAACATCCGCAAGGTCAAATAAAGGTAATTCGAAGGAAGTAAATCTGCCCTGGCTGCAGCATGCCAGGCTTCAACTAAACTATCGAGACTTTTTTGGGTAAACCCATTTATTGCCAAATACGCGGCATTTACCGAGCCTACCGAAGTACCCACCCAAATATCGGGTATATAGCCTGCCTCATACAAAGCTCGTAATGCGCCAACCTGGAACGCGCCCCGCGCACCACCGCCAGACAATACGAATGCCAATGGTCTTCTCATATCTCTCATTTATTCTCCTTCCTTTCCAATTCAAGCCCAAAGAACCATTTGCATTTTTAATGCTGTTACAATAAAATGA
>DYKV01000161.1 GCA_020722415.1 Anaerolinea sp.
AAGAGAAGAAAACCAGGCGTCGGCGGAGGGGAAGTCATCGGCACTTTTGATAATTTGCACGAAAAACCCTATCAGATTTTGTATGTTTTTTTTACCACAGGCGCTTGACACCCTTTTTAATCAGGATTATATTTATCCCCATGATGTTAAAGTTATTAGCTAAGCCGTTCGCCCCACGTCCGAACTCACCTTCCCCGGGAAGGATGGGCGGTTTAGTCTTACGTGTTTAGCGATCAACCAATATGCTTGTAAAAAAGCCCTCCTTCCTAGGAGGGTTTTTTATTCTACCTTATCTTATCGGAGGATCAAAATGAGTAATATCTATTGTCCAGAGTGTGAAGCAGAAATTGATTTGGCAGCCGATACCTTTGTGAATGAAATCGTCGTTTGCCCTGATTGCGGGATTGATCTAGAAGTCTTATCACTTGACCCACCCGAAGTCGCTCCCGCTCCAATGGAGGCAGAAGATTGGGGTGAATAATCCCCCCAATCTTTCCGCCTATATCCATCATTGGAAATAATTTATGAACCGAGCTTTACATGTCGGTGTAATTTATTCGCGGGTGCGGGTTGAGGAAAAATGGATTTTCAATGCACTAGAGCAACGCGGGGTCACCTATGACCTCCTCGACGACCGAACGATCTATTTCGACTTGCAAAATCCAGCCCCCTGGAAAAAATATGCAGCAGTACTCGAGCGCAGCATTAGCTTTGGGCGCGGACTCTACGCGGTAAAAGTCTTGAATGCCATGGGTATTCCAACCGTCAATACTGCTGCTGTCGCCGAAACTTGTGGGGATAAGTTAGCTACCAGTGCGGCGCTCGCAAAAGCTGGCATTCCTCAACCGCGCATACTAGCTGCCTTTTCAACCGAATCAGCGCTTCAAGCTATTGAGGAATTAGGTTATCCGGTGGTTTTGAAACCCGTTGTCGGGTCGTGGGGAAGGATGGTCTCGAAAGTCAACGATCGTGATGCTGCTGAAGCTCTGCTCGAGCACAAAGAAACGCTAGGCTCTTACCAGCATACCATTTATTACATTCAAGAATATGTCGAAAAACCAGGTCGGGATATTCGCGTATTTGTGGTTGGTGATGAGGCAATTGCGGCGATATATCGTAAATCGGAGCATTGGATCACCAATACAGCCCGTGGGGCTAGTGGTGAGAACTGTCCCATCACACCGGAATTAAGTGACATTTGCTTAAAAGCAGCCCAAGCAGTTGGCGGAGGAGTACTGGCAATAGATGTCTTTGAGCACCCAGAACGCGGTCTCGAAGTCAATGAAATAAACCATACAATGGAATTCCATACCAGTTATCCGATTACCGGGGTTGATATTCCGGGGAAATTGGTAGATTATTTCCTTAAAGTCGCCCAAGGAGAAATCAAAGTAATATGAAAATATTTCCGAGCACCTTACTGACTGATCTCTGGGGTGAAGCATGATTCGCGTATCAATCGTCGGCGCCTCCGGCTATAGCGGTGGGGAACTGCTCCGCTTATTATTATCCCACCCAGAAGTAGAAATAGCGCAAGCAACCTCGCGCAGCCATTTAGGGGAATATCTTTACCAAGTCCATCCCAATTTACGTAAACGAACCTCCTTAAAATTTAGTGACCCAGCCTCTCTCGAACCTTGTGATGTCTTATTTCTGGCATTACCGCACGGGAAAGCGCAACTAGAAATCAACCGCTATGCAGATCTTGCTCCAAATATTATTGATCTCTCGGCGGATTTCCGCTTGCGCAGCCCAAAACTTTATCAACAATGGTATGGCAACTCACACGCTGCCCCAGAATGGTTAGATCGTTTTGTCTATGGTTTGCCAGAATTGCATCGCGATCAAATTCGTCAGGCTCATTACATCAGTGGTGTAGGGTGCAATGCAACTGCGGCTAACTTGGCGCTCTTACCCCTTGTCAAAGCCCATTTAATTGATCCAGAAAAGCCTGTGGTAATCGAGATCAAAGTTGGGTCATCTGAAGGCGGAGCCGAAGGCAACCCCGGCACTCATCACCCGGAACGCAGCAGTGTAATCCGCACCTTCTCCCCGTTCGGCCATCGCCATACCGCCGAAGTGATTCAGGAAAGCGGAATTAATCAAGTCATCATGACAATGACATCAGTTGACCTCGTCCGCGGGGCACTGGCAACGGTGCATGCTAGCCCAGCCATGGGAGTGACGACGAAGAATCTATGGCGTGCATACCGCGAAACAGTTAACGAAAATCCCTTCCTTCGCTTGGTAAAAGAGCAACGCGGTATTTACCGCGTTCCAGAACCAAAAATATTAACTGGTTCTAACTACGCTGATCTAGGTTTCGATTTCGATGAAGAACATCATCATATCATTTCAATATGTGCAATTGATAATCTTATGAAAGGCGCCGCGGGGAGTGCAGTGCAGTGTATGAACCTAATGTTGGGGTTTGCCGAAACCCTTGGTTTAGAATTCCCCGGTTTACATCCCATATAGATTAAGAAGGAAATGGATCAATGATTTCAACGCAAAACGACCATTCTGTTTTAGTCATTAAAATAGGCGGCACGGAAGGGGTGGATTTTCAGGCAATATGTCAGGATGTGGCGCACATCCTGCAAACCACTGGGGGACAATTGGTGCTGGTACATGGTGGTTCATCCGAGGCAAATTTGCTCAGCGAAACCCTCAATTATCCAGCCCGTTTTATCACCTCGCCATCGGGCTATACCTCACGCTACACCGATCGGAAGACCCTCGAGATATTTGCCATGGCGGTTAAGGGAAAAGTCAATGCTTTGTTAGTTGAACAACTACAGCAAATTGGCGTAAATGCATTCGGACTGAGTGGTGTTGATGGTAGATTGCTGCTAGCAGAAAGGAAAGATACGATCGTCAGCCTTGAGAATGGGCGCAAGCGATTGATCCATGATGACTATAGCGGCAAAATCATCGCAGTCAACGCCGATTTAATTTTCAATTTGCTAGAACAAGGCTACCTTCCGGTTATTGCGCCATTAGCAGTTAGTCAGAAAGGGGAAATGTTAAATGTGGATGCTGATCGAGCCGCAGCAATGGTGGCATCTGCACTGCATGCCGAAACATTACTATTGCTCACTGCAGCGCCGGGATTACTACAGGCATTCCCAGATCCGACCACCTTCATTCCAAAAGTGTCATTCAATGGGATTGCTCAAGCTCTCGAAGTCGCCCAAGGACGAATGAAGAAAAAAGTGCTCGGTGCGCAAGAAGCTCTCCAAGGAGGCGTAGGGCGAGTGATTATCGCTGATGGACGGTTATCCTCACCAATCCAAAATGCCCTCCAAGGTAATGGCACCATCTTTACAAATTCTTAATGGATGAGGTATAAAAATGGATATTCAAGCTTTAGAAGCGCAATACACATCGGGGGTTTATGCAAAACGAGATCTGACGATAGTGGCTGGAAAAGGGGCGATCTTATATGATGACCGAGGGCGCGAATATATTGATTGTGTTGGCGGCCAAGGAGTAGGAAATTTAGGGCATGCACACCCCGCCATCGTCAAAGCGATTTCCTCCCAAGCCGAACGGTTAATCACCTGCCCGGAAATATTCTATAACGATCAACGCGCAGCATTACAAGCCCGCCTATGTGAACTCACCAAGATGTCGCGCGTGTATTTATGTAATTCTGGCACCGAAGCGGTGGAGGCAGCCTTGAAATTTGCCCGGGCTACCACTGGGCGAAAAAACATCGTCGCCGCTATGCGGGCATTTCACGGCCGGACGATGGGGGCTTTATCAGCTACCTACAATAAAAAATATCGCGATCCCTTCGAGCCGCTCGTGCCTGGATTCAGCCATATCCCTTACAATAATCCAGAAAAGCTCGCCGAAGCGGTGACAGGCGAAACCGCGGCGGTGATCCTCGAAGTTGTACAAGGCGAAGGGGGAGTTTATCCTGCTACACCAGAATTTTTAGAAGCCGCCCAAAAAATTTGCCGAGAGCGCGGTGCGCTATTGATCATTGATGAAGTCCAAACCGGCTTTGGCAGAACCGGCAGACTTTTCGCTTACCAGCGCTATGGTCTAGAACCGGATTTGATCTGCGTTGGAAAATCAATCGCCGGCGGGTTGCCGATGGGGGCTGCCTTGATAAGCGAAAGGGTCAGACCTTTGAGTATTGGCTGGCACGGTTCAACTTTTGGCGGAAACCCACTCGCCAGTGCTGCTTCTTTAGCGGCTCTTAAAGTCATTGAAGAAGAAAAACTACCCGAACGCGCCGAGCAATTAGGCGCTGCGTTCCGTGAGCAATTAACGTCCATCCCTTCACCGCTCATTCGTGAAGTACGCGGCTTGGGTTTGATGATCGGGATCGAGTTGAAACAAAAAGTTGCTCCTTATATCCAAGCCATGACCGAACAAGGCATTTTAGTATTGAACGCCGGAATGAATGTTATCCGCTTATTACCACCTCTCGTTATCCAACCGGAGCAGTTAGACCGCGTTGCCCAAGCATTGGAAACGGTTTTGACCCATCCCCAGGCAGAAACTGTAGAGAATAATTAAGCAACCGCAATATTTGGTTTATATGCACACACCTCTTACGCTGATTAATTTAGTCGAACGATACAGCCCAACTGGTCATGAACAAGAAGCAGTGGCTTGGTTAGTATCTCGCATGAAAGAACTGGGGTTTTCTCAAGCATACGAAGATGAAGTCGGTAATGCAGTTGGGAAAATGGGATTTGGAGATCAACAAATTGTGCTCCTCGGTCATATTGACACAGTTACTGGACAAATTGAGGTTCGCTGCGAGGGGGATAATTTATACGGACGGGGGAGTGTGGATGCCAAAGGGCCATTAGCTGCCTTTGTAGACTCTGTTGCCGAAGTGGGAGTTCGGCCTGGCTGGGAAATCATCGTCATTGGAGCAGTTGACGAAGAAGGCGATTCCAAAGGCGCCCGTCATATTGTCCATCAATATCATCCCCAATACGCCATAATCGGTGAACCTAGCCAATGGCAGCGAATTACCTTGGGTTATAAAGGTACTGCCTGGGCAAAAATTGAGCTTCATCAGGAGATTGCCCACAGCGCAGCGAACCAAGACAGTGTCTGTGAGGCAGCTTTTTACGCCTGGCAGCGAGTTCAAGCTTGGTGTCAAGAATACAATGAGGGGAAAAACCGACAGTTCGATCAAATAACCCCCACACTGCGAGAATTTCATTCCTCTGAAGATGGCTTTCAGGAACATGCCGAATTACGGATCGGGGTTCGTCTGCCAGTTGGTTTTACGCCAGAGGAATGGTATCAACAAATTCATCAGATTATCAACCGTGATTCTAATGTATATACTGAAATTGTGAGAATTGGGTATCCCATCTCTGCCTATCGCGCCGAAAAGAACAACCCTCTAGTGCGTGGTTTTTTGCAATCCATTCGCAATCTAGGGGGAGAACCAAGCTTTGCTTTAAAAACCGGTACAGCAGATATGAACATCGTTGCTCCCGAATGGGGCTGCCCTGTCCTTGCTTATGGACCTGGTGATTCCAGTCTTGATCACACCCCGCAGGAACATCTCTCGCTGCAAGAATATCAATTGGCTGTGAAGGTGCTGAAAGGGGTCTT
>DYKV01000162.1 GCA_020722415.1 Anaerolinea sp.
GCACCTCGCCCTGAGGTTTGACCATCTGCTAACACAACCGAAACACCGCCATGCGGTCTTTCAATGACTTCAACAGTATCTCCGCTTTCGCTGGTTGCATATTTTGATACTTTAGAGACGGCGATCTGCGCTTCCATAATGAGATCTATTAGGAATCAAATGGCATGAGGATGGGTAGGCTTTGTGGGTTTATCCGATATTCAATCTGCTGGATAGCTTTACTTTGTATCTCTCCATCTGCATGGAGCGGGGTAGGTTGGTGTGCATGAATTCTCAGCCAATGACTATGGACTTCATGAATACTAGGGTGCTCGACGTAGGAACCTTTGTCGGGTTTCATGGTCTGCGGTAATATGAGGAGGATTTGTCTGCGAGTAGGGATATATCCGTACACAAAGGTTAATAGTCCATCGAACGGGTTAGCATGTGGGGTCATATAAAACAAACCACCAGTAACAGCACAATTTCCAATGGTTACCAATGAAACGGGTCCGGAATATTGTCCGCTTTCCCATTCCAAGTCCACGTACCAAGCTGGTTTTTTCATAACCCCAATTAGCGTGGCTAAAAGATAACGCAAAGCCCCCCTCGGATAGGATATCTGTTGTTGAATGAGGGTAATCGAAGGCTCTAAACCGATGGCAGAATTATTATCAAAATATCTTCCGTTTACAATTCCTAAATCAATCCAACGCGTTTGGTTTTGGGCAATTACCGCGCATGCTTTATCTAACTGCAAAGGAAGTTTTAAATTGACAACCAGATCATTCGCTGATCCTAGCGGAATCAAGCCCAAGGGGGGAGGAGGTGCGCTTGTCTCGTTTATGGCTTGCATAATTCCATTAACTGCATCGTTTATACTTCCATCGCCCCCGGCGGCTATGATGGGTGAGAATCCATCCAGAACTGCTTGATAAGCAAGCTGGACTCCTTCACCTGCCTTAGTGGTGAGTACAAGTTCATAGGGAATATCTGCTTTTATTAATGCATTTTCCATTTCTGGTTGCCGTTTCAAGGCACGCCACCGATTGGCATAGGGATTGAGGATAACTTTTGCTGTCATTTTATACCTGGATAAACTCTACATTGATACCCTGTGAGCGTAACCACTCAATTGCATCCTCGATGGTCTGAATATTGCCAGCTAGTTGGATCTCAATCCATCCTTGTTCGTTGTCTATTTGAGCCCGCATAATGTTAATTGTGAGATCGTATTGTTTAATCAGTTGATTGATTATTGGTACTCTTAACAAAGTAGATGGATAATTCAAGCGAACCACTTGGTTTGTCATAAAATATCCTCCGGAGATAAACAGCGATAATTTACTTTAAGATTCATTCTAGCACATAACACTATGTTTTTATGGGTTCCGCAAAGCTAATTGACCGCAACCAGCTTGTATATCAATCCCGCGACGCATCCGAACTGTACAAGGTATTTGATGTTCCAATAATACTTTTTGAAATTTTTGTATCCTATCTTGGCTGGGTGCTTGGTAAGAGAAGTTTTCGGTGGGATTAAGCGGAATCAGGTTTACATGACAGAGGATCCCATTTAGTAGATGGCTTAATTGCACCGCCTGTTCTACGCTGTCATTGAAGTCACGGATTAATGCCCATTCAAAAGTGATGCGGCGATGAGTCGTTTTTACATAGTCCCTACAGGCATTTAATAATTCAGAAATAGGATATTTGCGATTAATAGGGATGATTTGTGAGCGTAATTCATCGTTTGCGGCGTGGAGAGAGATAGCTAAATTGATTTGACGCTTGAGCTCAGTAAAGCGTCTGATTTGTGGGACGATCCCGACTGTGGAAATAGTAAAGCGCCTTTCACCAAAATTAAAACCCTGTGGATCATTTAAGCGATCCACGGCTGTCATTGTCTGTTCAAAATTGTAAAAAGGCTCACCCATGCCCATGATGACGATATTGGTGAGTTTTTTCCCATCCTGCTTGAGAATACGATTGTAATAAAAAACTTGAGCAATAATTTCTCCACTGGATAAATTTGCTTTAAAACCCATTTGTCCTGTAGCGCAAAAACGGCAACCCATTGCACATCCTGATTGACTAGATATACATAAAGTGTTTCGGTCCTTATACTGCATTAAAACCGTTTCTATGGGATTACCGGCTCGAGTATAAAAAAGGGTTTTCTTGGTTTCGCCATCGCTTGAGGAAATCTCTCGGATTGGTTCGATTGCATGAAATGTAAACTCTTCATCAATCTGTGACCGCAACGATTTTGGAAATACGGTGAATTCTTGGCTTTTATCCCAGAGATGATGATACAAACCTTCCCATAACTGATTGACCCGATAGGGTGGTTCTTGCCATTGAGCGAAAACTTCGCTTAACTCTTCTTTTGAGAGGTCATAAATAAGCTTCTTATCTAGCATAGGAGGCGTCTAAATTGTCAATCAGTTCTTGTAAATCTTTGAAAACATAATCGGGTTGTGGTTTCCATTTTTCAACATCCTCATTAGTAGAAACGCCAGAAAGGACCAACGCGCAAGGCAGACCTATTCTCTGGGCGCCTAAGATATCCGTTTCTAATCGGTCACCGACGACTAATGTTTCTTGTGGTTTTGTTTGCATTCGCTTGATGGCTATTTCGTATAGCAATGGTTCTGGTTTGCCTAGAACAAGCGGTTTAGTATCACTAGCGATTTCTAATAAAGCCAGAACTGCGCCAACCCCGGGAACTAAACCTTCGGGGGTGGGGAAAGTGCGGTCTCCATTTGTAGCGATGAAGGCTGCTCCAGAACGGAGGTTTATTGTGGCGCGACATAATTTGTCATAGGTTAATTGACGATCCATTCCTACGACCACTGCTACAACATCTTTCTCTGCAATAGAAAAATTATGTTTAATTAGTTCATCATGCAAGCCATCTTCACCAATAACGTACACTTTACTTCCTGTGGGATAATGTTCTTTCATGTAGTGAATAACAGCGCTTGGAGAATTAATAATCTGATCCGCTTGAAGTGCCACTCCAAAACCAGCCAGTTTTTCAAGATATTGTTGAACAGTAAAAGTCGCATTATTGGTGACCAAAGCTACCTTATAGCCTTTTTTTGAGATTTGATTAAAGATATACGGTAAATCACCAATCGGCTGAGATTGGCGCCATAATACACCATCCATATCGAGGATTAGTCCTTGAACTGCGTGTTTTTTATCGTTTTTACCTTCCATGATTTTGGCTCCAAAACTTCGATTTTTTCTACATTATACCGAGAATAACAAAACGCCGAGGAGCAACCTCGGCGTTAATGGAAGATAGATTTTGTTTATTTCCCTTCGGTTAATAGCGCTTTTTCTCCTGCAATAGGCATTAACCGTTTTGATTCGGGAATTTCCATGACCTGATCTACTAAGCCATATTCCACTGCTTGCTGCGCATTCAAATAAAAATCTCTTTCAGTGTCTTTTTCGATTGTCTCAATAGCTTGGCCAGTGTGTAGTGAAAGAATTTCATTTAGGCGAGACTTCAACCGCAAAATTTCTCGGGCTTGAATCTCGATATCTGATGCCTGTCCTTGTGCACCGCCTAATGGTTGATGCATGTGGATTGTTGCATGAGGTAAGGCATACCGATGACCCTTTGTGCCGGCTGTTAAAAGTACCGTTCCGAAGGAAGCTGTCATCCCAACCGCTAAAGTGCTGATTGGGTTTGAGATCATTTGCATCGTATCGTAAATAGCTAAGCCGGCATACACTTGCCCGCCGGGTGAGTTAATATACATTTGAATTGGGCTCTCTGGGTCCTCACTGCTAAGATATAAAAGTTGGGCAACAATCAGGTTTGAAACCTGATCGTTTATCGGGGTACCGAGAAAAACGATCCGGTTTTTCAACAGCAAAGAATAGATGTCGTAAGCTCTTTCACCATGGCCGGATGTTTCGATGACCATTGGAATTAATGACATAGGGTTTATTATTTTTTTCATTGTTGTTTGTCCTTCTACCAATTAAGTTTTATCCGATTCATTAGTCGCGATTTCTTTATCCACCTGTGTTTGTTCTAGATCCACCATTTCCGGGTTTGTGTTGACTTCTTGTTCCGCGGATACAGGCAATGCTTCTTCTTCACCTTTAGCTATCTGGCGAAGTTTGTCAAGGGTATTTCGCATCAAAATTTCCATATAAACGTCTTCACTCAATTTTGAAATTAGCTGTTGTTCCCGTTCTTTGCTCCGTTTGACCTTTGGAACAGAATTTATCATTTCGTTATATAAATGGGATGTTTCATCTCTTAATTGATTAGGGTCAATTGTAATATTTTCCGCTTTGGCAACTTCAAACAATACCAATGTACGTTTTATTCTTTCACTTGCCGTTTGCTGGGCTTCTTCTTCTAATTGTTCCTTGGTCATGGAGCGAGTTTTCAAATATAGATCCAGATCCATATTGGATCGTTTTAGGCTTTGATCTAATTGTTCAAGGACATGGATTTTTTCTTTTTCAACCATTTGGGGAGGAAATAAAATAGTGGAGCGATTGATTATTTCATCCAAAATTTTATCCTCGTAATCTTGGTTATATTCCTCTAGTTTAGCCTTCTCAAGGGAATTACGAATTGACCGCTTAAGTTCTTCGAGACTAGCAAACTCACCCATTGATTGGGCGAACTCATCATTCAACTCAGGTAATTTGCGTTGTTTAATGCTTTTGATCGTTGCGGTAAAGTGAGCCTTTTTTCCTTTTAATTTTTCAACTTTATAAAAATCTGGGTAGACAAAATCAATTTCAACTACATCATTGATATTCAATCCAATTAAATTCGCAGAAAACCCTGGGAATGGCCATTCGTATTCATTTGGTTTTGACTCTTTGAGCACATCAATTGGGTAATTAGAAAAGTCCGCGATCGTTTCAATGGGCTGATTGTCTTCTGAAATTAATTCACCATGTATGTCCACATAAGCTATGTCCCCAATTTGTACGGGGCGCTCAACCGGTTCAATTATGGCATAACTTTCTTGGAGGCTCTTAAGGGTTTTATCCACTTCTGTTTCATCGGGTGGCTGAAAGTTATAAGGAAGGCGAATAGACTGGTAATCTCCTAATTCCACTTTCGGAGAGAGTGGAATAACAAATTCCATTGTGGGCGGTTCAGAGTCGGAAATGCTTTCAAGTGTCCCTGGACCGTATGGATCTATGTGTGTCTCTTCTAAAATTTGCGGATAATTTTGATCAATGAATATCTCTAAGGTTTCTTCGGCTATTAATTTTGGATCGAGGTGCTTTAAGGCAATAGCTAGCGGGGCTTTCCCTGGCCGAAAACCGGGAATTTTGACTTTTTTGGTCAATTCGCGCACTGCTTTCTGGCGAGCTGCTTCAAATTCGGATGGCGTAGCTTCAACGGTCACCTTAATTTGATGGTTATCAAGTGGTTGAGTGTCGATTTTCAATGTAAAAATCCTTCTAATTGAGATTGATGATCATTTGAAATTATAACATGAGCCTATTAACATTTTGTAAATTTTTTGGAGAAGAAATAATCCTAGATAGCATTCTCGATAATAAACCATTTAGAAATGGCGGGCTAGTTGGGTAGGAACCCAAAAGATCCGGT
>DYKV01000163.1 GCA_020722415.1 Anaerolinea sp.
TTACTTAGCGAAATCGTTCGCACTTGTCTCTAAGAGCTTGAGTAAATTATCTACTTGGTCCGCTTTGAAATACCAGGCGAAAAGTTGTTTACTGGCATCGGAAAGCATCCAGCGCACGGTATTCCATGAAGGCAGCGCCGGTTCCGCTTGTACATCACCTATCTGATCTAAGACAACCTGGAAAGAAGGGGGCAGATGCTGGTTTTGTTTGAGTTGATCTAATGCCTCAGCTCGGTATGGCAACGAAAGGGTCTTCTCAGACCAGCGCACTTGATTTTCCGGCTCGATCATCCACTTTACAAAGAGCCAGCTTGCCAACTGACGTTTGGGATCAGACTGTAACAAAATATAATCCATTCCATAAATTCCTACATTTGCCTTTCCATCCGGACTAGGAATAGGGAATGCTGCCCAACGATCGTTATTAGCAGTAAGTTGAAAAGCATCTAAAAACCCCAAGATATCCCGGCTGCTAGCAGCGACAAATAGCGCCTTCCGTTCTGCCAACGCATCAACAGGGTTGATGTCCATAAATTGAATCGTACAGCCATCCTCATAAAGCTGCCGCAGATATTGAAAAGCCTGCTTCACTTCGTTTGTGGTAAATTGATAAGTGGGCTTATCTTTTGCAACAATTTTCCCTTTAAATGCAGTTATCCAGCCAAATATCGTTGGATAATCTTGAGAGAGCATCCAACCACCACTTAGAGGAATTTTCGTTTGCGGATCCTTTTGGCTTAGGCTAGCTGCTGCACAGGCTTGTTTGCGAAATGCCTCCGTTGTAATGGGTAAGGATGAGAAGCCCAACTCGTTCGCCCAACTTTGATTGACAAACATAAATTGACTATCTCGGCGAGCTGGGATTCCCCAGCGCATCCCAGCAACCATACTCGATTGCCAAATGCCAGGCAAGAAATGGCTTTGTTCAGATGGCGGAATTCCCCATTGCGCGTCATTCAAATAAGGCTGCCAATCCTGTACCAATGGTTTAATCTTCTGCCAGTTCTGCGCCTGAAAGGTATAGGCGATAACTAAATCAGGCAAGTTTGAGCTTCCCCAAGCAGTTTGTACTTCCTGTGCCAATGCATCTATTCCCCCGATTGTTCGAACCTTAACCGTGATACCCCACTCATTCAAATGATTAAATTCATCAATAAAAGCCATGAGCGTGCTTTCCTGGTCTCCGAACCAAGGCTGCCAAAGCTGTATTTCAACCCCACGTAGGTCTTCTTGATCAACCTTCAAACCGCTGGTAGGCGTGATCCGTGGGGTAGCTGATTTGGGCGGTACAACCGCTTGGGTAGTAGCATCGGGAAATGGCAGGGATGTTTTTTCTGGGAGATGCAAAGGCGCACAGGCTGCAACTTGAAAAACTATCAAGAGAAAAATCAGGAGATTTAATATGAAATGGAAATACCGATTCTGCATGGCTTTCAATTTATTCCTGCAATGTTGAGCCATTTTATCATCGAATCCAGCCAAACCCTCATTCGGAGCAGATAATTACCCTCCGTAAACGGAGATATTCGATCTCTCTATTCGTATCAATGCTGCTCTGGCATGAGCTTCTAAAGACTCGCTCTGTGCCAATGCTGCTGCGAATTGCGAAAGCTTTTGGGCAGAAGGCGCATCTAAGGCTACCAAGCTGATCAAACGCACAAAATCCCAAACGTTTAATGGCGACGCAAAGCGGGCACTACCACCGGTTGGCATCACGTGGCTGGGACTGGCAATATAATCTCCTAACACCGCAAAAGATTGTTTACCGAGAAAAATCCCACCGGCGTGCTGGATTTTTCCCACCCACCGCCAAGGATCTTTCACTGCCAGTGCGAGATGCTCAGCGGCAAATCCATTCGCCAGTTGAACAGCTTCTGCAATATCCGCTGTCAAGACTCCATCCGCTCAATGACTCCACAATTATCCTCGCTCGGGGTAAAGCTACCTATTGATCAGAACCTTCTAATTGCTGCGCCACTTCGACCTGCACCGCCTCCGCCAATTGGCGCGAGTGGGTGAGTAATATCGCGCTGGCAAGCCCATCAGGTTCGGCTTGAGCGAGTAAGTCAGCAGCCACCCAGGCGGGATTGGCGCTTTCAACGGCAATGATCATGGTTTCAATAGGACCAGCCAAGCTATCAATCCTCACAACGCCGAAGACCTGTTGTTTTGCCAATGTGACAAATAGATTACCTGGACCAAATATCTTATCCACCTTGCCAATGGATGCCCTTCCATAAGCCAAAGCAGCAATCGCTTGTGCACCTCCTAAAGAGTAAATTTCACTAACTCCGGTGAGATACGCCGCAGCGAGGATGATATCCGCAATACCATCCTGCCCCCTGCTCAGTGGCGTTACCATTACAACCCGTTCTACCCCAGCCACTTTCGCAGGGATAGCAGACATGAGGACTGCGGAACCCGTTATAAGATCATCTCCTCTGCTTGAGATCGGTTGTAAATCTTCAACATCTTTGCCTCCCTGGATAAAAAACCCCTCGCTCAACATCGAGGGACTGGATAACAAAATCAGCGAGGATGTAAAATATCTACCGCCTTCGATGCGAAGTGGTGAGACGATGAAAATGGTGCGAATTGATAGGGTAATTTTGCCTCATCGAACGCAGTTTATCCAGCAGTAAAAAATGTCAAATCAATAGAGGAGCTTAGCCGGTCATCTAATCCAGGTCTGGATGGATTATAGCCATTGATCTGATTACTTTAAGCCGCAGTTCGACTATCCCCATAATTGACAAGTACAATGTGCGCACATCTGCCACTCCATTTTAGATGACTTCTCGCCCATCGGCTTCGTTTTGGATCAGGAATCTATCTAAGGAATGTTGCCCAAACCAGATTAATCATAGCTAACTTTTCCCAAAATATCAGCTACAATAAAATTAATTACAATTCTTCTCGCCAGGGAAAGGACACCATGATGAAAGAAAATTCTACCATCTTATGTGAACAACAACAGCGCGTAGGCATCATCCGCCTTAACCGTCCAGAAGCGCTCAATGCCCTCAACGCACAATTATTAACGGAATTGATGGACGCCTTACAAGCTTTTGACAAGAATGATCATATTGGTGCAATGGTGATCAGTGGTTCGGAGCGTGCTTTCGCCGCCGGCGCAGATATCCGTGAAATGGCAGATGCCAGCGCCATCGAAATGCTTGAGCGGGATTCCATCAGTCAATTTGACCGAATTCGTTCCATTCGTAAACCGATTATCGCGGCTGTTAGCGGTTGGTGTTTAGGAGGGGGGAATGAACTGGCGATGTCATGCGATATGATTATCGCCGCAGAGAATGCTCGCTTCGGTCAGCCAGAGATCACCATTGGCATCATCCCCGGCGCTGGCGGGACGCAACGCCTGCCGCGCGCAGTCGGCAAAGCTATTGCAATGGAGATGATCTTAAATAATCGCACCTTAACCGCTCAGGAAGCCCTTCAATTTGGGTTAGTGAATAAGGTTGTCCCTACCAACGAGGTTTTAAACGAAGCGGTGAAGCTTGCCAACGAGATTGCAAATAAACCCCCCTTGGCAATCCAATTAGCCAAAGAAGCCATTAACCTAGCTTATGAAACCCCATTACACGAAGGCCTCCACCATGAAAGACGCTCATTTTATTTCTTGTTTGCTTCCCAAGACCAAAAAGAAGGTATGCGCGCGTTTTTAGAGAAGCGCGCTCCCCAATGGCAAGGAAAATAAAAATATTCACGCGGTCAACAAACACCTAATGGAAAGGTTATGATAATTTGGGTTCCCTTACCTAATTCACTCTTGATGCTTATTTCGGCTCCATGTAAGTCAACAATGGCTTTCACAATAGCCAATCCTAAGCCGCTGCCACGGGAAATTCCAGAACGTGGGCGGGTGGCTTCTGCCCGGTAAAAACGTTCAAAGATATGGGGTAGATAAGCAGATGGAATCCCAAACCCGGAATCCGTCACAACCAATTGGAGCCGATCTGGGTCCCTTGCGCGATGGAGTTCCACCGCCACTTTTCCACCTGGGCGGTTATATTTAATCGCGTTATCCACCAGATTATAAAGCATACGGCGCAATTGTTCCTCTACACCAATAATTTTTGGCAGATCCTTTTCAATAATGCACTCCAGCTGAATTGCAGCCTGCTTTGCCCGCATCTCAAACATGGCACAAACGTCCCGAGTGACGCTGCTTAGATCTACTTCGGTTTTTAAATCATCCGATATCCCCGATTCAATGCGGGACAAATCCAATAAATCCGTCACCATCTTGCTTAATCCATCTACTTCCGCCTCGATTTCTTGTAAGAATTTATCCGAAACGGCGATATCCTGTATAGCACCATCACGCAACGCTTCTACCCGTAATTTTATCGTCGTTAATGGTGTACGCAGCTCATGGCTGGCATTTGCCACAAACAAGCGCAATTCTCTCAATCGTAATTTGGCATTCTCCAATAGAGCTTTGAGCGACTGCTTGATATCTTGCAATTCCAGAGGATCAGAGGGCTGGATTTCAAATGGGGTTTCTTCATCGCTGGCAAGCTGCCGCATTTGTGCCCGAAAAAGTTGAATCGGTTGGATAACTGGCTGGATTAGCAATTTGACTATGAGCAGATTGATCAAAAAAACGATCAACAAAGCAAGCGCGCTACAGGATAACCAATTTGAGATTGTCCCTTTTAAAAGAACTACCGATATTCCTAAAGCCAGATTAATCAAAGCTATTATCCAATAGGAAATCCTAAGCCAACTTTTGAAACTGTGTTGAAAATAGCGTCTCATCGCAATTCTTCTGGTCCGATGAAGCGATAACCAAAACCGCGCACTGTCTGCAAATAAAGGGGCGTGGCAGGGTCATCTTCAATTTTCAGGCGCAGCCAGCGCACATGAACATCCAATGTTCGTTCATCCCCCACCCATTCCTCTCCCCAAATTTGCTTGAGAAGTTTCTCCCTACTTAATGCGCGGCCACTATTCTGCATTAAATAAGCTAACAGTTCGTACTCACGAGTTGCTAGAGCAATCTCCTGTCCATTTTTTATTAAGCGGTGGGCAACATGATCCAGAGTCAAATTTCCAATCGTCAACGTTTCAATCGGTTGATTTTGATGGTCTAATTCAATTCGGCGAAAGATTGCCCTGATTCGGGCTAACAATTCTCGAAACGAAAATGGCTTAGCGAGATAATCATCTGCTCCAACCTCTAACCCTAAAATGCGATCCAACTCTTCTCCGCGAGCGGTGAGCATAATGACTGGGATCGTGCTTTTTGCGCGTATTTGCTTACATACTTCCATCCCATTAATCCCCGGTAAGAGTATATCTAACACGATTAAATCGGGCTGGTAATTTTCCACGGCTTCCAATGCCTGTTGCCCATCCCCCACACCCATCACGTCAAACCCTTCTCTTCGAAGGCTGTAGGTTAATGAGTCAACGATCAAAGGTTCATCATCCACAATTAATATTTTTTTTGCCATAGAGACTCCCTCACAAATAGATGGGTTACAAATTGATCCACTGCAACGGCGTAGAGAGATTTATTCGCTATTGTATCTGTATTATAGTCTGTCTACCAC
>DYKV01000164.1 GCA_020722415.1 Anaerolinea sp.
TCCTTGACTCACCGCAGAGGCCAGATCCAAGGAACGAGGAGGATTGCGATTAGATAAATGAAAATCGTTAATAAGCTACCGACTTTAACAAAGTCAAAAAAACGGTAGCGCCCTAATCCATAGATCATCAAGCAGGCTGGCTCTAAAGGGGTAGTGAATGACGTACTTGCTCCAATGGCGATCATTATGGCAAATGCCCGTGGATTCAATCCTAGTTGAAGTGCAGTGCGGATTGCAATTGGTAAAACAACCGCGGCGGCAGCTTGGTTAGACATAGGTTGGGTTAAGAATAAGGATAATAAGAAAAAACCGCTCAATAACCAAACCGGATGAGCTCCTCCAACCCAGTGAGCTAATTGTTCGGCGAGGAACTGCGCTGTGCCGGTCCGCTCCATAGCCATTCCTAACCCTAACATGCTGCCGACCAGAACCACAATTTTCCATTCCACCTCGCGGTACGCCTCTTCGGGTGTGATACAGCGAGTTAAGAACGCTAAAATCACTCCGCCTAAGATAGCAACTGGAAGAGCAATGATTCCAACCGCTGATAATAAGAGCACACCGATAAATATCAATGTCGCCGTTCGGGTTCGCCGAGTGTCGAGGCGGCGATCTTGCACTTGATTGATGATGCGGAACATGCCATTGTTCTCTAACACAGCTACATCTTGTGCTTCTCCCTGAATTAACAATACGTCGCCAAGTTTAAAAACTATCTGGTTAATTTTCTGGGTGATGGTTTCTTCATGCCGATGAATTGCCAGTACATTGACGCGGTAGCGGCTGCGCAAATTTAATCCCCGTAACGTCCGTCCAATGAAAAATGAATGCGGTAGAATAATGGCTTCATAAAGGCGTTTCTCCAAACCTTGCATCTCTCGGTTGGAAGCAGTCTCGTGATAAAGTTCCAAGCCAATATTGTCTTTTACTTTTAAGATCTGATCACGGCTGCCTTCTACTAATAACACATCGCCTTCTTGAAGAACCGTGATTGGGGAGGGAATGACTTGACGGTTCTGGTCTCGATATAAAGCCAGAATAGTCAGATCGAGTTTATTGCTCAGATCTGCTTCGAAAATAGTTTTTCCAATCAGTTGGCAGGTGGGCAACAGGATGATTTCTGAGATATAAGGACGTAAGCCGAATTCATCTGCCAGGGTATTTGGAATGGCTCTCTGAGGGATCAATCGCAAACCGATAGCTGCCATATAGCCGAGTCCAATCAACAAAATAGGTAATCCGACCGGGGTTAATTCAAATATTCCTAGCGCAGGTTGACCATATTGTTGCAAGATACCACTGACGACAATATTGGTTGATGAGGCTACCAAAGTGACTGAGCTGGCTAAGATTGCTGCGTATGCAATCGGAAGGAGGACTTTAGAAAGATTTATCCGCGTCCGCTGCGCCACCGCGGTGCCGATGGGGATAAACAACGCTGTAGCAGCAGTGTTGCTGATAAAACTGCTGGTAACGGAGACAAGCATCATAAGCATGAGAAGTAAGTGGTTGGGGTTTTTATTGGTGCGGCTCAAAATCTTGCGGCTGATTAATTCAATTGCTCCATTACGGATCAAGGATGCTGTGAGAATGAGAAGCCCTACAATGATAATGATGGTCTCGTTTCCAAAACCAGCAAATGCATCCTCTAGCGGCAATAAACCAGTGACAATTAAGCTCAGCAATACTCCCAGCGCAACGATATCAATAGAAAATACCTCGAGTGAGAAAAGGATTATCGCGCCGCTAATAATGATCAACATGAGGAGATGCTGGGTTGTCATTAAATTTCCTCCAAAATAAATGGCGAACAATTTCAATTGTAACATGAAGGCTGATATCCCCAACCAGAGATTGGCTGGAACTATTATTGATCCGGCTGCCAGTCTGGATCATCCATCACCCAGAGTGGGTCAATAAGTACGCAGAGGTTCTATAATCGTCCTGCCTCAGCCCAAAATAGAATTTGAACCGAGCTGAGCCGGTTGGCTGTATTGATCAGCCCTTTTTTCCCAAGTCCGCAATCTTGTTATGGTATATTATTCCTCTCCAATATTTGCCTTGTGCGCGCAAATTATACAGCCTTTTGAAAAGCGGTTGGGAAGTTGAAATGATAGAACATTAACAGAGCTGATAGTACCTGTGTCCCAATTTTAGTCATTCGATAGAGACGGGCAGCTTTCGTTTTTGTTTCTCATCCAGATAATTTGGATGGGGGAAGGAGAGGTACCTGAGTTATTGGGCGGATCAATCAAAGGGAAAATGGGCCAAAGAGGTTTTTCGGAAAGCAAAGTGATTTTGGGCAACTCTGCGGATTAAGTCTAAATTTTGGAAACGAGCAAGTAGGTCATGTTTGCCATTGAAAAGATACTAGGAGAGATTAGTTTAACATTCATTAGTATCATATTAAAAATTACAAAAAGTTTAACAAGATATAACTGGTTAAAAACCAATCTTAAACCGCTCTTAAAAGGGTATTAATAGTAAGGGAGTATGATAAGGGGGAAAGGAAAGAAAATTATGGGTTTAGCTGATCTTCATATACACACCATTTATAGCTGGGATGGAACCTCCACTGTATCTGCGGTACTTAAAAAGGCGCAACAATTAAACCTGCAAGTTATTGCCATCACCGATCATGATGAAATTATGGGCGGCTATGAGGCGCTACAATTAGCTCCATACTATGGAGTTGAGGTAATTCTCGCCAGCGAGGTATCTACTTCCCAAGGACATTTACTTGCTCTCTTTATAAAATCTAAGATTCCAAAGGGGCTTTCCCTTCTTGACACATTGGAACATATTGGGGAACAAGGCGGATTAGCGATTGTCGCCCATCCTGCAAATCGAATGATTAATTCCCTATCCCCTAAAGTTGTCGAGTCTGCTTTGCAGCATCCGATTGCTCAAAGCGTATTAGTGGGAGTGGAAGTGTTCAATGCCGGCCTTGTCCACACGCATAGCAACAGAACAGCATTGCG
The DNA here is from genome assembly GCA_020722415.1 of Anaerolinea sp. Taxonomy (GTDB): domain Bacteria; phylum Chloroflexota; class Anaerolineae; order Anaerolineales; family UBA4823; genus UBA4823. The sequence goes on from DYKV01000164.1 coordinate 2,982, forward strand.
AATAGCTAGCCGGCACTCTTTGGCAAAAACCGGCAATAGCGACTCGCATTTGTTGTGGATGGTTGGAATGGGCCGCACCGTTTTTCCAGGCAATTCAGCGGAAGATTTGCGACAAGCGCTTTTGGCCAGGCAAACAGAGGTAGTCAGAAAAAAGGGACTTCAAAAAGCAATCCTTGTGCCGCATTGGATTGTGCGTTATTTTTTGCGGAAAGCAGGTTGGGTCAGTTGGAATCCCAGTCCGAATTTGCCGGTGCGTTTTTCGCGTGTTTTAAAGGCAAACCCTTAAGAGGATTTATTTTGGAATATCGTGCTGGAGATTAAATAACGATTTAATATTTCCGAGCGGTTCTTCGAATGTCAGAAAAAGTTTTATTTATCTGTGGAACATTAAATCAGACAACGATGATGTATAAAATTGCCAAACAAATGGGCGATGTTGATTGTAGGTTTACGCCATTTTATGCAGATGGGGTATTAAATTTCGCCTCGAAAATGGGGTGGCTCAACTATACGGTTTTAGGAGGAAAACATCAGAAAGACACGCTTGCATTTCTCGATGAACATAACTTAATCATAGATTATCGAGGGAAGGAAAATGATTATGACCTTGTGGTTACATGTGGTGATCTGGTGGTACCGAGAAATGTTAGGAAAAAGCGATTGGTGTTGGTTCAAGAGGGCATTACGGAACCCGAAGGCGTCATGTTCCACTTAGTAAAGTATGCTAAGCTTCCACGCTATTTGGCTAACACAGCAGCCACTGGGCTTTCTGACGCGTATGACGCCTTTTGTGTAGCTTCTCATGGGTATCGGGAGTTGTTCGTTCGCAAAGGAGTGCGTGCTCAGAAGATTATTGTTACTGGAATCCCGAATTTTGATGATCTTCAATCAAATATGGTCAATGATTTTCCTTTCCACGATTATGTATTGGTAATCACTACCCCAAATCGGGAAAATTTTCAGTGGGAAGACCGCTCGAAATTTATCCAATCTTGTTTAGACTTGGCGCAGGGAAGGAATTTGATTTTCAAACTGCATCCAGCAGAAAACCATCTTCGCGCCCAAAAAGAAATTCAAAAGTTGGCTCCCCATGCTTTGGTTTTTTCTCAAGGAAATGTCAATCACATGATAGCAAACGCCTCAATAGTGATTACGCAGCGTTCGACAGCGACTTTTGTTGCCCTGGCACTGGGGAAGGAAGTGTATAGCGATTTGGATTTGGATGAATTAAAAAGATTAATGCCTATTCAAAATGGTGGCACCTCTGCGAAACGCATTGCAGCCATCTGCCGCCACATTTTACACACTCCTATGACGGTGTTAGAGCAGATTCGGCATGGCAAAATTACCCGGCCGAAATGGGAGTATGGACATGCTTATTGATATATGGAGGAAAAATTGCCCTATTAATTTTAGGGGGTTGTTTTGTAGGATTTATTGGTACGGATGGGGGATACCATCCGAAGGAGAAGAAAATGCTAAATAAGGTAGGTGCAAAATGAATAATCATATTCTCGTCACAAACGATGACGGTGTTCTGGCTCCGGGGTTGTTTGCGTTAGTTCAAGAATTAAGGGCGATTGGAAAGGTGACTGTGTTGGCACCAGAGAGGAATTGGTCGGGTTCCGGTCATGTCAAGACCCTCGACCGGGCATTGCGTGTGCGGGAAGTGGTTTTGCCGGATGGGAGCAAAGCCCACGCTAGCGATGGAGCCCCATCAGATTGTGTTGCCCTGGCAGCATTAGGATATTTTCACGAACCAATTGATCTGGTTGTATCAGGGATCAACGCCGGGGCAAACTTAGGTCACGATGTGACCTATTCTGGAACCGTCACTGCAGCCATGGAAGCAGCGATCGCCGGGATAAACGGAGTAGCTTTTTCTTTAGATATACTGGATCACCCTCTCACTGAAATCAATTATCACGCTGCGGCAAAAGTTGCTCGGCGAATTGTGGAAATGGTGTTGGTGCATGGTTTACCGGCGGACGTTTTGCTGAACGTAAATATTCCTTACCTCAATGAAGATCAAATACGGGGTATGCGGTTAACTCGCCAAGGAATGCGTGTCTACCACAGCCGCTTGGATGAGCGCATAGACCCGCGGGGCAAACCTTATTATTGGATTGGAGGAGATGCCCCCAGCGGCATTCCAGAAGCTGGAACAGATGTGGGGGTGTTGATGGAAGGATATGTTTCAATCACTCCCTTGCAGTTGGACCTGACCGCATACCGAACTTTTAGTGATTTAACCACATGGGAATGGGAAGATGATAATCCACAAGGGGTCTATTCAATAACCTTTCCACATTTCGCCAAAGAACAAAATGCAGGGAGTAGCCAGTGAGGGGATAACTTTCTCAAAGCGGGGTGATTAACCAATCCAAACTTTGTTTCTGATCGAAGCAATAGCCATGTTCGATGAGCAGGCTTAGAGGCAAATAGTTTTACTAGGGATGCGGATTATGAGCAAACCTGGTTTTATAGTATTACCGGGCAACATTTGCATCGAACGCGCAAATGTTGTAGACATTGATGCCGCTGTTTGGTTGCGG
>DYKV01000165.1 GCA_020722415.1 Anaerolinea sp.
GATCGCCGTATTGATAACCAGCAATACCGAGGGCGATACAACAGCAGCACAAAACCAACAGGACCAGAATAATGACGATTAATGTCGTATTCTTCTTCTTTTTCTCTTCAATTGGTGGGAAAGGGGCTTGTTCCATCGATTCTTCTCCAAACTAAAAAAAATTAACCGGAACCAAGATGGGGATTATACTCATCTTGGACAGTCTCAGTGTAGAGTGGATAAACTCATATTACATTCAGCATCCATAGCCAAGGGAGCAGGCTGGATCCATTGCTCACCAGTCCAAATGCCATCAGAATGAACGGGATAATAATCGCTACCGCAACAATACAGAATCCTAAAACCCCCAGTCCAATCCCTATCCATCCGAGAATAATGCCCGCTTTAGCTAATCCCTCACCGCTTAATGCTCCGCGGCTATTCAAAATTTCCTTTTTTGCCATCGCTCCAGTGATGACCGCCACAATACTGCCAATAAAAGGAAAGATGGTTAGCCCGCAAATACCAGCAATTAAGCTCACAATCGCCATGCTGCTATTTGGTGGCGAGTAAGGGGGTTGATTAACAGTTTGATCGCTCATTTTGCCTCCTGAATAAATTTAAGTGGGCTGGCGGACCCGATTTGCCCGCCGCCATAAAATCCAAATTACCCCAGCGGTAATGAGGATTAACAAAACCGCAATGAGGATGGGTATGACCACGGCGAGAATCGAAAGAAATGTAGAGAGGATGTCTTCCACGATACTCACCGGGATGTTAGCCGCCCCACCAGTTGTGGCGGTGACCGTTGGCCGGACCGCTAAAGCTTTCACAGCATGTACGCTGCCGGCAATAATTAATCCGCTTGCCAACGATAAGACCGGATGGATATGGGTGATGACATTCGCACTAGCGGCGAAGGCAATAGCCCCGGCAGCCGGGCGAACGAAGGTTTGAATTCCATCATTAAGATGATTAATAGCGGGAACTTTATCGGCGAAAAATTCTATCAGAGCTAATAGGATCAAGAGGGTTATGATCCATCCATTCGTCAATGTATCCCACGGAGAATTGAGTTTTATCAGGGGTGTAAAACGAGCAATCAATGCTACCACCAGTAAAGGAATATAGGCATTCAAACCTGCACTTGCTGATAATCCAAAAGCTGCCAATATTCCGCTCAAGGTCTCCATTTCATATTCCTTCAATATAATTATACGTGATGAAATGGAAATAGTTGGGGATTCAACCAACCAATATGAAATCCGCTCCATGTGCCGGTTAGAAAATAGCGGCCGGCGTCAATGAGAATGATCTGTAAAAGCGCTAATCCGAATCCAGCTATAGTCGGGAAAATCAATTCCCCAAAACGTTCATATTGATTCTCTTTGTTAAACAAGATTACCCACACCATGCTGTAAATCATGGTTAATAAAAGGAGCACCCCAAAAGCGCTCATTAGCGCTAGAGGATATAAGATAAGCGGGTTCTCGCTCATCACCAACAAATTTACAATTCCCATTAATATAATTAACCCAATGATTTGCCAAAGGTTTTGAAGGGCTGCCTGGGGAGGTGCATTTTTCCACATTGTTTCGTTATATGCCGGGTAAAGGGCTGCAGAGATGACTATCCCCATTCCGCTTCCAGTGAACAAGCGGAGAGTGTTTTGGGGTTGATAAAGATGAGGGAAACCAGGGAAAAAGGTGAGATAGGAATTGAGCCCATCCATTGCAAAGGCGAGTACCAGCAAAGCGAGGACGGAAATAACTTGCCAGGGTGGCGTTCCGCTAGCCCGCCGCCCAATCGCGAATTGGAATCCTAATCCTAAGAGAGCGCCTAAATACATTCCAGTACAACGAGCACATAAGGGTAAAGCTCGTACGCCTAGATGATAGGAACGCACATCAATCCGGTGACAGACTGCATATCCGACAGCGTCAGCCTTACCTAATAATCCAGCCGGCGTGTTGAGCAGCCAGCCCAATAACATCAACCCCACAACGAGCGTTAATGGAATTTTCCAAGTCAAAGGGAAGGACCGCAGACGGGTGATCAGGGATTTCATTGGATAGATTATAGGAGTTTTCCCGAATTGCGCAAGGATAAATTTAGGTAAATTTTATCTGATTATCCAAGACTTGAATTATTCGTCAATGTTCAACTTGCCATAACCGTGCGCCACTACTTTCTTCCCGAATTTTTCCTGCAGCTCATCCACCACTTCCTGAATTTTTCTTTGTCTCTCTTCCTGTTCCTGCCAAAGATGGAGTTGCAACATCGGCTCACTTAAGCCACTTACCCCTACTCCAATTAATCGAATTGCTCTTCTATCGAGTGGTATTTTCTCAAAAAGCCTAACTGCGGTTTCATATAGAACATCATCTGAGTCGGTGGGTACAGAGAGAGTGGTTTGACGGGTTAATGTTGTGAAATCGGACCAGCGCAATTTAATCCGAACAGTTCCCCCAACCAAATGGCGCTTCCGTAACCGCTCTCCCACTTTATCCGAAAGCATTCGCAAGGTCTTTTTGATTAAGCTCCGATCCTGTATATCTTGGGGAAAAGTGACTTCTTGGCTTATGGATTTTATCGCATGCTCTACCACTACCGCTCGCTCATCGATTCCACGGGCATGGCGGGCAAGCTCACGTCCATGCTCGCCCAGCAATTTTATCAGTTCACCTTCCGGAAAACGGGCAATATCTCCGATGGTTTTCAAGCCCAATCCTGCTAAAATGGATTCGGTTTTCGGTCCTACTCCCCAAAGCATTTTTGCTGGCAAAGGATCGAGAAATTCAGCCTCTTTTCCAGGAGGGACAATCACAAGCGAATTCGGGGCTTCTCCTTTTGTAGCGGATTTCTTCCCTACCTCAGTGGCGATCTTTGCCACCAATTTATTGGCTGCCACACCAACCGAGTTCGGCAATCCTAATTCAGTTCGAATTTGTTTTTGAATACGTACGGCAATTTCACCGGCTGGTTCCGATAGATCGCTGATATCGAGGAACGCTTCATCAATCGAAATCTGTTCCACCAAAGGAGTTACATTTTTAAGGCGCTGCATCACTTGTTGAGATAATTCACGGTAACGAGAGAATCGCGGTGTGACAACGATTAAATCTTTACACAAACGGATCGCCCGAGCCATTGGCATTGCAGAATGGATGCCGAATTGCCTGGCTGGATAAGAACAAGACGCGACTACTCCACGGGTTTGTGGTTTCCCTCCCACAGCAAACGGCTTCCCGCGCAAAGCTGGGTTGTCGAGTTCTTCCACCGCACAGAAAAACGCGTCCAAATCCAAATGGATAATCGTAGCAACCATTATGGACTCATCTTTGATGGATAAAGCACTATCTATCGGATCGATGACTAGGCTTTCACTCTAGCGCGCACATCGATCGCATATACACCCTCGCCTGGCGCCATGACCCGCAAAGGATTAATTTCAAATTCTGAAATCTGCGGGAAATCTGCCACTAACTGAGCTAGCCGCTTAAGTGCTATAATTGTGGCTTCCCGATCTGCGGGCGATAAATTTCGGTAACCGCTTAATTTCCGCCCCGCCCAGGTTTTTTGCAAGATCTGGTTTGCCTCATGATCGGTTAGAGGAGCAAGCGCAAATGCCACATCTTTTAATCCCTCCACTTCAACTCCTCCGGAGCCAAACATGACTAATGCCCCAAACTGATCATCATGAATTCCCCCAATGATCACATCCTGACCTTCTGGCAACATCCGTTGTACATGGACGCCTAATATCTCAGCGTCGGGGTGAGCTTGCTGGGCATTGCGCTGGATGATTTCAAAACCTTGAGCAACCGACAGCGGATCAGCCACATTCAACAATACTCCACCAATATCGGACTTATGGGCGATCGCTGGCGATGCGATTTTCATTGCTACCGGAAAACCAATTTTTTCAGCCAATGCAGCCGCTTCATCTTTCGTCTTGGCTAATCCAGCTGGCTGGGTGGGGATTCGATAGGCGTTCAAGATTTGGATCACCACTTCAGTCGGTAAGGCAATCCCTTCGAGGTTTGCTGGTGAGGCTTTAACATAGGGAGCTAATAACTGCTCGACGCGTTCCCGCTCTACATCCTCAAAAATCTGAGGCACTTCTTCAGGGCGAGCTAAAAACTCAGCCCTTTCGGCGAGGATTGCCAAAGCTGAAGCAGCTCTTTCGGGGAAGCGATATTCGGGAATGTGGGCTGCCCGAAAATGCTCTATTGCCTCCTGAATCAAGCGCTCTCCCATAAGGGCAATCACTACCGGTTTATCCGCACTATAAATCACTGGGATCAATGCTTTTGCCACTGCACCAGCGGTCTGCATTGGCAATGGCGGAAGGATAATTAAAACACCATGGACACCATCGTCTCTCAACAAACATTGTAAACTCGCCGCGTATTGTTCAGGAGTAGCTGTGGCGAGCAAATCAACCGGGTTGAGAAGACTGGCAGCGGCTGGTAGAATTTGCTTTAAACAAGTAACCGTTTCGAGTTGCAACTCGGCTAACTGCATCCCGTTTATTTCTAATGCATCTGCCGCGGTAACGCCTGGGCCTCCTGCGCTGGTCAAAATTGCAATCGATCGTCCTTTCGGCAGTGGACACCAAGCTAATGCCCTTGCCCAATCAAACATCTCTTCACTTGTTTCCGCCCGGATCACCCCTGCCCGCCAAAATGCGGCGTTGAAAGCGCTTTCGCGGCCGGCTAACGCCCCCGTGTGCGAAGCCACTGCCCGCTGCCCGCTGGCAAATCGCCCAACTTTCAACGCTACGATAGGTTTCAAGCGGGCAACCTGGCTGGCTTCCCGAACAAATCTTCGCCCATCTCGTACCCCTTCTAGATAGAGCGTGAGGACATTGGTATGGACATCGGCAGCGACCGGTGCGAGGACATCGGTCTCACAGATATCAGCTTGGTTGCCAAGGCTGATGAGATGGGAAAGGCCAAGGTCTTGCCCACGCGCCCAATCTATTACTGCCGCCAGAATCGCCCCTGATTGCGAAATAAACGCTACATCACCCGGCCGCGGGGGCGGTGGAGGAAGAAAAGTGGCATCTAATGGTAAATGCGTGTTCATAATCCCGATACAGTTAGGACCTAAGAGACGAATATGGTATTTACGCGCAATGGCAACACATTCTTCTTCTAATGCCGCACCTTCCGGACCGACTTCTCGAAATCCTCCCGAGCCAATAATAGCAGCGCTAATTCCTCGTCGCCCTACATCCCGCAATAGCCCCGGAACAGTTATGGCAGGCACGAGCAAGATTGCTAAATCAACTGGTTCTGGCACTTCCAGAATATGGGTGTAGATTTTTCGCCCTAACAGAGTGCCCCCTTTAGGATTAACAAAGTGCAACTCCCCTTGATAATTGCATTGGACTAAGTTACGAGCTAGGGCATAGCCTAATTTGTTCGGGTCGGTAGATGCGCCAATCAGCGCTATTCCTTTCGGGTTAAAGAAGGGATGTAAGGAAGGGTCAATTTGTAAAGTCATCCAGGATTTCCTTTCCGCGATTTTGCGAATTTATGCC
>DYKV01000166.1 GCA_020722415.1 Anaerolinea sp.
AATGTCCGCTTCGCTGGCCTATTTCGACGCCTATCGGTCAGGGCGATTGCCTGCCAATCTTATTCAGGCACAACGCGACTACTTCGGCGCGCATACATATCACCGTGTGGATAAGAGGGGAATATTCCATACGAAATGGGAGTAGAAGGTAGAGTTTTCATTCCATTTTCCGAACAGTGGAAAGATAGCCGCGTGAATTTTGATTGATACTGCGCACCGATGACTTATCAGGCGGGGGCGCAAAGTTATTGGTAACAAGCAGGGAACCAGGATAAGTTCAAAATACACGCCGTCCCGAAGGTTTAATCAAACCCTCGGGACATTTTGCAAATAAAACTTCGACTACGGCGAATCGGGCAGAGTATCCGTGTTGTTCAGGAGGCTGTCTAATTCGTTGAGCAGGGCATCCACTTCACTTCCGATTTGGTCGCTCTGTTCCACTACAGCAACGAACCGATACGCGCGCTCAAACATCTTCTTCCTGTTTGCATTTGACAGGGCTTTTCCTTATTTGAATGGCTATAAAACTGAAATAAAAACTCACCAAAGTCTTACCCTTGACAGGTAAGACCTGACAATCGGTTTTCCTCTATTTCAACAAAAGGGTACGTGATGATCGGATTTCCATGAGCGCGGCGATTCTGGTCAAACCAGGTTCTGTGGAAACCTGTCAGGTCTCTTCGCCCCGTGCACCCTCCCCGCGCATCCTCCTCGCACCTCCCCATCGAAAACGCGCTCCGTTATGCTACAATAACAGCAACCACCCATGTCTGCATTTGACTTTACCATCCACGCCAGAGACATGCTCACCGAGCGGAAAATTCCAGAAGATTGGATTTGGCGCGTACTGAACCAACCTGACGAAACACACATGGGTGCTGACGGTAATATGCACTACACCAAAGCCATTCAGGAACGTGACGGGCGCATTTTACATGTTGTGGTCAACCTGACCGTTCAACTCAACCGAATTGTGACCCTGTTCTTTGACCGTAGACTGACGAGGACAAAATGAGACTAAAGATTGACAAAGAAGGCGATGCCCTCTACCTCCGCCTCGACGAAGCCGAGATCGTGGACTCGGAAGAAGTCCAGCCTGGTGTGATCCTTGACTTCAACAAGGACAACCGCGTGGTCGGCATCGAGATTCTCAACCTTTCCACCCGCGTGGCAAAAGACAAGTTGAATTTAGTGCAGTTGGAAACCGTCTAAAACGGCCATGCTTCACCCCTAAAAACCGCGACCTCTCCCCTCGGACAGGTCGCGGTTTTGCAAAAGAACCATCCACGAATTGACCACGAATACCCGCATCGCTACGCCTCCATTCGTCATCGTGCCTCATTCGTGGACGGTCTCCTCGCCCAGGTCGCGTTTTTCATCCCAACTACCGTTTCCCCCTCTCCCCGCGGGAGAGGGGACAGGGGTGAGGTCTCCCCCCTCCACCATCCCCGCGCCTCCCCACCGAAAACGCGCAACCAAACTATCAGTGTTGTATAATCCTTTTATCTAAAACTCGGAGTCGACAATGCGCCAACAAGAACGCAATAAACTCAAGGCAGAATTCAAGCAGAAACTGAGCGAATTCGTTGAAACCCTGAAAGGGCATATTTCGACTCCAGATGACCAATGGACGATCAAAGGGTTCATTGATGTCTTCCGAAATATTTACACCATTTCAGCAGACACAAAAATCGTCTCCAAGATTCTCGAAATCCATCTATTTCCCAAGTTGCTTGAATTTGCAAACGAGAACAATTATTACATTGTGCTGGCCGAACAGCAAAACTATTATCCTGACTTGTCTTTTGTCCATGCCGACGATGAAAAGATCAAATTCGCACTGGATTTAAAAACCACCTATCGCCTTCCCGATAAGCCCGAATTTTGCAATGGTTTCACACTCGGTTCGCATGGTGAGTATTTTATCAACAGAAAAAGCAACAAGAACATCCAATTTCCCTATGATGAGTATTTGGGACATTTCTGTCTTGGCATCATTTATTCGCGTTCTGCATCTGAACATGTGGACGAGACCAAAACCTACAAGTTGGATGAATTGAAGTCCATCGTTTCCGTAATTAGCGAATTCCAATTCTTCGTTCACGAAAAATGGGAAATTGCCAGTGACTTGCAAGGCAGTTCAAACACTGCGAATATCGGAAGCATCACAAGGATTGAGGATATTTTGAACGGTAATGGCGTTTTCAAGAATTTAGGTGAGAAGTGGTTTGATGAATATTGGATCAACTACGGCAAAATTCAAATGGCCACACCTGATGGCAAAGTCAAGAAAATAACCACGCTGAAAAATTACTTGTTGTACCGCGGGAAAGACCCTAAACTCGCCAACTCAACTTCGCATAAACCCGCTCGAAAGAAAAGACAGGCGCAGAAATGACTGTAAAAGTTCCGCCTTTGAAATGTCAAGGCATAAAAACAAAACTAACTGAATGGATTAAAGACCACGCTGCACTGGATGAGTCTGGCACATGGTTCGAGCCATTTATGGGTTCTGGCGTGGTTGGATTCAATGTCCGTCCGCGCAAAGCGGTCTTTGCGGACATTAATCCGCATATCGTGAATTTTTATAACGCCATCAAAGACGGACGTATTACAGCAGGAATCGCTAAAGAATTTCTCGAGCACGAGGGCAAAATTCTGCAAAAGCAAGGCGAGAGTCATTATTACGAAGTGCGAGAGCGATTCAATAGAGAAGCAAAGCCTCTTGATTTGTTGTTTCTAAATCGCGCTTGTTTCAATGGTGTTATGCGGTTCAACAAAAAAGGCGGGTTCAATGTTCCATTTGGACACAAGCCACAACGTTTTGCCAAAGCCTATATTACAAAGATTTCCAATCAAATCAAATATGTTTCTGACGCGGTCAGTCAATACGATTGGAAATTTGTTTCTACCGATTTCCGTAAATTGATTCCCTCTGCCACTCAAAACGATTTTATTTACTGTGATCCGCCTTATATCGGCAGGCATGTAGATTACTACAATTCGTGGGGAGAACAGGAAGAACAGGAACTATATGATTTGTTGAGCGCCACACCCGCAAAATTCATTCTATCTACATGGCACAGCAATCGCTATCGAACCAATCCCGCCATGGAAAAATATGCTTATCGCTTCACAATTTTAACGCGCGAACATTTCTATCATGTGGGCGCGAGCGAAGCGAATCGTAACCCCATGCTTGAAGCAATTGTTCTTAACTACAACCCGTTGACACCAATCGAATTAAAAGTGGAAAAGCAATTGGCGTTGATGGAGAGACCAAAAGAAGAATACGCAGTGTATTCGAAGCCATCAACGTAGTCCCTCGGACAGGCCGCGTTTTTCTTCGTCGCATTCCAACTACCGTTTCCCCTCTCCCCGCGGGAGCCCCACAGGGGCGCTGCGCGAAGGGGGCAGGGGTGAGGTCTTCCCGCCACCATCCCCGCACCTCCCCACTGAAAACGCGCAAAGCAAGAGCATTCACCCAGAAATGATTTATAATCCAGCGAAAGGCACTTGTAGTAACAATTGAACTTTATTGCCTTTCAGATCCTGGGGCAATTCATTTGCAAGGTTTGCCTTATGCGTGTGGCGGCGGTGGCGGTTGACGATGTGCTGTTGACTGTGTCGCTGTCAGCACGCGGTAAGCAGAATTCATCTACAAGTGCCTTTAGGAATCTTTTTGGGGCATGTTTACTCATTTACTTTCACCAACCGAACAACAAGAGGCTTTCTTATCTCTGAAAAATCCCAGAGATGTAGCAAGTCTATTAGAGTATCGGTACTCTGCTTTGGTTTATCAGATTTATAAAGTTCCCGATGATAGCAAATATGAAACTTTTGAGATTCCCAAAAAAGCGGGTGGGACTCGAACAATTACTTCTCCATCACGAACGCTCAAATTTATTCAAAGAAGGCTTGCTGACATCTTGATAAACGTCTACAAGCCCAAACCTGTTGTTTACGGTTTTGTTTCTGGTAAGAATATTGTTGACAACGCTCATCGTCACAAGAAAAAGAGTTGGGTATTAAACATTGATTTGGAAGGATTCTTTCCGTCTATCAACTTTGGGAGAGTACGCGGAATGTTTATGGGGAAACCTTATAACTTGCCCGATTCTGTTGCTACTATTCTTGCTCAAATCTGTTGTTTCAAAAATCAATTGCCACAAGGAGCGCCAACCTCGCCAATTATTTCAAATATGATCTGCGCCAAAATGGATAGCGAGTTACAGGATTTGGCATGGAATTGCCGTTGCTTTTACACTCGTTATGCTGACGATATAACCTTTTCTACCACCCTTCCTGAACTTCCTGCACAAGTAGCAAAGGTACATTCTCTATTGGATGTAGTGGTAGGAGCAGAACTCGAAAAAATAATCACGAAAAATGGTTTCAAAATTAATCCACTCAAAACCAGAGCCTTTTCGCAGAAACAACGCCAAGAGGTTACTGGGCTTACTGTAAACAAGCATCCAAATGTCAGACGAAAATATATTGCTCAAATAAGGGCAATGCTTCACGCATGGGAAAAATTTGGATTGCCAGCAGCCGAAGATGAATATTTCAGATTGCATGATAAGAAACATCGCGATCCTAAAGCGAAAAAATTATCCTTTCGCCATGTAGTGAGAGGGAGGATTGCATATCTCGGCCAAGTTAAAGGAAAGAACGATAAAACTTACAAAGACTTCAAGGAAAAATGCCGTCAACTGAGTCGTAGGGATCGGAATATTCCGCTGAGAAATATCACTATAAAAACGGAGAAAAACCTAACGATTTATACAGAAGGAAGAACGGATAAGATAATTTTAGAAACCGCTTGGCAAAGGCTGTACAAAGATGAATGCCTGTTTACAATTGCACCTGTTGAATTAAGACCTGGTATTAGCACAGGTACTACCGCTTTAGTCGATGAGTTGAATTCCCACAGAAAACAACACGGCATGATTATTGGCATTTTCGATAGAGACGCGGACGGCATAAAATCATATAACCGCGACCTTCACGCCGAGTTTGAAGAAAAAGATGAGTTCAAAATCTCAGATGATAGACGCGCGGCGGCATTTCTATTGCCAATTCCAAACGGCAAAGAGAAATTGGCGGAACTGAAAAAACTCTGGATAGAGAACTTTTTCAGTGAATCCGCGCTAAAGACAAAAACAGAGGATGGTAAAGGTTTGGAAATCGAGTACTTGCCAAGAATCATCAAAGAAACAATTGGTGATACTGTTGTTTCTCAAACAAAGACAGAGGATCAAAGTATTGAGGCGGCGGTAATTAAAAGTGGGAAAATGGATTTTGCGAAATCAATTGTTCCAACGCTTTCCGCGGATGAATTTGAGGGGTTCAAGCTTGTATTTGACAAAATAAGCCAAATTGCAGAGATGTTCCAAGAATTGGATACTGATTAATTTTGCCATTGCTCTTTCTTCAGCCTTCATCCTTTATAATCCCCCTCAACCTATCCAATTCAGGAGCGACTCCTCATGCCCAAG
>DYKV01000167.1 GCA_020722415.1 Anaerolinea sp.
ACAAAATGCAAATGATCGCCTAGTTTACCATTCCCATAATCTTTCCTTCATACACAATTTGGCATAAGGATTGCACCAATATCTCCGAGAGTCTTCTCACAAGGAGAAGTTCCCGTGTATAATTTAAATTATTCACCTATGGTTATCAACCACTATAATCAATCCCGAGAACATTATTTACAAACCGTTGTCACTTATCATCAGGATGCTATTCTCTTGGTGAATGAAAATGGTGAAATCTTGTTCGCCAATCAAATAGCCGAAGATTTACTTAAGCTTTCCGTTGATCAAATAGAAAATAACACTTTTCCTTTCTCTTTAAAAATATCCAATCCGACTCTCATCGAATATGGTAAATCAGACCAAGAAAAACGAACGCTGGAAATGACTGTTCAACCGGCAGTATGTCAAGACCGTCCCGTATATCTCGTCACATTAAAAGATATAACCGGGCGTGTACCACTTGATCAAAAAATCTATTTGGCTTCACAGGCTTTTGAGAGCACGCCTGAAGGGATTTTCATCACTGACGCGCAAGGGCACATCCTTGTGGTTAATCGCGCATTTAGTGAAATCACCGGGTTTACCAATGAAGAAGTCCAAGGCAAGGAGGCACACCACTTTCACAGCGACCAAAGAGATGGGGAGTTTTATCTGCAAATGTGGAAATCTCTCTCGGTGACCGGCGCTTGGCAGGGGGAAATTTGGAATCGCCGCAAAGATGGCGAGATTTATCCAGAGTGGGTTACCATCAGCACGATCAAAGATGGGGAAGGAAATCTCTCTAATTATATTGTCATCTTCACCGATATTTCCAGCCGCAAACACACCGAAGACCGATTACGCTTTTTGGCTACCCATGATCCATTAACCGGATTGCCAAATCGCGAGTTATTCCATGACCGGCTCGATCAGGCAATCATGCGTGCCCGACGGGCGCAATCCAGTAAAGAGGATAAATGGCATGTGGCAGTTATGTTGTTAGATTTAGATAATTTTAAGACGGTTAATGATTCTCTCGGACATGCCTGGGGTGATCGAGTGTTGATCGAAGTAGCTCAACGGTTACAAAATTGTGTGCGCAAAAGCGATTCAGTTGCCCGTTTAGGCGGCGATGAATTTACCATTATCCTCGAAGGGGTTGCCAATCGTGAAAATTGCGAGCTGGTTGCGAACAAAGTTTTGCATGTAATTAGTCAACCCTTCGAACTAAACGGTGAGAATTTTGTGCTTGGCACGAGTATCGGGATCAGCATTTATCCAACCGATGGTGAGGATGGGGAAACTCTACTGAAACATGCCGACGTGGCAATGTATCGCGCCAAACAAACCAAAGGTTGTTATACCTTCTTTAATCATTAGCTCAGTGATAGAAGAGAAACCAATTAATCATAACTTCTAAAAATGGTATATCAGCCTATGTTGAAACGCATTGTTACCGCCTGGCACTAACTACCTCTACCCAAGCCCTTATTTTTTAATTCATCCCAGCCTTCGATTCCTCACCACTGGAGCAGTGGATAAATCGAAACCGAGCTGCCTTCATTCCCATTGGTGGGTATTTCTCTACGATCAAGAAATAATGTAAGCCATCCATCGAAATGAAGGCAGATGTTTCATATCAGCATCAAGCGCTATTACTAAAGATCTAGTGCGCGAATCTTTTATCTGCAACAATAAATTTATCCCCGAAATCACATCGGTTTATCGTAACCGCATTAAAAATCCGATGCAACCATCAACTTATTCTGATTGCACCGTAAAAGAAACTATCCGATCAGCCACACCATTCACTAGGAGTTGCACTTGATAATCTCCCGGGGGGAGAGTACCATTGTTTGGGCTAAATGAGAAATCAATGTTGCGCGAGCCAGAAGCATTAACCTCAGTCTCCCCCATTACATATCCCTTTTCAACTCCTTCTACATTAACCACACTCCAAATGGATTTCACAGTTGTGTTCTCCGGCGCATTCTCGATCGTAACCACGCAGTGGAAAACCGATTGTGAAGCTGGGAAAGTATCCGCCACCCCAATTGGGTCATAGGTATCACTTTGTACATCCGTTGCCATAACCGCCTCGGTGATAAAAGAGGTATTTGGTTGTGTTTCAGATGTATTTTCTGCTACGGCTTCAGTGACGCTCTCCTGTGGGACCTCAGTCATGATCTCGGGAACGGTCTGTGTTTCAACCGCGTTAGGGCTTAACAGCTTACAAGATAGAGCAGCCAGTGATAACACAATGATTAAGGCAAGAAAACGATAGGAATGGGTTTTCATGTTCAAATCCTTTCTCTGAATGACCTCCAGAATGGAAACACTATAGGATTTTGTTTCCATCATAAATTGACAAATCCAAATTTCTTCTTGGCAGAGAAATCATGAAAAGGGGGATTGTCACAATAGAAAATCTGGCTTTATCAATTAGTTTCCATCAAAAACGATTGTTGGAATAACTAGACTAGAAGTCAATTATTCCTAATATATTATACCAACAATATCCAATATTGCGCTGAAAGGTTTTCTTCTTTACGGAATAATCATTAAATATTTCACTTTCAATGGAAAAGTGAAATCTTGCCATAGCGAATAAACCCCAAATAATTTTTCTTAACAGGTTCTTCTAAAAAGCACATCAAAATCGTTTCGTGCTACAATTTATTTGTTAATCGAGTGATAATTTTCAACCAATAATTATTAAGGAAACAAAAAACCACACAGGTTAATAAATGAGGACTAGCGTCAGCGCAAAGATTTATTGCTAGGAGAGAACAGGATGGATACTTTCGGAAAATTTTATTTAGGGCGCGTTTATGATCCTGAAAAAGGCAAAGTAACGGATCAATTACTGCTTTATGATCCAGCTGATTTAACAACTCACGCGGTGGTGGTTGGAATGACCGGTTCAGGAAAAACCGGTTTGTGTATTGACCTCCTTGAGGAAGCTGCTTTAAATGGCATCCCGGCTTTGATGCTCGACCCCAAAGGGGACATGACTAACACCTTGTTGCACTTCCCGGACTTGAGTCCCCAGGATTTTGCGCCATGGCTGGATGCAGATGTAGTAAGGCGGGCAGGAAAAACCATCCAACAAGCAGCTGAGGAAACCGCGGCAACCTGGAAAAAAGGATTAGCGGATTGGGGCATTGAACCAGAGCGAGTCAAAAAATTACGAGATGCAGCCCATTTTACAGTTTTTACGCCCGGATCAACCGCCGGTATCCCAGTAAATATATTAGCCTCCCTCAAAGCCCCGCAACTTTCCTGGGAGGAAAATCAAGAAACTATTCGTGAAAGGATCAACGGAACAGTCACCGCCCTCTTGGGTTTGGTTGGTTTACAAAATATTGACCCGGTTCGTTCTCCTGAACATATCTTGCTCTCGAATATCTTTGAAAACGCCTGGGCAAAAGGGATGGATTTGGATTTGGGCGAGATCATTCTGCAAATCCAGTCACCTCCCTTTACCAAGCTAGGTGTTTTTGATGTCAACACCTTCTTCCCAGAAAAAGACCGGCTTTCGTTAGCCATGCTCCTCAATAATATCTTAGCAGCTCCTAGCTTTCAACCATGGATTCAAGGTCAACCATTGGACATAGAACAATTTATGTTTGCCGAAGATGGGCGCCCGAAGCATAGTGTCTTTTACCTCGCTCACCTCAATGAATACGAGCGCATGTTCTTTGTAACCTTATTCTATTCCGCAGTCGAGACATGGATGCGTTCTCAATCGGGCAGTAATACCTTGCGCGCCATTGTTTATTTTGATGAAATCTATGGATATTTGCCACCGGTTGCTAATCCTCCTTCCAAAACGATCATCCTGCGGATGCTCAAACAATCTCGTGCTTTTGGCGTTGGGCAAGTGTTGGTAACCCAGAACCCTGTGGATATAGATTATAAGGGGTTGTCGAATGCCGGAACTTGGTGCATTGGGAAACTGCAAACTGATCAGGATAAACAACGCCTTCTTGATGGATTAGAGAGCGCCATAACTGGCGGATCGAATCGGGCTAACTTGGACCGCCTGATTTCTGCATTGGGTAAAAGGGTATTTTTAATGCAGAATGTTCATGAAAAACAACCTGTTTTGTTTCAAACTCGCTGGGCAATGAATTATCTAGCAGGACCAATAACCCGTTTACAAATACCAAAATTAAATAAACTATCCACATTATCAACCCAAACCATACCTCAAGAGTCGTCTGCTGTCCTCCCGACAAAATCTAATACCACGCTCACCCCAATATCAGCGGGAGAAAACTTGACTGCGGTTAGCAGAACTTCTACCACCCGCCCCGCCCTCCCCCAAGGAATTGAAGAATATGTCTTACCAATAAATCTTAATCTCAGCCAAGCCTTGCGCTATTCCCAAATCATCTCAACATCCGAACCAAGCGAATCTCATCTTTTTTACCGCCCCGTTTTATTAAGTCAAGCGGTGATTCGATTTATCAATCGCAAATATTTCCTCGATTATGAGGGACGAAAAACAGTGATAATTCAAACTCCCGATCGGCATGGATTCATTCATTGGGAAGAATATCTTGTCCCAGCAATAGAGATCCGCCAGCTAGCCAATAACGGAGAACCCCAAGCCCGCTTCTACCCTGTTGAAGCGCCCTTAAATGATTTAAAAATTCTTCAAATGATGAAAAAAGATTTCTTGGATTGGGTTTATCATAATGCCCAAATTACCCTCTACTATCATGAGGCGTTGAAACTATATAGCACTATAACTGAATCTAAGGATGAATTTCTAAACCGCTGTAATTTAGCTGCTCAAAAAGTAATCGAGGCGGAATCAAAAAAGATCGCAGCGACATTTGATAAGAAGATTTCCGACTTACAACTCAAAATAAGCCGTGAAGAGCGAGAGCTGGAAATGGACCAAGAGGAGCTCTCTCAAAGGAGGATGGAAGAGTATGGTACCCACGCAGAAAATATCCTTGGTTTATTAGGCGGCCGACGTAGCTCTCGCAGAGTTACCACTTCTCTTTCCAAACACCGATTAACAACTAAAGCAAAAGCCGACGTAGAGGAATCTCAAAAAGCTATCGCAGAATACAAGCAGCAAATTGCCCGGCTGGAAATTGAAAAAAACCAAGCTATTGAAGATATGAAACAAAAATGGATCGAAGCTACAAAATCCATCATAGAAATGCCTATCCAAGCTCAAAAAAAAGATATCCAGCTTGAATTATTTGGGGTGGCTTGGATGCCTATGTACATAGTGCGCTGGGGCGACCGAGAAGAGGAGGTGGCCGCTTTCAAAATGAATTAATCACCCATCCGCCATCGATGATTGTCTATTATCCAAGTAAATGTTTAGGCGGGCTATTTTTTACCTAGTTCGGCGGGCAGGCAGCCCTGCTTCAGAACAAAGAAGCCCTTTGGGCTGCCAAGCGAGCCACCTTTAGCCGGCTTCCACAGACTAGGACGGGGAATTTATCCCGCTAAATACAGCCAGCAAA
>DYKV01000168.1 GCA_020722415.1 Anaerolinea sp.
ATTGCTGTCATGTTGACAAATTAGTTGAATCAATAATAGGTTATACTTAATAATAAGTGCCAAACCATTCCGTTTCAAAATCGAGGCAACCAGTTGCTCGGAAAGTGCCATGCGCTTATTTTTCCTATATGGGGGGTAGCAGGATGCGAAAGCAGCAGTGGAATAGGTATAACAATCAGCCAAATTAACAATTTTCAACATAAAAGGGAGATGTTATATGTTCCGTTCTTTTTTTGTTTACTTATCGCAAGCTGACTGGGCGAAGCATACTATTATGAAATGGAACTTTGCCTGGCGGGCAGCTCGTCGTTTTGTAGCCGGCGAGAAACTAGAAGATGGCATTGAGGCTGTCCGAAATCTCAACGCCCTTAACATCAACGCCACATTGGATCAACTTGGTGAGCATACTGAAACAATAACAGATGCTGAAAGAGCTACGCAAGGGATCCTTGAGATGCTTGAGGCAATTCAAGCTGCGCAAGTACGTGCAAATGTATCTATCAAGCTCACCCAAATTGGGTTGAAATTAGATCAGCAGCTTTGCACTGAGAATGTCCACAGAATCCTCGGCTTAGCGAAAAAATATAATAATTTTGTCCGGATTGATATGGAAGACGCGAGTTGCGTGGATGATACATTGCGGATATTTTATGATATGCGGGTGACAAAAGGTTATGATAATGTAGGGTTGGTCATTCAGGCATATCTTTATCGGACGATGGATGACTTAGCAAAGTTGTTGGAAATACCAGCCCGAATCCGATTGTGCAAAGGCGCCTATAAAGAATCCGAGGATGTGGCATTTCCTCGGAAAAAAGATGTAAATGAAAATTATGACCGAGCTAGTAAACTCTTATTAGACGCTGCATTAAAAGCAGGGGCACCGGTTTTAAGCGCCGATAAGCGCATTCCACCAATCCCGGCTATTGCTACCCATGATGAGAATCGGATTGCATTCGCTAAAGATTATTCCAAGCAGATTGGATTACCAAAGGATGCCATGGAATTTCAGATGCTTTACGGCATTCGACGAGAACTTCAAATCAAGTTGGCCGCGGAAGGGTATCCTGTCCGAGTTTATGTCCCCTTTGGCTCAGAATGGTATGCCTACAACATGCGCCGTTTAGCCGAACGTCCAGCCAACCTTTGGTTTTTCATCTCTAATTTCTTTAAAAAATAATTTGTTTCTACCAAATCAATGATACCCCAAAGCACATACCTGGTTTGGGGGATCTCCTTTTAATTCTCATGTGCGTAAACTCGTGGTATCATCCAGTGAGATCGTCATTCGACTTAGCCTGGTGTGCACCACTACGCCACAATAAGGATAAATTGATGGGTGAAAAACAGTCAGTATTAATCACGGGTGCGTTCGTTATCGAAACGTTGATTTTGTTCATCCTCGGGCTTGGTGTATCTCATTACCTTGGCTATTCACTGGACTGGGAGCAATCTTTCCTAGCATTAGGATGGACGATCTTATTGCAACTAAGTGGTATTTTTCTTCGGCAATCTGCACCTGCTCGAAATACCCTCATGAACAATCCCTTTCCGCAAAATGGAGTGGCGAATTCAAAGCTTTCTCGCCCCTTTATCCTCTCCATTGCACTTCTAGCATCTTTTGCTTCATTGACGGTACTGTTTATGGCAAAAGGATATCTCACCACGCAGATTTTTTTCATCATGGTATTTGGGGTTGCTGGAATGTTGTTTTTATCTCTATCACCTTTTAAGGATATCTTGAATGGGTTTCATGAGATCCTTGTTTCTATCCTTATGACTTTGTTTATCCCTTTATTCGCTTTTGAAAGCCAAGCCCATGACATCCACCGCCTGATATTAATGATCGCCCTTCCCTTGTTTTCCTTACGCATTTCAGCCATTATAGCGTACGAACTCTCCACCTATGCCAGTGATATAAAGAATCTCAACCTTACTTTATTAATCCGAATTGGTTGGGAAAATGGAATGACCTTGCATAACCTATTGATTTTATTCAGTTTTTTTGTGATTGTTTTAGCGATGATATTTGGAATGCCATTACCCATTGCGCTTCCAACGATGTCAGCGATGATTTTGGGTATCCTTCAAATCTGGAATATGCGGAAAATCGCTGAAGGAAGGAAACCTAATTGGCGGGCTTTAATTATTGGTGATTTTTCTCTATATGCCCTGGTTATTTATTTTCTTGCTTACTCATTTTGGGTGAGATAATTTAATTGGTGAGGTGTTTATGACGGAATTTTTATCGTTAATCCCCCCAGCAAAAGCACGGGAGCTGTATCTGCAAAAGATATCGGATGTGTTAGAACTTTCAACCGAGATTCTACCAACTGTAGATGCTGTAGGAAGGATTGCTGCAAAGAGCATTAATGCCCCGCATCCTTTACCGGCTTTTACTCGCGCAACTGTCGATGGCTATGCGGTCAGAGCCGAAGATACTTACGGCGCTAGTGAAAGCCTGCCAGCCTATTTTAAAATTGTGGGCGAGGTGAAGATGGGTCAAGCAGCGTCTATTGAGCTTTTTCCGATGCAGGCTGTGCTTATTTATACCGGCGGTATGTTACCAGCCGATGCTAATGCAGTAGTGATGATCGAACACACCCAAAAAATTTCTACGCAGGAGATCGAAGTTTACAGATCTGTTTCGGCTTGGGAGAATACAATTTTGCAGGGGGAGGAAATCCAAAGAGGAGAGCCTGTGATCGGGCAAGGTACTAAAATTCGAGCGGTGGAGATGGGGGGATTATTAGCGCTCGGGATAACTCAAGTTGAAGTATATAAAAAACCTCGCGTAGGGATCCTTTCCAGCGGGGATGAGGTAGTTCCACCAGATCACGACATTCAACCGGGACAAGTACGAGATGTGAACAGTTATACCCTCAGTGCGCTTGTCAGATCATTGGGCGGCGAGCCAATTCCATACGGAATTATTGCGGATGATATAAATCAGCTGCGCAATGCATTACGATCTTTAAGAGATCAGTGTGACCTGATTCTGATAACCGCTGGGTCATCGGTGAGTGCCAGGGATTACACTGCGAAGGTTATCGAAGAACAAGGCAGCCCTGGTGTGCTGGTTCATGGGCTCAACACTCGTCCGGGAAAACCAACTATATTGGCATTAGCTGGAAAAATCCCGATCATTGGTTTACCAGGCAATCCCCTCAGCGCTTATGTGATTGCTACTCATCTGGTAAAGCCAGTTGTCTATACATTACAAGGGATTAGCAAGATACCATCTCCTCATACACAAACAGCCCGGGTCACAATAAATTTAAATTCGCAAGCTGGGCGGGAAGATTGGATCCCGGCTAAGTTGATTTTTACAGATGAAGGTTGGTTAGCAGAACCAATCTTTGGAAAAAGCAACATGATCATGGCATTAGCTCGTGCGGATGGGCTTATTTGTATTCCAGAAGATCACACCGGTCTTGCAGCCCATGAAATGGTTACAGTAGAGCTATTAGAGAGTTGATTTGTGAGGTGAAGCAATGAGTGTTTATTTACAAGATATTCCAGTCGAGGAAGCAGTCAAGTTATTGCAGCAAAAATTAACCGAACAAGATTTGTGGGGTGTGTTGGGAATCGAAACGATTCCAGTAGATGAAAATGCCTTAGGAAGGGTATTGGCTGAACCCATTTGGGCTGCTATCAGTTCTCCACATTATCATTCGGCGGCAATGGATGGATTTGCTGTTCATTCTTCTAAAACGGAAGGGGCAACACTGA
Organism: Anaerolinea sp.; assembly: GCA_020722415.1. Lineage (GTDB taxonomy): Bacteria > Chloroflexota > Anaerolineae > Anaerolineales > UBA4823 > UBA4823. The sequence continues at coordinate 3,733 of DYKV01000168.1, forward strand.
CCCAACCGTTAGAATTGGCAGTTGGTGAAGGAGCCGTGTACGTAGATACCGGAGATCCACTTCCAGATTGGGCAGATGCAGTTATACCGATTGAACAAGTTGAACCACTGACGCCTGATGGAAAATTGAGTCAAGAGATTCGTCATCCAAGTTCAATTCGAATTCGTTCCGCCATTGTGCCTTGGCAAAATATCCGTCCGATGGGGGAGGATATTGTTGCCACCCAGCTTGTGCTGCCATCTGGACATATTTTGCGGGCATTTGATCTTGGGGCGATTGCGGCTAGTGGATGGAGTGAAATCAAAGTGACCCGGAAACCGCGGGTGGCAATCATCCCAACCGGTGACGAATTGGTCTCCATTGGGTCGCCAATTAAACCAGGGGATATTATTGAATACAACTCAATTGTTCTAGCTGCTCAAATCCGATCTTATGGAGGAGAAGCCAGGCGTTATCCAATTGTAAAGGATAATTTCACCGAAATCCAACAGGTGGTCAAAGCAGCCGCCGGTATGCATGATTTGATATTGTTGAACGCCGGCTCATCGGCTGGTGCGGAGGATTTTTCAGCAGCAGTTATCCAATCTTTGGGGGAAGTGTTTGTGCACGGAATTGCTGTTCGCCCAGGTCATCCGGTGATCATGGGGATGGTAAAAGATAATGGAAATACAAAGAAGGTCCCCATCATTGGTGTGCCGGGTTATCCAGTCTCTGCAGCGCTGACCAACGAAATTTTTATCAAACCAATCCTAGAGCGTTGGTTGGGAATGCACCCCGCGGAAAATCCGCAAATTGAAGCGGTTATGACTAAGAAGATCACTTCTCCAGCTGGCGACGATGATTATATACGAGTGGTGGTTGGTAAAGTGGGGGAGCGGGTTTGTGCAGCCCCGTTATCCCGTGGAGCAGGGGTAATTACATCCTTGACTCAGGCAGATGGATTAATTGTGGTTCCCCGCGGAACGCAAGGCGTAGAAGCTGGTGAAAAGGTTAAAGTAAATTTACTCAGGCCGGTCAGCCAAATTGACCGCACTATCCTCGCGATTGGCTCCCATGATGTTTCGCTGGACGTGCTCGCCCAGTATGTTGCCAAGCGTAATGGGCGGTTGGTATCAGCCAATGTGGGGAGTTTGGGCGGGTTGATTGCGCTTAAAAGAGGTGAAGCACACCTAGCGGGATCCCATTTACTAGAACCCGAGACCGGTATCTATAACATACCTTATATCAAACAATATTTGTCTGGGATGGAGGTTTATTTAATTGGTTTTGCCTTACGGACACAAGGGCTGATTGTTTTGCCGGGAAACCCAGATAATATCAATAGCTTAGAGGATTTAGTGCGTCCAGATATCACATTCATCAATCGGCAAAGTGGAGCTGGAACGCGAGTCCTGTTGGATTATGAATTGAAAAAAGGGGGGATTGATCCCCGTTCAATAAAGGGTTATGACCGGCAAGAATTTACCCATTTAGCGGTTGCGGCTGCGGTCGCTTCTAAACGGGCAAGCTGCGGGCTAGGTATTGCAGCCGCTGCGCAAGCATTGGGCTTGGATTTCATCCCTTTGTTTCAAGAGGAATATGATTTGGTAATCCCCGCTGTGTATTATGAATCACCCTTATTGAAACCATTAATGGAAACGTTAGTTGATGAAGAGTTTAGGAAACAAGTGCAACAATTGCCCGGTTATGATTTCTCTCCAATCGGGAAATTCCTTGCCCATATCACTTCGTAACG
>DYKV01000169.1 GCA_020722415.1 Anaerolinea sp.
TAGACATTGATGTCGCCGTTTGGTTGCGGCATGAATGCCGCGTTACGTATAACAAAAGTCACACCGTAAAGGTAGAGTATGTGGTAAAACAGCCACTAGAGATTCAAGGCAATTGAAACACGCTAAAATTACGATTGGATAAGATCTTTTTTGCTTCCGGAAACGTCATTCGTATTTGCTTTTCTTGATCTTGATCACTCCAAATATACTGCACTTGAAAATCCTTTGCGAGTTTTTCCCAGATTAGCCGAGAAAAACCCCTTCCAGCCACAAATGGCTGCCTGCTCCAATAAATTGTTTCGATGCCTCCATCTAGCGAATCAGCAGCGCCTAATACTACTCCCTTTTGCCATTTCCCCATCTCTATGGCTAATGGGCGCATTTGATCATACAAAATCGCGTTAGACACGGTATTTTCGCCATAGTATAAATTCGGCTGAGTTTGAAAATAAGGAAAAGACATTTCTATAAATAATCCAGCTAACAAACCCCATCCGAGCCATTTCCGCCAATTTGTTTGCCGGAGCAAGGCTTCAAAGCCTATCCCGATCTCCAGGTAAAAAAACGGGAGTAACGGGACTAAAAAGCGCAATTTGTAAGTTGCCCAAAAGAAGACCGTCAAAATATATACTCCAAGCGGGGTAATGAAACACCGCAATCCAGCAGCAATAATTTGCTTCCAACCCGCCTTGGGTAATGGGTTTTGTTGATAGATGGATCGTTTAAAATAAAAAAACAAGCCCAGCAGAGTTAGGAGAACCCCCCAAGGAGTCAGCACCTGTAACCCTTCTCGAAGACCCGCATAAGCTGCTTTGCTTATTAATCGGAGATAGTTTTGGACTATTTGGCTCAACCTCGCTTGAATAACCAGCCATTGCACAGCATTGTTATGGATTTCAACGCGTGCCAAACCTAACTGCTCCAGCAAATAATAACTAGAGGAGGAATAAAATGGCTTGCCATAAGTTGCCTGATTCCAAGCCAGCCACGGTAAAACCAAACCGGAGAATATCAATAAAAATAAAATCACCCGGGTGAAGCATTCCGAACGCTTTAGATGGGAAAAAAATAATAAACGAACAAGAAAAGCTAGCGGAATAGCAATCAATATTCCATGAGTAAGCCAGCCAATTCCACCCAGGATGCCGGCCCAGATCGTCCATTTTAAATTCTTTGCATCCCATTTAAGCCAAAGCCATTGGTCTACCACAAGAAGAAATGTGATCAAAATATAAGGGCTGCCATTGGCGGAATAATCCACCAACCAGGGTGAGTAAGCTATTAAACCAAAAGTGACCCAAGCGGCAATGGAACGTTTTTGTAAGGCAATTAATCCTATACCGAATAGGATCAATACACCGAAAAAGAAGTCGATCAATTTAAGCACTGCAAAGGTTGCTTCTGTCCTCAATAAACGAGCCAGGCTTCCAGCCAAGAGGGGGTATAACGGAGGGTGTTGCCCCGCCGGGCTGGATAAAGTGAGATACGGTGCTTCTGGCGAGTAGTCATATTTCATCGGGTAGGTGAGCTTTCCTTCTCGGACAATTTGTTGGGCGGATAAGGCAAATAAATTCACATCGCCATAAAGACGTGTATTCCAATTGAAACTCATCCAGCGCAAGAGGATTCCCACTCCGAGAAAAACCAGTGCGGAATAGAATAACCATTGAGAGTAGAAGATTTTCTTAAATATGTGCCTCATCTTCTGTTTTTGTAAAGGATTCATTAGAAGGCTCGTTACGATTGACCAACCAAACCCCATATAAGATCAAGCCACCGCCTAAGATGGATACCCAGGTGATCTTTTCCCTTAACACGAGCGCGGCAATTGCCACAGTGACCAGGGGCTCAAAATACAGAAACGCCCCAACTTGGACAATCGGAACAGCTTGCAGCCCGTCGTACCAAAAGAGATAAGCCAACCCCGAGCAAAATATACCCAAAAACACCAGGCTGCTCCAACCTTGCCAGGATATATTTACCAATGGACGCCAGCCATGGGGTAAGATGAGCAACAGACCGGTGAACAACCACCCCCATGCCATCACCAGGAAAATCATCTGGGTGGGTGGGTATTTTTGCAATCCGGGTTTCGAGAGACCCGAAAACACTGCCCAGTTGACAGCACTGACCAACATCAGGAAATCTCCCCAGCTGCCAAATTTACCCAAGGCAAATTGCTCCCAATCGCCTTTGCTGACCACCCCAATCAGACCAATTGTCGCCAGTACCAGGCCTAATAACATGGTTAATTTAAATTTTTCTCGTAAGAGCACCCAGCCAAACAGCGCCATAAATATCGGTGAGGTGGAAACAATCCAGGCTGATGTCGCTGCCTCTGTGGTTTGCAATGCGGTAGATTGAAGCCATTGATGAAAAGTAATCCCAAGGAAACCGGTAAAGGCGAAGTAAAATGCACTTCTCCAAGGTGGCAGTTTCCACTGTTTGCGTAATCCCATCGCAATTCCTAAAAAGACCACACCCATCCCAAAACGCATCCATATCACCATGGCCGGTGTTGTCTCGCGAAGGATTATTTTTGTAGCAACAAAAGACGCTCCCCAGATGATGATGGAGACCATTAGCTCTAGATAGGCAATCCATTTTTGCCGTGCAGTTAATGCCACAATGTTACCTCGACTTATTTTGGCTTTATTTTATGCTAGATTTCATTATGGTGAAGATTGAAATTCCGCCACTCTCTTTTTACAGAGGTTCAGGTAATCTGGATTAGTCTCATAACCGACAAAAACTCGATTTGATTTTAAGGCAGCTATTGCGGTAGAACCACTGCCCATAAACGGATCGAGAACTACTTCACCTTTATAGGTGTAAAGTTGAATAAGCCGATACGGCAATTCGATGGGGAATGGCGCCGGATGGCCCACTTTTTTTGCCGATTCGGGGTTGATATGCCAGACGGATTTAGTCCATTCCATGAATTGCTCGCCGGTGATAGTGTCTTCTTTTTCGATGGTCTTTTTACGGCTAAAGGAACCTTTCGAAAAAACCAGGATATATTCATGGGTATCGCGCAATACCGGATTAGCCGCCGATTGCCAGCTTCCCCATGCCATCGAAACCCCTGCTCCAGCACCTTTGTACCAGATGATCTCTCCCCGCATCAAAAAGCCAATCTCGATCATCGTTTGGGAAAGATAATCCGAAAGGGGAATATACGGTTTACGGCCAAGATTTGCGACATTAATACATGCTCGCCCTCCATACACCAACACCCGAAATGTCTCCGTAAAAACTTTTTTTAGCAATCCTAAATACGCTTCTAGGGTTAGGTTTTGATCGTATTCTTTTGTGACATTATAGGGTGGCGAGGTAACCATCAAATGGATGGCATTATCAGGAATTTCCGCCATGTTTTCAGCGCTGCCGAGGATGACGGTGTTTTGGTATTCGTTTGGGAATGGATTGTCAGCCATAGTGAGCGGAGGTGTTGGATGGTTTAAATCGGCGTATAGATTGGATCGGTAATAGGAGGAGGAATCATGGCTGATGCGGGTGGGTGTGCCAAAACGAGTGGTTCGAGAGCCTTTTGCCATTATGTACCGTTTTTACCACGAATTTTCATAAATTAGGTAACCATGAATAACACAAATTCTTAGGAATTTTTCCCTAGCAATCACGTATATTACGCATTCTCACAAATTTGTTTCCCTAGTATCTACAAATAAGCCGATTTCTTACAAATATACTTCTATAGAAATCACACATTATTACCCTTTCAAAGCATTTTTTATTTCATCATCTCTGTCTTCATTAGGGGTTACAAAAGGGTCACTGTGGCTTTTCCGATAAGCTTCACGCACATCATCCAATGGATAGAAATTTCCATCTTCAGTGCGGCAAAACCAAGTCTGCCAACCATTGCAAGGGCTGCCATTAAGCAAGCGCCGCCCTGCTTCATGGATAGAACCTTCAAAACCATCCGCTAAGATTATTTTGCCGTTGGCTTTAATCCGTGCCGCTTGGGAGATATTTCGTTGAAAAAAGAGGGTATCGCCTGGCTTAAGCCAACCATCTTCCAGTAATTGGCTTAATTCCACCCGCGGGGCAGTCCGTTTTTTATCGCTCACATCAAATAGAATGTCTTGGTAGGGTACGGGTTTTACCTGGCTTAAACGTTCTTGAGCAATTTCAATATAGTGGCTTTCTTTTTCGATTCCAACCCAATTCCGATGAAGCAATTTGGCGACAACCGCAGTCGTTCCACTCCCCAAGAACGGATCTAAGATCACATCACCCGGCTTGCTGGTCGCGAGGAGAATCCGATAGAGCAATGCTTGCGGTTTTTGGGTGGAGTGAGCTCGCTTTCCATCTTTTCGAACCCGTTCTGTGCCTGTACAAACGGGGATTAGCCAATCACTGCGCATCTGCTTGTCTTCGTTTAATGACTTCATCGCATGATGGTTAAATGTATAACGAGCGCCTTTATATTTGCTTGCCCAAATTAGTGTCTCGTGGGCATTCGTAAAGCGCACACCACGAAAATTAGGCATAGGATTAGTTTTGATCCAAACGATATCATTTAAAATCCAGTAACCTAAATCCTGCATGAGCTTACCGATGCGGAAAATATTGTGATAGCTGCCGATAACCCAAATGGATCCACTGTCTTTCAGGATCCTGCGGCAAGCGGAAAGCCAGACTTGGCTAAAGGCGTCATAGGCTTGAAAATCCTCGAAGTGATCCCAATCATCATTGACTGCGGTGACCCGCGTCATGTTCGGACGCCATAATTCTTGCTGTAATTGTAGGTTGTAAGGAGGGTCAGCAAAGATTAAATCCACCGACTTTTCCGGCAGAGTATTGAGCACTTCTAAACAATCACCCTCGATAATTTGATTAAGGGGTAAATCGGTTGAAATAGAAGGGGGCATCTTTTTTGCCATCATGGCTTATTTTACTAGGATTAGCGCTTTTTAGTTAAAGAATACAGCAATAATAGGTCACCAAGGAGAATCTTGATTTATCACTCGTTTGATTCCACATAAGCAGATTCCAACAATCCAGGTCCAAGCGCCTCGTGGATATTGCTGGCTATTCCGATTACTTTATTCGCCATTTCGTTTTCTGTCAGAGAACTTTTCTCCGTGCCCATTGTGGATTCTTTGTGCCATTGGTGGTTTTATTTTTTTACCACAAAGTCCTCAAAGCCGACACAAAGGTCACAAAGGGGTATCTGTATTTGTCAATCATTTGATTCCATATAAGCAGATTCCAACAATCTATGTCCAAACGTCTTGTGGACACCGATGGCTATTCCGATTACTTTATTCGCTATTTCGTTTTTTGTCAAAAACTTTTCTCCGCGCCCTTTGTGGATTATTTGTTTCCTTGGTGGTTTTATCTTTTCCTACCACAATGCAGGCGCAAAGGTAACTAAATACACCAAGAGGGCTTAAAGTTTTTCTTCGTAACTTTTGTGTCCT
>DYKV01000170.1 GCA_020722415.1 Anaerolinea sp.
TTGACCGATACGGTGAGATATGGAAAAAGTAAAATGGGGTATCTTAAGTACCGCCCGAATTGCGACTCAAAAAGTCATCCCGGCGCTTCAGCGCAGTCAATTTAATGAGGTAGTGGCGATTGCTTCTCGTACTCTAGAGACTGCCCAACGGGCTGCGCAAGCAGCCGGTATTCCAAAAACCTTTGGTAACTATCAAGAATTGTTGGAAGATGAAACGATTCAAGCCATCTATAATCCGTTGCCAAACCATTTACATTTGCCATGGACGATTAAAGCGCTGGAGGCTGGTAAACATGTCTTATGTGAAAAGCCGATCGGGTTGAATGCGGACGAAGCACAAACCTTGCTCGATGCCAGCCGCCGTTATCCGCATCTAAAAGTAATGGAAGCGTTCATGTATCGCTTTCATCCCCAATGGCAGCGAACAAAGCAACTGGTGGAAGAGGGGGAAATCGGGGATCTCAAAACCATAGACACCGTTTTCTCTTATTACAACCGGGATGCACGCGATGTGCGCAATCAAGCAGCGATCGGCGGTGGAGGTTTATTAGATATTGGCTGTTATCCCATTTCTGTTTCACGCTGGTTATTTGCACAAGAACCAAAAGCGGTTCGATCTTGGATGGAAATGGACGAACAGTTTGGAACAGATCGATTGACCAGTGCAATCTTAGCCTTTTCAACGGGATTGGCAACTTTTACAGTCTCGACTCAGCTTTATCCCTACCAAAGAGTACAAATCCTGGGCACAAAGGGACGGATAGAGATCGAGATTCCCTTCAATCCCCCTAATGATCGCCCCTGCCGAATTTGGCTGCGGCGGGAAAAGCACGAAGAAGAAATCCACTTTCCGCTTTGTGACCATTACACCTTACAGGGTGATGCATTTGCGGAGGCGATTCTCCGGAACAAACCAGTGCCAACGCCCTTAGAGGATGCGCTGGCGAACATGCGGGTTATAGATGCCGTGCGGGATGCTGCCATTGGCTGAAGTCCCAATCTGCTAGTGCCCGCCGCAGCTCGCTGACGTTGTTAAGCTCGAATTTATGTAAAGAATTGCGGACATGAGATTTGATGGTGTCATAGGAAACGATGAGCTGTTCGGCGATCTGACGATAAGAGTATCCCAGGCAAAGCAGCGCCACCACTTGTTGTTCGCGCCGCGAAAGCCGCTGCCAGCGCCGCAGATATTCTTGGGCAGCAAAGCGTTCCGACAGGGCGTAGGTCAACAGCTCATTAGCAACTTGTTGCACTGGGCGACTTTCCTGCTCTGCCAAAACCCGCAGCATGTGGTTTAATTGGTTGTCAAAAGTAAAGGTGCGTTGCTGCGCTGGCGAACTGCCCAACGCTTTGCGCAACCATTCCCAAAACAGCATAGATGCACCTCCTGATATTAGAACTTATGTTCTATATTATTTTATAGGAAAAAGTTGAACATGTCAATGGGTATGCCGCAGCATTCGGTAAAAATCATCGCCTCGATCCAGTTTAAAGCGGACCGGCGGCGCTTACAGCAAATTCTCCATGTAGGCGAGACCAGTCGTTATTTACCCCGTCTGCTGAGTTTGGTGGATGAAGCGGAGCGAATCGCCCATCCGAAAGCAATGTATCGTCAGGTGTGGGTAGGGCAACGCGGGGATGATTGGGTGGAGCTCGATGGAAGGCGCTTTGTCAGCCGGGTGATGAGCGTGAATTTGCAAGACGCCGGGCAAGCATTTTTCTTTGTGGCTACTTGTGGGGTGGAATTGGAAGAGTGGTCATTGTCCATTGCGGATATGCTCGAGAAATTTTGGGCGGATACAATTAAAGAAATGGCGTTAGCTGCAGCGGTACAGGCTATAGAAGCCCAACTGCAACGGCGCTATCACTTCAGCGAACTTTCTGCTATGCATCCTGGTTCTTTGGAAGACTGGCCGCTTCGGGCACAACAAGATGTCTTTGATATGTTAGGAGGTGCAGCAACGGAGATTGGTGTTACCCTTACCCCAAGTTTTGTGATGCGTCCTGTCAAATCGGTGTCTGGGATTTACTTTCCCACCTCGGCTAGCTTTGCTAGCTGTCAGCTCTGCCCGCGCGAAAACTGCCGCTCCCGCAGAGCACCATTTGACGCGGAATTGTTTGAGAAACGCTATCACGTTACGCCGAAAGCTGGTTGATGGAACAGTTTGCCGATTACAACCCATAAGGGAGCAAAAGGGTTGACCCACAGGGATATTCTCTTCCAATGATTTCTAAGGTCTATAGAAATAAGTTTACAGTTTTGTAAACTGGCGCAGGGATTCCCTTTTATTCAGTGATTGTCTGCTTTAAAATAAAACTTCAATAAATTGATAGCGAGCGTTTCGGACAGATGAGGACATTTACTTTAAGGGCTGAGATTTTTCGTCGTTTTCTCAAACCTATTAAATATATATCTTGGATTGCCAGCGGGGGGTTATTCTTGTTGCTCATGCTCTTGCCAACTTTTGGCAGGCAGAAAATGCTTTTCTTGGCATTCTTTGCGGTCGTAGTCACTTATATTGTTCTGGTGTTTTATGTCTTCATCCCTCGTTTTGGCATTCGAACTTGGATTCACTACTTGATCCTTATGGCAAATGTGGCTTTAGTGACGGTAGGTTATGCACTGTTAGGCGAATATTATATAGCTGTAAGCTCTCTCTATGTGATCGTGATTCTGTTGGGGGGCATTTTAGAGGGGAAAACAGCGGCTTACCTAACCGCGTTTTTTTCGTTCTTAGGTTACATTGCGGTTGAGAATTTATTTGATTTTTCCTACCGTTTTCAACTCCTATCTCAAGGCACACATCTAATTTTTTTTATGTTAACAGCTTATTTGGGTAGTACGCTCGGCGAAGCGCTGATTTCTTATGCAAGGGATAGTCAGCGAAAAAACGCTGACCTGGCAATGTTGCTAGATGCAAGTTTGGTTGTCTCTTCTTCAGCGGATTTAACGAAAGCCTTACCCGAACTTGCCCAAAGGATCTTGGCTGGCTTACCAATCTCGTTCGTGCGGATTGATTTGCTAGAGGGTGAGAAAGCAGTTTGTTATGGATTGGCAGCCCAACGCACTCTTTTGAGCACTTTTCGTGATACCTCACAGGAAATAATTTTACATGATTCACTGATATACTCCCGTGTTCTTGCCGAACCACGGGTTACCCTTTGCTCATTCGATCAATTACAAAATGAGGAAGAACGATCCGCTTTCTTAGAATTATTTCCTGGGGAAATTAAAAACTGTTGTATAGTTCCATTGATAGCCGGTCAGCAGATTGTGGGAATTTTGGCGGTTGGGGAAGCCCGCGAGTACGATCGAGAAATATTTTCTGAAAATAAACTCGATTTTTTGGGGACATTAGCCAATCACTTAGCGGTTGTAATCGAAAATGGGCGTTTACATCAGGCGGAACGCCAAAAAGCAAAAAGGCTGGAGATCTTGTACGAAATTGCCAAAATCTTTGGTTCAACAATCGAGATGGGGGAACTGCTGGAAAAAATATTCGAATTGTTAAATCAAGTGATCCCTGCAGATACTTACTTTGTTGGCTTTTTGGATAAAAAGTCGCAAATGGTTGATATCGAACTTTTAATAGATGATGGAATACGGTATGAATCAGAAAAAGTGCCACTCAATGAAGGATTGATTGGCTATGTAATCCGCACCCAAAAACCGCTTCTTATCCATTCGTTAAAGGTAGAATGGGAAAATTTGCCAGTTAAACCAATTCCATTAGGACAGTCTAAGATGTCCGAATCATGGATGGGGGTTCCAGTGGGAAAAGGTGACCACCTCAACGGCATTCTGGCGGTGGCAAGCTATCAGCCTAATGCGTTCACAGAGGAAGATTTGTCAATGTTAATTAATGTGGCTCAACAAGCTAAATTAGCATTTGATAATGCCCGCCACCATGCTGAAGTAGAAGAACAAGCTCGCCATGATTCTTTGACCGGTGCGCTGAATCATCGCATATTCTTGGAAAAGCTCGATTTGGCGGTAGAAGAAGCCCGCCCTCATAGTTCTCCACTTTCCCTTATTATGATGGATGTGGATTTTTTCAAAGAATATAATGATACTTACGGACATGTTTTAGGAGATAGGATATTGGGCTTAGTAGTTCAGGCTATCCAGAGTCATATAAAAAGTAAAGATATGGTTGGTCGCTGGGGGGGAGAGGAATTTGGTATAGCGGTGATGGATGCCTCGTTGGAGGAAGTTTGTAAAGTTGCCCAGCGGATTCGAGAAACGCTGGCAAACCTAAACTTAGAAAGCGAGAATGGTGCGGCGATCCCAGCACCGACGGTGAGTCAGGGAATTGCCTGTTTTCCATTACATGCGCAGGGTAGTAACGAGTTAGTCGAAAAAGCAGATCAGGCGTTGTATCGTGCGAAAAGCGCCGGGCGAGATCAAATAGCTGTATTTGGAGAAGAGGAAGGTTGTCATTAAGATTGGGCAGGAATGAAACTCAAGCCAACTGTTCCTGGCCCAGAATGGACTGCCAATGCGGGAGATAGGTCTGTAGTAAGACATTCTACACAATCGAATTGATGTTTGATCAGATCTTTTAAGTGCTCGAGTTGATCAAGGGCGGCGACATGCATAAATGCTACTTTGATGCGGGTGACGTTACCCAGTTTCTCTTTCATGAGTTCGACCATGCGACTATAGGCTTTGGCTCGTGTGCGTTCGGTTGCCAGTGGAACGATGATCCCGTCTTTCATTCCAATTATTGGCTTGATATTCAAAAGAGAACCCACCAGGTGTTGGGCTCTGCCGATTCTACCCCCCATGTATAAGTAGCGTAATGTATCTGCTGTCATGATCATCATCGCATTGGCAGCTGTTTGGCGAGCTTTGTTGATTACTTCTGTCATGCTTAAGCCTTGTTTTGCAGCCCGGGCAGCCTCAATTGTCGCCCAGCCATGTGCCATCGCCACCGCAAGAGTATCAATAACTTCCATGTTGAGTTTTGGGAGACGTTCTCGAAGCATGTTCACGGCTGCTAGACAGGATTGATAAGCACCACTGCCTTTTGAGGTCATGGTTAGGGCGACGATTTCTAAGCTGTGTTCAGCTAACCGCAGGATGGCATTGACATAATCGCCGGGACTGGGGTTTGATGTGGTGGGGAGTGTTTGGGTGGTTAAGAGGTATTGGGCAAAGGCTGCTGGTTGCACGTCTATCATATCTCGTAAGGTCTCTAATCCACGGATGACATAATACGGGACGATCTCGATTTCCAGTTCGTTTATCAGGTTTTGGGGGATGCTTGCGGTTGTGTCACTGATGATGCCCACTTTCATATTGACTCTCCTTATTGGTAATCTTATCCTAGGAGTGAAATCTGTGCAAGCATTTTCATGGCAGCAATTCTCAATTTGGCTTTTAATCATCCTGAGGGCTTTAGTAAAAC
>DYKV01000171.1 GCA_020722415.1 Anaerolinea sp.
CACTAGGCGACTCCACCGGAAAACCGCCGTTTCTGGGCTCCCCATGTCGAACTCCGGGGGGCAGTGCGCCGCGATCCGCAGGCGGATACCCGACTCCGTGCCAGGCGGGTACGAATTCTTCGATACGCGCCCGTTCCAGGGGGTGGATCATCTTCACCAGTTGGGGGTCAGCGCTTCGATTTCACGACCCAGTCCCGGGATCGGTTCTGCCTGCACGACAGACCACCGTTGCAGTAATCCAGCGCGTTGCGTAGCATTCCTTGCGGGCATCCAATGTTTGCCCCGATCACTCGCCTCCAGCCAAAAATGGCGACGCCCAACCCCGCTTATCAGAGCAATAATTCAGCCGTGAATACGAGGTTTTCGGAGCTTTGCAACCACCTCAAATATTTATTTTTTAATATAAAATAATGAGAAGGCTTTATTACAAAAGCAAATTAAACAATTTTGGTGATAGCATCAACCCTTTCATTTTTTATAAGCTATTGCCTCATCTTTTCGATTCGGAAGCGCGTAATTTATTTCTTGGAATAGGAACAATTATTGACGATAGCGCGCCGAAAGATGTAAATAAATTTGTCTTCGGGTCAGGCGTGGGTTATAAAAACATCCCCATCATTAATAATGATTGGGAATTTGATTTTGTACGAGGTCCATTGACGGCTGACCGTCTTGGATTGTCAAGAGATATAGCGATCACTGATCCGGCCATCCTGATTCGCAAGGTCGTTGATGACAATGAAGTACAACGAATTCCGGGGAGGATAAGTTTTATGCCTCACCACGTCAGCGCTAGAAATGCCGATTGGGCCAATTTATGTTTGCAAGCCGGAATTCGATACATAGATCCTAGCGAAAATATTCATGACATTATTTTGAAGATCAGGCAATCCGAATTTTTGCTTGCTGATGCAATGCACGCGGCCATTGTTGCAGACGCATTCAGAGTGCCGTGGATAGCCGTGAAATGCTATGACCACATCTTAGACTTCAAATGGATGGATTGGTGCTCATCTATGGAAATTGAATATTTACCATTTAATATAACAAGAATCTGGGATATTGAAAGAAATATGTCCAATATGTTCATTACAAAAAATAAAATTAAGTCAAAATTACATGATATAGGAATATACAGCAAAAGTTGGAGCCCGCCTTTCCAGAGATCCAATAAATCAAGAGTTGAGTCTATAGTGGTTGATGAGCTTCAAAGGTTACGCGACGGATCTCATATTTTCCTGAGCAGCGATTCAGTTTTCAATGATAGACTTGACAGGGTTTACAGTCGGATTGAACGCCTGAGAACCATTAATAGCAATTGAATCCGTCAATCGTCGCCCCTGCAAAATTCAAAATCCGTTTTCCGCTCCCCCGAGGCATTGAATCCAGCCCCAGTACCTGCTGACTCTAGGGATGCCTCGGCGAGATCAAGTTCTCAAGCAAACGCCTGGAAACACGATTTTTATGGGCGGCTAGATCGCGTCGTTAAATCCCTTATTTGAAGTTCATGTTGTCTATCTAAATTGGCATCTCACTCAATATGCATGCCCCAAAACGTATATTAATGGTGGTCGACGGACGCTATCCTGCCACGGGTGGTGCAGAGATGCAGGCCCGGCTACTTAGTCGGTCATTCGCCGCTGCCGGTCACGAGGTGCGCATTCTGGTGCCGCACCTAGACCGCACGCTCCCGTTTGCCGATCAGGTCGATGGCATTCCGGTACTAAGATTGGGGTATCCGAAAATAAAGGGACTTGGTGCAATATTACTAAATCTAAATTTTGCGCTCTGGTTGTTGAGGCATCAAGGCGAATTTGATGCTATCCATATTCATATGATGCATAATCTTGCCGGGGCGGCGGGTTGGATCAATCGATGGCTGAAGCCAACACTTATAGTCAAAGTTTCGGGTGCAGCGGAGTTTCAAGGGGGTATTCTCGACCCAAAATTAATGGCAAAGCCTGTCCACCGGATTTTGCGAAAAGGCGCCCAGCGTCTCGATGCCTATCAATGCATCAGCAAGAGGACGGTGAAGATCATGCTGGAAGCAGGTTTCGCCAAGGAGCGCTTGCATCTTCTGCCGAATGCAGTGGATTTGGTGCGTTTTGCCTACAAAGGGACTAGAGATCAGTCTTCACTTCGTGCTGTGTTTGTCGGGCGTCACGTCCCGGTAAAAGGGCTGGATGTCTTGCTGGAGTCCTGGGTGAGGGTATCCTTGCAATCACCTGATGCGCACTTGACCCTTGCTGGTGATGGACCAGAGAGAGAAAGGCTGATGACGCTTTCCCGGCAGTTGGGTATTGAGAACAGTGTTTCTTTCCCAGGTTTGGTACAGGATGTACCGGCACTTTTATCCTCGCACAATTTGTACGTGCAGGCCTCGCATCAGGAGGGTCTACCCAATGCGGTTCTAGAGGCGATGGCAAATGGACTGCCGACGGTTGCCACCCAGATCAGTGGTCATGAAGATGTGATTACTCATGGCGAGACGGGCTTACTTGTGCGCCCAAACCATGCCGAAGAGTTGGCGGCAGCAATTAGTAATTTGGCTGAGAACCCAAATTTAAGGCAAGAGATGGGCGCAACTGCCCGG
Organism: Anaerolinea sp.; assembly: GCA_020722415.1. Lineage (GTDB taxonomy): Bacteria > Chloroflexota > Anaerolineae > Anaerolineales > UBA4823 > UBA4823. The sequence goes on from DYKV01000171.1 coordinate 2,594, forward strand.
CGATTTGTTGAGCAATACTTTTCTACTGAAGCGGTCATGCAATCGCTTTTAGCTGTCTACACTCAGCCAAGTGCTCCACTGAGTCATCCAATGACTGAGGTAAAAGTCAATGCAAATCGGTGAGGATGCCGTGGTGAGGGGCAAGAGTGAGAAGCGCGGAGTACTTGCACGCCTTTTTCAGCATACTTCAAATTATTCGATTGGCAGTGTGCTGGTTATGCTGGCCAGCATCATCTCTTTTCCAATTCTCACTCGGGTTTTTTCGGTTGCGGAATATGGAACAATGGCACTGGTGACCTCCACCATTCTGCTTTTGGTGGGGGTGGGAAAGCTTGGTTTGCAACACTCGGTTGTGCGTTATTACAGCGAGGTTGAGGCTGGGACGAGGGGAAATACGGCGACCCAGTTCTTTTCTACCGTCTTGTTCGGAATGATAACTGTAGGATTGATTGTTACATTGCTCAGTATTGTGGGGATCAGTTTGGTCCCTACAGGGTGGCTGTCAAATGGGAAAACAAAATATTTGATTATATTGGCATCTCCATTGATCTTTATCCGTGTTGTTGATAGTGCGATGATCAACATGCTTCGTGCTCAGCAAAGGAGTGGAATTTACAGCACTTATTTAACAGTTAGAAAATATCTTGGGTTAGGTTTAATATTTTTTGTTTTATTTTATGTTTCCCGCACTTTGGAAGCATTCTTTATTTCTTCCATGGCTGGCGAATTAATCGCCTTATCGGTAATAATTTTCTATTATGCCAGGCAACGGATTTTTGATGTTCGGCAGTTTAACGGGCCGCTTTTCGTGTCGATGTTGGTGTTTGGATTGCCGTTGCTTGCCAGTGAGATTTCCATGCTGCTTCTGAATATGGGTGGGCGTTACATAATAAATTATCAACTTGGCCCAGAGCCTTTGGGCGCATTTTCCGCGGCGTTTAACTTTAGTGATTATTTGCAAGGGGTTTTGACTGCATCCTTTGCGCAGGCGGTTGTGCCTATGTACTTCAGGATGTGGGAGCAACAGGGGCGCGAGAAGACTATTGAATTCATACAACAGGCCCTCAAGTATTATATTGCGCTAGCACTCCCTATATTGGGTGGCATGGCTGCTGTAGGTCCTGAATTGCTCCGGCTTCTGGCCTCTTCAAAATATGATGTAAGTGCCACATTAATCGTATTTATTGTGGGTGGTATGCTGATTTCTGGCGGAACTCCAATTTTTAGCGCCGGAATTTACATCAATAAACTAACTAAAGTCGTCATGTATTCGGTATTGGTGGCCGCCGCCGTCAATATTGTATTGACAGTTGTACTTGTTCGTCCATTTGGTATTGAGGGGGCTGCTTTTGCCGCACTGGTCAGCTACATTTTGTATACCATCATGGCGGCTTATTATGGTCGTAAGGTCATAAAAATAAGTATCCCTTGGTTTGATGTATTGAAATATGGGTCATTCACTCTAATAATGTGTGGTGTTATAATATGCATTGATCCTTTGGATCTAGCCTTACGAATTTTTTATCAAATCATTGTTGGCGCTATTGTGTATGGTATTTTGATTATAGTTTTTGACCGGCAGGTGCGTGGTCTATTGCAGCAAGGTGTTGCAAAGTTGAAAAGTGCCCGATAAGTGGCGGTTTCAGGTGCGAAGCGCAAGACCCCGCGGATTATTGGACTGGAACCCCAGAGTTCGGTATATTTTTATGTAGTCGGCCCTGCAAAATTCAAAATCCGTTTTCCGCTTCCCCAGGCATTGAATCCAGCCCAGTGCCTGCTGACGCCAGGGATGCCCCGGTGAGATCAAGTGCTTAAGCAAGCGCCTGAGCCCAGTGGGAATCTGAGCGTGACGCGCAGACCGCCCGCACCGCCCCAAGCCACTGCCGCAGCAGGCGCAAAAAAACCGGCCCCAGCCCCAGACGGACAATAGCGCGCAGCAGCCACTGGATGTTGTAGCCCGCCGCACAACTGATCGCGTGCAGCGCGTCGCCCAGCGCCCCTTTGAGCCAGCAGCGATCCAGGCGGTGATCGGCCTTCAGATGTCCGATGGCGGGCTCCACCGCCGAGCGACGGCGCAGCCAGGTGCGGTGTTCCGGGCTCAGACTCTTGAACTTGCCGCGGTGGATGAGGAGTTGATCGGGGTTGTCGGCGTCTGCCCCGCGAAAGCCCAGATCGACCACGACGTGGCGGATCGCCACAGCCCAGTCCTGCATCAGGATGGTGGCCTGCTCCAGCGCGGCGCGCAGGATATGGCCCCCCAAGTTCGACGTTTTCGAGCCGAGATTTCGGTCAGAAGCCCTGTCATGGCAAGACCTTAGGTGTGTTTTTTCCTCTTACGCTGTAGTGACACGTTATTTCGTGGAACATTCGCTTTAGCGATCTTTCCTGCGATATAGTGGCGACATGTTCGTCAAGCTCACCCGCTCCGGATCGCGCAGCTACGTCAAGCTCGTGGAGGCCTACCGCGACGACCAGGGGGTTTCCCGCCAGCGCGTCGTCGCCACCCTTGGCCGCCTGGAGCAGGTGCGCACCGGCGGAGCCGATGCCCTGATTCGGGGGCTGCACCGCGTCATCGACGGCGAGGCGCCGCAGGCGCCCTCGGTGCGATTCGCCCCGGCGCTGGCGGTGGGCGACACCTGGATGCTGCACGCGCTGTGGCACAAGCTGGGCTGGGACGAGGCGTTCCGCCGGGTGCTGCGCAATGCCCACGGCGCCTTCGACGCCGAGCGGCTGCTGCGGGTGATGGTGTTCAACCGCCTGTGCGACGCCACGTCCAAGCTCGGCGTGCTGCGCTG
>DYKV01000172.1 GCA_020722415.1 Anaerolinea sp.
TGGCTACGAATTCAGAAAATCAGTGTTATTCGCCGATGGATTAATAGAAATAGGCGGTTCTCGTAACTAATAATCAATTATTATACCAACGCAACCATTGATGACTCCATGGGTTGTAGTTATCGGATGCGTCAATAAACCTATGCTAGAATAAATAACAAGGAGATTAATCATGGAAAATCCCATCCGTTCGAGAGGTTTATACTTTGAAGAATTCGTGGTAGGTCAACGATTTGCCAGTGTTGGAAGAACCGTAACCGAGCATGATGTGATGACCTTTGCGGGTCTATCCGGTGATTATAATCAGATTCACACCGATGCAGAGTTTAGTAAAAGCACAGTTTATGGGCAGCGCATTGTCCATGGAGTGCTCGGCTTATCCATTGCAACTGGTCTGGTAATGCGTATAGGTGTACTTGAGGGCACAGTTCTTGCATTTAGAGAAATAGACCAATGGAAATTTGCCAAGCCTATATTCATTGGCGATACTATTCACGTTGAAGTTGAAGTGATCGAAACCAAATCTGTGCCAAGGTTGGGTGGCGGGTCTATCACCATTGCAGTGAAAGTGCTTAACCAGAATAACGAAACCGTAATGAAAGGCAATTGGATAGCCCTTATTGCATCCCAACCTGCCTAAGAGGATGATTATGAGTGAATTGAACGAAGAGAATAAGCCCGACGCCGATCAACGCTTACGCCGCTTATTATCTTATAATAATAACTTCGAGAACCAAGAAGAAAATATTGATGATGACTTCAATGATTTTAATCAGGATCAAACAAAACAAACTGACCCTGATGAAACATCAGCTGAAGGTCAAGATATTGAATCAGGTCACGAAAAAGAGATGATTGATTTGGAGAGTGACCTAGCCCAGCCAGCACAATTTTCAGACACACCGGTGACAAAACACCCTTTCTTGGGAGCATACGGATTACCCTTGCCCAATAAAGAAAATAATCCAAATCAAGATGCTACCAGGGTTGTTTCCCTAGAGAGAGGAATTCCGAAACCCCAACCGCCCGAAACAATTCCAACTTTCCAGAAACAAAATCAACCAAGAGACCCATTGGTTCCTCATCCAAATCTAGGAAATCCAGCCGAAAATAGAATTGATTTAACATCAGGCAGAGTATTTCGTTCAAGCAATCAAAATCAATCGCAAACCATTCCTCCGCAACCTCCGCCACCTATCACTCAGGATAAATTTGACTGGAAAATGGCTGGGGGGTGTTTTATCCGATCGTTTATTCTAGCCCTCTTCGGCTTAATTATTATTAGTGTTTGTGGGCTATCATTTCTGCTTGTTCAGTATTACAGAATTGCCCGTGACCTCCCGAACATTGAGGATCTTAAACAAAAGGCATCCCATTTTGAAACCACCCGCATATTAGACCGAGATGGAAACCTCCTTTATGAGATCATCGATCCCAATGCTGGCAGAAGGACCTATGTAACCCTCGACAAGATCTCCCCATACCTTGTGGCAGCAACAATTGCCACAGAAGACAAAGAATATTACAGCCATCCTGGATATAATGTGATGGCAATATTCCGGGCTTTTTATCAAAACGCTAGTGCTGGGGAAACTGTCTCAGGAGCTTCCACTATCACCCAGCAACTAGCCCGCAACCTGCTCTTTACACCCGAAGAGAGAGCAGACCGTTCCTACCAACGAAAAGTGCGGGAAGCAATTCTAGCAGCTGAATTGACCCGCCGGTATAGTAAAGATGAAATACTAGAACTCTATCTCAATGAAAATTATTATGGCAACCTATCCTATGGAGTAGAAGCGGCTGCTGAGACTTATTTCCATACGACTGCTGCAAAATTATCGCTGGGACAAGCAGCCTTCTTAGCTGGTCTTCCCCAAGCGCCATCCGTTTATGATGTTTATACTAACCGAGAACAAACCATAAAACGGCAGAATGAAGTATTAGTGTTAATGTACAAAGTCAGCCAAGAACAAGGTTGTATCTATGTGAGTAATTCCCCACAGCGGATTTGCGTTGATGCAGTATCTGCCACCGAAGCCCGCAATGAAATTCTGAATTATTCATTCCCCTCTCCAAATATCCCAATGGATCATCCCCATTGGGTAAACTATATTCGCCAGCAACTTGAAACTCAATTTGATCCTCAGACAATATACCGTTCTGGATTTACAGTTTATACCACCCTCGATTCGCGAATGCAATCGATTGGAGAAAAACTTGTTCGTCAACAAGTTGAATCGCTTAAGGATAAAAATGTGTCCAATGGAGCATTAGTTGCCATTCAACCAAACACGGGGGAAATATTAGCGATGGTCGGGTCGGCTGATTTCAACAATATCGCAATTGACGGACAGGTAAATATGGCTATCAGTCCTCGACAACCTGGTTCTTCTATAAAACCAATCACTTATTTAGCGGCGTTTGAAAAAGGATGGACACCGGCAACTTTGATTTGGGATGTCCCATCGGAATTTACACCATCTGGAAAGCCAGATGACCCGAGCCCTGTCTATGTTCCTCAAAATTACGATGAAAAATTCCACGGGCCTGTCACTGTACGGACAGCCTTGGCAAATTCCTATAATATCCCCGCAGTAAAAGCTCTTCAGTTTGTGGGAATTTATGATGATCCCAATACGCCTGCTGAAGATGGCTTCATTGCCATGGCAAAACGGTTAGGCATTACCACTCTAACTCGCCCCGATTATGGATTATCTCTTACCTTAGGTGGGGGAGAGGTTAGTTTATTAGAGCTGAGCGGGGCGTATGCGATTTTGGCTAATGGTGGGAGAAAAGTACCATTAATCTCCATATCTAAAATCCTTGATCGCGAAGGTAATCTGATCTACGAGGCGCCACACGATCCAGCTCCGCAAGTAATCCGCCCAGAACATGCTTATTTAATCACATCCATCTTATCTGACAATAAAGCCCGCACTCCCATGTTTGGTGCGGACTCGGTGTTAAAATTACCTTTCCCAGCCGCGGCGAAAACCGGAACAACCAATGATTTTCGCGATAACTGGACTATTGGCTATACACCCCAATTGGTGGTGGGGGTGTGGGTCGGAAACGCAAATTATACGCCCATGAATCATATCAGTGGAATTAGCGGCGCTGCCCCTATCTGGTCAGAATTCATGAAAACGGTCATTCCCGAAATAAATAATGGAAAACCTCCCGCGTTTTCCCAGCCACCCGGTATCATAGAGAAAGTCATTTGTGCTATATCTGGAACAGAACCTTCGGAATGGTGTCCTGAACAAACCACTGAACTTTTTGCGGCAGACCAACCACCGTTGCCGAAAAGCCAGGATTTATGGCAAAAGATTTGGATAGATACCTGGACCGGTTTAAAAGCCAGCGATGTTTGTGAAGATTTCCGCAAAGAGGTTTTTGGGTTAAACGTGACCGATCCTTTTGCTATCAAATGGATTAAGAAAGACCCAGATGGGAAAAAGTGGGCAGAGAGAATGGGTTTTAAGAAGCCAATCTTGTTCACACCCAGCCGAACATGTCAAGCGGATGACCCTCATCCTAAAATAGAATTTATTCATCCCAAAGATGGCGATACAATTACTACTCCTATATTGGATATATATGCAATTGTAAATGCCACAAAGAATTTTCAAAATTATCAACTTGATTATGGCACTGGTGGTGACCCGCAGAATTGGGAGACTTTGAGCGCAGATAACCACCCTTCGGATGCTAGTGAAAAACTTTATAGTTGGGATCTTAGTGATTTTCCCTCAGGATTAATCACTTTGCGGCTGACTATTTTTAGCACACAAGATACTAGCGCAGAATTGAAAATTCATATTAATTTACAAGTACCTACACCTACACCTACACCTACACCGACGTTTACACCCACCTTAGAACCGACCCTTACGCCGACAGAAATACCCAGCCCAACGGATACCCCCATGCCTAGCTCCACACCCATTCCAAGTGAGACTCCAACGCCTACGAGCAGTCCTTAAAATATATGCCAGCAAGTTTTACTGTCAGTAAGAGAATAACTCTTTCTTTAATCACGACTTTCTATTAAACAGGTATACTTAATTTGAGGAGTTATCATCATGGAAGTCTTATCAATCAATGTTGCGAACCAAGAAGATGTCGAAAAATTTATCCGTTTTCCCTTTGATTTATATAAAGGTTGCAAATTCTGGGTACCACCGCTCTTAGATGATATGCGGAAAAACCTCAACCCCCAAAAACATCCCTTTTACCAACATTCCGAAGCGGCTTTTTTCTTAGCTGTAAACGATGGAAAACCGGTGGGGCGAATAGCCGTTATGGAAAACCGGCGTTTCAATGAATTCCGCAATGCTAAAGTGGCTTTTTTTGGGTATTTTGAAAGTGTGGAAGACGAGCGAGTTTCTACTATCTTGTTTCGGACGATCTCAGATTGGGCAAAAGCCAGAGGGCTGCAACAAATTCGAGGACCAAAAGGATTATTGAGCACTGAAGCAGGGGGCATTTTGGTAGATGGTTTTTCGCATTATCCTGCTTTAACAGTAACATATAATTATCCTTATTATGACACACTCATCAAAAAAGCGGGATTTGAAAAAGAAACTGATCATCTATCCGGCTATCTGCCAGCCAACCATGTACTCCCGGATAAAATACTGCGCATAGCAGAAAAAGTAAAAGAGCGCCGTGGTTTTTGGGTTAAAAATTTTGAATCAAAAGAAGAGATCAAAGGTTGGATTAAGCGGGTAGCTGAAGTCTATTCGAAGTCATTCGCCCAAAATTACAGCTTTATCTATCCAACAGACGCTGAAATTGAGATGATCGCTCATTCGATAATCAGCATCGCTGATCCAGCCTTAGTCAAAGTGGTCATGAAGGGGGATGATGTAATCGGATTTTTAATCTCATATCATGATTTATCCCGCGGATTACAAAGGGCTAAAGGGGAACTAATGCCAATCGGCTGGTTTTGGATCCTATTGGAAAAGAGATTGACAAAATGGTTAAACATCAATGGAGGTGGGGTTTTACCAGAATATCAGGGGTCTGGGGCAATAACTGTTCTTTATACTGAATTACAAAAAACAATCAGGAATTATCGTTTTAAAAATATTGAAGTGGTACAAGTGGATGAAAAAAATCACAATAGTTTTTCCGAGATGGAAAAAATAGGCGTAAAATGGTATAAACGGCATCGCAATTATATCCTTGACCTTCAATAAATTTGATAATGTCACATTAAACTTTGTCCTATAAAACTTTATGCTTTTTGTCACTGCGAGCGAAGCGAAGCAGTCTCCTGGTTTGCGAGGGGATTGCTTCTTCGCAAAGAACGCTCCTCGCAATGACAACTATACGAAAAT
>DYKV01000173.1 GCA_020722415.1 Anaerolinea sp.
GGTCGGTTTAGAAATGCGGATAGTATCTTTTTCAATCTATCGTTAATTATTAGGAGGGTGGATGATAAACCATTCTAATGGCGAAAATGGCGGAAGCCCGTTGTAACCATGGCTAAATGATATTGGTCTGCCATGGCTATCACTTCTTCGTCACGAATAGATCCTCCGGGATGGATCACTGCCGTAATTCCCGCATCGGCTGCCACTGAAATCGAATCGGGAAAGGGGAAAAATGCATCCGAAGCCATCACCGAACCTGAAGCTCGTGCACCAGCGCGTTGAATAGCAATCCGAACACTATCCACTCGGTTTGGTTGACCACCCCCCACACCCACTGTTGCTGTTCCACGCGCTAATACAATCGCGTTGGATTTAACTGCTTGGACTGCTCTCCAAGCAAATCGTAACGCTTTCCATTCCTCCTCCGAAGGGATGCGTTGGCTGACTACTTTCCAGTTTTGATCATTGGGATCCCCTTGATCTATGGTTTGTCGTAATATGCCACGGTTTACTGAACGATACTCATAAACAGGGTCGAGGATTGCATTTGGCATCTTAATAATGCGGCAATGTTTTTTGCTTCCTAATATCTCTAGCGCCTCTGCTGAAAAATGAGGAGCAATAATACATTCGATGAATAAATCACGCATCAAAGACGCTGTAGCTTCATCAACCGAGCGGTTGAGAGCAATAACACTGCCATAAGCAGATACTGGATCGGATTCCAGAGCCAACCGATATGCTTCGGCTAATGTTTCGGCGCTGGCTATTCCGCAAGGCGATGTGTGTTTGACAATCACTGCTGATGGTTCTTTGAATTGAACAACTGCCCGCCAGGCAGAATCTAGATCTAACAGATTATTATAGGAGAGTTCTTTGCCTTGGATCACTTTCCCCCCTAAAGGACCATCAAAGGGATGAAAGGAATACAAATCTGCCTTTTGATGAGGGTTTTCACCATATTTTAATGACTGCCTATGATATAGTCGTAAATGCATCGAGGGATAGCCAGCTAAATAATCGGCGATGCAAGCGTCATAAGAAGCAGTGTGGGCAAATGCTTTGTGAGCCAACGCGCGCCGTGTGTCTTCGTCTAATTTACCCTCTTGGAGGAGCTCGATGATCAACGGGTAGTCATTAGGATCGATAACCACTGTAACCCTCTGCCAGTTTTTTGCGGCTGCCCGGATTAATGTTACCCCGCCAATATCAATATTCTCAATTGCTTTTTCAAGTGTCGTATCTGGTTTAGCGGCTACCTGTTCGAATGGATATAAATTAACCACTACTAGGTCAATGGATTTCCAACCCATCTTTGTTAATTCAGAGAGATCAGTTTCGCTATGCCGAGCGAGTATTCCTGCGGCAATTGCCGGGTGGATGGTTTTTACCCGACCGCCTAATACTTCGGGTGAGGATGTGTAATCAGAAATTTCGGTTACAGGGATTTCGTTTTGTCGAAGAACTTTTGCAGTGCCTCCTGAAGCTAAGAGAGTGTAATTTAACGCTTGGAGCCCGGATGCAAAAGCAACTAACCCAGTTTTGTCATATACTGAAAGGATAGCAACAGCCAAGTCAACCTCCGTTTTCGTAATCCGGTAGAATACAAATAAGTCCTATATTTTGAATTATAAGAGAAAAAAGAATGGTTTAAGATGGAGAATTTGTACAATATTATTGGCAATATTTTAGAAAAATAGCCTTGATTGTCTGATGATCCACCGAACCCTACAAATTTGTGTTTGTTGTTTTTATTTCTGCGATAAACCCTAATTCAATCAATCCTTGCTGGACAGTCTGCTCGCTGCCGGGAATGAGTATGGCAACCGTTGGGCTGAGGACGTTTTGAATGTGGCGCGCAAGGCGACTGTTCTGAATCGCAACTAATATTTCGGGGGAGCGCACTTGTAAGACCGGCGTATGTTGGATTTGAATTTCGGTAGCATAAGTTTCCCAGCGCAATAAAGCCTTGGAAATATTGGCCGGAAAATAATGCGCGTTTTTTCGTAACAGGCTTATTAATTGCTGGGGAAGAAGGTTTTGTTTTCGCGCTTGGGCGAGAGATGGCGAACTGATTTGGAAGATGTATTGGTCTTTAACAATTCCTTCCCAGTCACAAAAGCGCGCAATTTGATAGCGGACAGTACGTGGCACAAATCGGGAGGAAGTGATTTTCCCATTGGATTGCAATTTTAATTTGTCCTCTTCTTTTGGTAAACAATCGGTGGTTTTGTTCCCAGTCAAAATATCCTTTATCTTAGAAGCGATCCGAAAAGCGAGGACGGGCGATTGTTCATCCCTGCTTCCGAGCTCAACTAACCCAAACCAATACAGGGGGCCGCATAGAAAATATCGCAATAAGCGACCTTCTACACTTTTCCATGACGAAAATCCTTTGAGAAATTCACTGCTTGTTTTCTCGCGGATGAGCCAAGTGTCATAATTTCCGGATGGGCGTTGAAAATCTGGATTGGTTTCGTATATTTGTTGGATAAAATCATCCAAATCGAGCCAAACATCCGTTGGCAAATTAAATATTTGGTTGAGAATAAATTGGCGAGTTTGAAGAGCATCATTATGCCAATCCCCAACGCATTCAATTTCGGGGAGTAAACGCAATTCGTTGATCTTATTGCTATGCACCCATCCCTGAAATAATTTTCTCAATCCATCTTCCCGCTTATCAGCCAGAAATACACGGATGCTCTCAACAAGTGGTGTTGTGTCATCGGCGATCAATCCACAATCTTCCATCAGTAATTTTAAATAATCAATGCTGATTGGGTAAATTGTCCTTGGTTGGAAATGAGTCCCTAACAATAATGTTAAATTAATGTCGCTTTCTTTCCTGGGTAACCCTTTGCGATACCAGGACAATAGAGTGCAGCTATCATCAACCAAAAGGTCTTCTGCTTGAAAAATAATTTTGTGATGATCCGGGTGGGCTGGTTGGAGGATGGATAATCTTTCGGCAATATTAAAGTCGGGCAGAATGTTTTGCAAATCAGGTGGGCAATAAATGTATTCTTCAATTGTGTCCTGGACGGGGAAGAAATCCCGAAAAATAAAACCGCGGTACCATAAATATTCTGCGGCATTAATGGGATGAAGGTAAATGGCATCCCGGTCACGTTTACCTTGCCCTACTTCTCGAATGATTCCATATTTTCTTTCAAAAAGCGAGTATTTTATTTGTCCATGATTTTGGCGCAGATCGGCTAATATAGTGCGGGCATCTTCTGGGAGATCACCGAGAACATGTTCCAAGTTATTGGGCTGCAGCATAAAAGCGCTTAACTCTTGAACAAAGTTTTTACGGTTTTTGCCGCTTGGTTTGACTCCCCAAAACTGAGCGATGATTTTTAAAAAACCCAGATCATGTTTACTCAAACTTTGAGAGAGATTGGGCATAGACTCATCTTACGCAACTACTTGGATGGCGTTGGAAATGATATTAATTTTCATTTCATGGACATCCACGCCAAAACCGGAAAAGATCTCTCCATCCATGTGAACAATCAATGGCCGATCAGTTCGAAGGGTCATCTCGGTGAACTGCCCATTGCGCACCTGAGGGAAGCGCAGGTGGGTGCCTTTCATGAATTCTGGGATGAGTCGTAACATCATTGGTCGAGAGACATGTTTCACCCCTACATAGTTGAAAATTCCATCATTTGGTTTCGCGTTAGGGTGGATCTTGAATCCGCCTCCTTCCCGACCTCCATTGCACAGTACCAGCATCAACATTTCCATCGAAAATTCTTCCTGATCGGTTTTGACATCGAAATGAGGCGCATAATGGTTAAATAAAATAGTCTGTAAAACAGCAAACAAATAAATAAGGAACCCGCGCACCAAAGTGAATTTGCGGGAGTGAATTGTAACGATCGCATCAAATCCAATGCCTAAAGCATTGTCCCAATATTCTTTCCGCCCGCGATTATCCTCAACTAACCCGACATCAATCCATTTTGGCTTTCCAGTAAAGATTTGGCGTAGGGCTAATTCTGGTTTAGGATTCATCCCAATCGCATAAGAAAAATCATTCCCAGATCCGATTGGCACTACACCTAAACGCGGGCGTTTTGCGATGGGAACTTGCATTAATCCATTGATCACTTCATGGACTGTGCCATCCCCGCCGGCACAAATTATCAGTTCGTAGCCATCATGAACCGCTTGCAAGGCTAACTCAGTTGCGTGGGTAGGATAAACCGTTCCACTCCAATCTGCTCCTCCAAACTCTTCTACAATGGGGCGTAAATCGGCAATTTGGTGCCAGGCTCGGCCAAGATCGGCATTGGGATTAACAATCAGTTTGACAGAATGTTTCGGCATGATTAATCCTTGATGAATGGTTTAGTAACGAGATTTTAATTCTACCGCAGGGATGAAAATTTGCCCCTCTGCTGGATCTCCAACAAGGGATGTTTTTGAGGGTTGATTTGCAGCCAGCCAGGCGCAATAGGCAGCTACCAATGCATCCAGTTCCGCAAAGTTTAACACCCATTCATAAGGAAAGTTGCCCATTAATAATTTGTGGCGGGTAATTTCTTCAAAAAATCGCAATGGATCGGAGATATTAATATCAAGTTCGTACAACAAGAGCTGACGTTGCAATCTCCCTTCGAGTGTATTTTTGGGAAGGGGATTATGTCCGAGAAGAACTGCAAAGGCTGCCTGAGGATATACTTCTAGAAATTGACGCTCGGCGTTTTCCGTTGGATAGGTTTTAAAACCACTTTGTAATAAGCGTTTGTAAAATAAGAACCCTTTTTGTATCCACCGCGGGCATTCTTTTTCATTACCGCAAGTAGGCGTTAGCGGGATGCGATGACTACGCAAAATATATTCTGCCAAGCGATAATTACGCCAGCGCGCTGGGGCAGGTGGCGGTATGAGTGTTTGGCGAATTCGTTCATCCTTCATCAAGCCTTGATTGGGTTGATAAGGAGCACAGATGGCTACCCAACATTTTTGTTGCTCACTGATAAAGGCGAGCATATCATCCATGTTAGCTTGGAAGATGTGCTGGACAGCTCGTTTTTGATCTAATGCCGCTAAGGTGAAAGGTTTCTTACCCGCGGTTACATCAATTCCGATATAGAGTAAGGGTTGAAAAATGGCTACATCATTCATCATTAATTCAGTTTAGCCGAAAATTATAGAAAATACAACATTTTAGGGTGCCGATTTATGTGTTTGCTGAGGCATTTCAATAATAAACTTTGTGAAAACAGCAATTCTCAATATGGAGTAACCTTTCAATTGGATTTTCACTGGCTGTACCGGCCGGATAAATCCCTGGCTTACTTCAT
>DYKV01000174.1 GCA_020722415.1 Anaerolinea sp.
CTTTCTCTTACCATATCTATCCCTTTGGAGACCTGATTTCGATCTACTGAGTCTTGACCGTGGGCTTTATAGTATGGGGAAAGTTGTTCTTGCTATTAGCTTTTGGATCTCCTCACGAAACAGCTTATATTCCTTTGATTATTCTGCTGGTTGGGCAGCTAATCAATTCGGGGGCCGGTTCGGTTGGCTTACTATTGAACATGAGCGGTCATGAACAAGAAACGGCAAGAGGGATGATCGTGGCAACAGTTTTGAACGTTGTACTTAATCTTTTGTTGATTCCCTTGTGGGGAATTAATGGTTCATCGCTTGCAACATCCGTCTCACTGATAGTCTGGAACGTGTTATTGTGGCGGGTGGTGCAAAAGAAGTTGGGAATTAATAGTTTGGCCCTTGGATAATGTGAGTTGGTAATGGTATACTTTGGAAGGCACTACAATCATTCAAAAACAGGGAGCCTTGTTGTCATTCATGAAGTGGTATAAGAACTACATGGGATACGTCCGTGAGACTCTAGCATATCTAATTTACTCGGTTGCTCCGAAATCTGAACCACAAATAAAGTTTGTCATCTTTACTGTAGGGAGGTCGGGGAGTACTTTGTTGACAAGTCTGCTCCACTCCCATACTTCAATTTTTTGCGACGATGAACTATTTCGCCGTAAGCTGTTTTCTCCACTCCGTTACCTGAACGTGAAAGAGAAACTATCCAACAAGAAAGCCTACGGCTTCAAGCTGAATACCTATCATTTTCGGGTGCAGAAAACCCCAGATCCCAGTGAGTTGCTGAAATCTATCTGCAACATGGGTTACGTGATCATCAGCCTGGAACGCCGCAATATCTTGCGACAGGTGATCTCCCACATGTATGCTCTCCATACTGACCAGTTCCACATCCGGGGTGGAGAAAAAAGCAGGGAATCCAAACAGTTTCACATCGACATCAAACAACTCGAGCAGGAATTGGATCTTTTCGAAGGGTACCGAACCCTGCAGGCCAAGCTTCTCAAACCCTATTCATATTTACAGATTGTATACGAAGATGATCTGTTGAATTCATCTCGACATCAGATCACTGTAGATCGTATTAGCAGTTTCCTGGGAATTTCTACCGCGATAGTTAATAGCAATCTCAAAAAAAGCACCCCTACAGATCTGTCGCGCTTGGTGACTAATTATGCGGAAGTAAAGACGTACTTGAGCACCACTCCTTACTTTGAATATCTGGAAATGGCATAACCATGATAACTAAACCGGCCATGCATTTATTAATCAGCACACCTCTTCACCTCTTGTTACTCGATCCTGTTAGTGAGCAATATTCCATTCTCCGCTCGGGGGATGGGTATTATTTTGGGATTACTTTCAAAGAGGGGACGGTCGTTTTGACCCATACGGGAGGGTACTTGCAATACTTCCGCTCTCATGCCAAACCTTGGATGACGATCAGCAACCTTGTGCAGCCTCACCAAGTCGAATGGGTTGACGGAAATGTACTGGTTGCCAATACAGGGAGGAATTGTCTCTCGGTCTTTGATTCCGACGGTCTTTTCTGTAAGGATGTTTACTTAAATTCCATTCGCTGGGATGATAAAGACAAAAATCGCGAAGGGAATCACTTTAATAGCATTCACAGGGATGGAGATCGAATTTATCTGGTTGCTCACAACTACAAGCGCCCATCGGAAGTGTGGACACTCAGCTGGCCGAATCTTGAAGTGCTTGAACAAAAAATAACCGGGGCTGGCTGGGCGCATAACATCTGGATTGGTGAACATGGGATGGTGATTTGCGACTCCAAGAATGGTGGCTTGCACGAGGTTCTATCTGGAAAGACAATTTGGAAATCTGAGGATCAACCTGTCATGACCAGAGGGTTGGCGGTTTCAAGCGACTATATCTTTGTTGGTCGCTCACTTTACAATGAACGTAAAGATCGTTATTGGAAAGATGGGGGCGTTTGGGTACTCGACCGTAAGACACTTCAGGTGGTAAAAACGATTCATCTGCCGGGGGCGGGGGACGTACAAGAAATCCGTCTGGTGAGTTCCGCAGATGCCTGCCATAATGGTCAAACCATCAATCTTCAAGACTTGGCTCCATTGCAACGAAATTCACTGGTTATTGAATGGGCTTATCGTTTAAGAAAAGTTTACCCCGCACTGCGACGGAACTCTTTTCCAATGTCTCAAATTGTCAGAACGGCGCAAATGACAGGGAGAATACGTAATTTTCTCCATCAAATGGTTCAAAATAAACAACCTGAAACAAAGAACTCCTAATCCCCAGATTTTTCATCATCCGTTACAATTTCACCCGGGCATCACTCGTTAATTGAGTAATAATCGGGTTTTTTGTAATAGTCAGCAATGGGTTGAACATTTTTTGAACCACGGAGACACGAAGCCACTGAGAAAAACAAAGGCGAAACTCCGCGTCTCAGTGGTAAAGGTTTTTTGTTCAACCGTTATCTGACCAATACAAATAATCGGGTTTTTGCAGTAGTCACCATGAAAATACATTTTCACCACCAGGCATGAAAACATGATGTTCTATTTTCATATCAGATACAGAGATTATTCCGACAATGGATAGGGTCCAAGGGGCTTCTGCAATCCCTCGACCACCCCATCCCAGAAATACGGCCAGTAAGCCCAATTCCCCTTCCAAAAAAATTCTCGGGCGATCAGGTAACCGATGTGGAGTGGAATTGATAGCCACAAAAACCGGCTATGACGGCGATAGTATCGGATACTGCTGGATGCCCATGTGTGCCAGAATTTTGGAGAAGATGGGCCTTTGGTGGTACGCGAGACCTTGTGCCACATATGGGTAGTGGGGGTATACCAAATCTTTAATCCATTAGTTCGTACTCGTTGCGAAAAATCCCAATCGTCAAACATGAACAGGTAACCAGGGTCAAACAAGCCTGCTCGCTCGAACGCACGCCTGTGGATTA
Organism: Anaerolinea sp.; assembly: GCA_020722415.1. Taxonomy (GTDB): domain Bacteria; phylum Chloroflexota; class Anaerolineae; order Anaerolineales; family UBA4823; genus UBA4823. The sequence goes on from DYKV01000174.1 coordinate 2,960, forward strand.
ATAGTCCACAACTGGGTGCATATTCGATCATCCGTAATTTGTCCGCAATTGCAGGGTTCTTGTCAGTCATCAGGATGGCCGGGGGAAAAGTGCGATATTTTCCCCCACTGGACCAGACATCAGAGTCGCTGCCATAGTACAAAACCTTGGGCATGACGATGCCTGTGTCAGAGTCATCTTCGGCGATCTTGACCAACTCTGTAAGCATATCAGACGGAACAGTAACATCATTATTGAGCATAAGCACATAATCGGCGCCTGCTTTTAGTGCCTGCAAGAATCCGATGTTATAACCGGCTGGAACGCCCAGATTTCTCCCATTTTCGATGACGGTCACATCCGGGAATTCTTGGCGGACTCGCACAGGGGTACCATCTTCAGAGCCGTTATCAACCAAAATAATTTGGAGATTCGAATAATCCGAGGCGTGTAACGTTTGTAAGCACTCCTGTGTATCTGGATAGTTATTCCAAGCCAAGACAACCGCAATTACCAGAGTTTCCATTGTTTTTTCCTTTACAGGTGTTTTTTCCATTGCCACAGGTACAGGGGTACGCTCTCGCCCTTCGAGGGCGGTGATTATTTCCGGGATCCTTTGTACTGCGGCCGCGAAGTTGTCATCTACCTCGCGATGCCTAAACTCTGCCGCCCGCCCGATGGTGAAGAGATTCCCATACTGACCTAATTTATCCTGCGCAGATCCAAGAACTTCGTTATAAGCCCGGTCATACACCGGATAAGCAAACTCCTCTCGTACGACCAGGGAATCCAGAACATCGCTGCGCTGAAGCAATCCTGCTCTAACCAGGTCTTGGAGGACTTTCTCGACCAGATTCTCATGTTCTTGAGTAACTTCTGCGCAGACGACCGTGGTTGCGGCAGGAGTGTCGACGGAACTCATATTCTTGAATTCTACCATTCGGTTTATGGCCACTGAATCGTCAATAAAATAAATCCAGTGGTAGTCTGACAACAAGGGGCGGTTTATGTGTAGATAGACTGTATCGACTTTTTTATATTTCAATGACAAATGATGCCCTAACATTCGGCCAGTGATGGTTAACGGTAGAGTTGAGATAACGGCATCGAATTCTTCACGAACAATTTGCCCGTCCTGTTCGTATTGGATCGCGGCGATTCGATCATCTTTCGTTTCAATTCCCTTGACGGTTACATTGCAGTGAACCTGTTCCTGAATGTTTGCATAAAGTGCATCAGCAATGGCCCCATATCCTTTGTGGATTGGGTAATAAAAATATTGGAATTTAGTTTTTGTATTTTCACGCAACGAATCCAGGGGATTGGCCAACCTGACCTTTTGGCGTGCCCATAGTACCGATATTTCGTCTCCCGGAATCCCAAATAGCTTTTCGGTGTACGGCTTGAAGAAATACTCGTATAACCCCTTCCCGTATCTCTTGAGTACGTAAGACTCGAAGCAATCTTCTGGCAGATTCTTAGGGCGGAATAAATATGTCCACAGGATATTGATTCGCTCGGGGATGGAGAGACGGGTACTCAATTCCAGTACATCTAGCGGATCGCGTAGCCAATGTCCTTTCAGGTAAATATTGCTGCGCCTAACATGCCTGCCCATTGGAACCAGCTTAAGCAATTCGTGTAGAACATTTTCATCGGTTGTAAATAAACGATGCGCAGCGAAATCGCAATAGAAACCGTTCCATACAAAACTTCGCGCCAGCCCACCTACATAGCTTTGTTTTTCGAAAATTTTGAAATCGATTCCTCGTTGCTTGAGTAACCACCCGGAACTCAGGCCAGCTATACCAGCGCCAAGGATTGCTATTTTCTTCATTTAGTCTCCTGCGTGGTTTGAATGTACGACATTCAAAAATATGCCAATCTCTTACTTCACAATAGGTAATACGATGGTATAAATCGCCTGATAGGACAGGTTCTGTGCGGCAGGCATGTCGTTCCACCGCCCTCCCATCCCATAGAGCTGGGTCTGGAATGGTACCAGCCCAAGATGTGACCAATTCTCGGAAAGCGGGCCTTCAAATTCCTGCCACTGGTCCTGCTGGTGAACATACTGCAAAGGAGGCAGGGACGAGCCCGAGCCTGTTTCCCCTTCGCCCCCAACTACATGGATGATGTCGGCAATACTGGCCATGCCCATCGCATAGCGCCCCTCGGGCAGGGGGGCGCGTCGTGACCAGGTGTCGCGTTCGGGTAGATACTCTTCGTTGACAGTCAGGGCTTCTTTGCCGTCATACCCTCCAATCACGTAGATTCTTCCCCCGGCGATTGCCGCGCCTACAAAACCGCGTGCGGTCGGCATCGGCGTTCGCTCGATCCAGTTGTCCTGGCCGGG
>DYKV01000175.1 GCA_020722415.1 Anaerolinea sp.
GATTTATTCTCTATTTCCGATAAACCCGCCATCATCAAACCTATGGTTTCTCGTTTTGCTTCCTTAATGGGTACATCCCCAATAATTCTACCCTCGTAGATTACCGCAATCCTATCTGAAAGCGAAAATATCTCGTCTAAATCTTCAGAAATTAAGAGAATTGCTTTCCCTTGATCCCTTTGTTCAATTAATCTTCGATGGACAAATTCGGTGGCGCCAATATCTAAACCACGTGTCGGCTGATTAGCTAATAGAAAAACCGGTTGGCGGGAAATTTCGCGGGCTAAAACCAGCTTTTGAATATTGCCGCCTGATAACGATTTCGCCAGTGTATGAATATTAGGCGTTTTTATATCAAATTCTGAGACCAAATTTGTGGAAAATTTTTGAATGCCCGCTAAATCCAAAAACCCATTCCGTGAAATCGGTGGGCGATCATTATCTTTCAAAATTAAATTTTCTATCACAGAGAAATTGGGGATCGTCCCGACATGTAAGCGATCCTCTGGAATATACCCCATCCCAGCTTCAATGACCTCAGCCGGAGATGAGTGAGTGACATCCCGGTTATTGATTTTAATTGAACCTTTTTGAACATGCCGTAACCGGGCAATTGCTTCGGCTAACTCGCGTTGTCCATTTCCAGATACCCCAGCTAACCCCACAATTTCGCCAGCGTTAATTTGGAGAGATAAGTTTTTTACCGCTAGTAAACGCTGGTCATTTAATACATCAATAGAATTAATTTCTAAAATCGTATTTTTCTCTTGTCTTAGTTTTCGGGGAAACTCATTGGTGATTTCTCTTCCTACCATTAAGTGGGCTAATTCTTGTTCGTTTGTATCGCTGGTTTTTAATGTTTGGATCGAGCGACCATTCCGTAACACAGTCACCCGATCGCTGATGCGCATAATCTCTTTTAATTTGTGGGTGATGAAAATAATCCCCAACCCCAGATCAACCATTTCTCGTAATATTTTAAATAATTCTTCTACCTCGTGAGGGGTTAAAACAGCAGTAGGTTCATCCAGGATTAATATTTCTGCACCTCGGTACAACACTTTCAAAATTTCTACCCTCTGCTGTTCGCCAACACTTAATTGCCAAACATAAGCCTTTGGGTTAGTTTTTAATCCATATTTACGCGATAGCTCCATTAGTTTATCGGATGCTTCTTCTATGTTTAATAACGGACCTCTTCCGGTTGGCAATCCGAGGATAATATTTTCAATCACGGTAAGAGTAGGCACTAACATGAAATGCTGATGCACCATTCCGATCCCTAGATGCATCGCATCACGAGGCGAGTGAATTGATACAGGCTTATTATTAATTATTATCTCGCCCTCATCGGGACGATATAATCCATATAACACTTTCATTAACGTGGATTTTCCTGCCCCGTTTTCTCCCAATAAAGCCAACACCTCACCGGCATGTACATCAATATGGATATGATCATTTGCCAAGACGCCAGGGAATTGTTTAGTAATGTTTCTCATTTCCAGGTGTTGGATTTTCATCTTCGCCTCATTGATTGAAATAAATTGAGGAACAAGTAAGGGATGTCCCTATAAAGTTTTATCAGCCTAAGGGACACCCCTCAAGATAATGCTATTTCGGTAATTCGATTGTCAACTTGCCAGCAATAATATCCTTTTTAGTTTGTTCGACCAGCGCCATCACATCCGCTGGAATCACATTGGCTAATTTTTGATTGACAACAATTTGAATACCACCATTTCCCAAAGATAACACAAGATGTTCTCCGCCGATTTTCCCTTCCTGACGGAATTTCACCATTTGCATCACTACATCCTTCCAATTATATGCCTGTGCGGTAAGCACTGTGTCAGGTGCAATGGAAGATTGATCCATATCATTCCCCAACCAATAAATACCCGGTTTTTCTGCGCAGGCTTTAATAGCGCCAACTGTCTGTTGAGCTGTCCCAGTTAAGATATCAGCCCCAGCGTCAATTTGCGCTTTCGCTAATTCGGAAGCCTTAGCAATATCGCCAAATGAACCGGTATATGCAACGCGGACATCTGCGTTCGGATTAACTGACTTAACGCCCTGTTGAAAGCCGACATTGTACTTAATCGCATCACCGGCTTCGATAGGACCAACGATGCCGATAATGTTACTCTTCGTCAGCTTGCCTGCGATAATCCCTTGTAAGTAAGCTCCTTCCTGAGATTGAGGGTCATAGGCGAAAATGTTATCATGCGCCTGATATCCAGTGCCGTAGGCAAAAGAAGTCTTCGGAAATTCTTTGGCAATTTCATCAAGGATGGATTGATATTGAGAACCATGCGCAATGATCAGATCATATCCTTGGGAAGCATACTGGCGCACGGCTGCTGCTGCATCGGTGGGGTTTCCTAATCGTTCACTGATTGCCACTTCTACCTTGTCTTCTCCCAGCTCTTTCTGGACCGCCTTCACCCCTTCGGTCATTCCCTGGCTCCAAGATAAGTCATCTACTGTACTGGGTAGAACCAGAGCGATTTTGATCTTTTGCGAAGCTGTTTGAGTGCCGCAGGCACTTAGCAGCATCGCTAAGACCATTATCAGAACAACACTTAACGCTACCTTTTTCATCTTTCTTCTCCTTATAAAAAATATTAATCGCCTTCGCGATTGAACGGCTTTCCAAGTGCCGCCGGTTCCCATATTCTGCGCGCTGCTAGAACTAGTGCCAAGATGGTTAGGACATAAGGTGCCATTACAGCAAACTCATAAGGTATCTTTAGTCCTAGTACTTGGACCCATAGTTGCAGCGCATCTACAAAACTAAAAAACAACGCCCCGCCTAAAATACCCCATGGATTCCACCTTCCAAAATATACTAATGCAACTGCAATAAAACCTCTCCCTGCAGAGATGTTATCTGCATACATATTGGTATGGCCCAGGGTCAAGAATGCACCAGCCATTGCTGCTGCTACACTGCCAATCACCAAACAAGTATATCGGATGGCAACGACGCTTAATCCCAGAGTGTCTGCTGCTTCGGGTGTCATTCCTGCGGTTCGGATTTTCAGCCCCCAGGTAGTTTTGAATAAGATAAACCAGGAAATGGGCACCATCAGGAAAGCGAAATAAACCATCCAATTGTGGTTGAAAAACACGGTCCCCAAAATGGGAATATCCCCTAAGATTGGGATTTTAATCGGTTGGAAACCCTCAATATTGGTAATATATCCAATCGTAATCCGAAATAGATAACCAGCCAGTCCCACTCCAAACATGAACAATCCAATACCACTGATCCCTTGTTCCGCCTGTAATGTAATGCTCACCAATCCCATCAATAAGCCCATCAAAACACCCGCAAAGATAGCCGCTAAAATCCCAATATAAGATGACCCGGTCCGTAGCGAAACCCAAAACCCGATAAAAGCACCCAACATCATCACCCCTTCCACTCCCAAATTATACACGCCAGCCCGCTGATCAAACATCTCACCAAGCGCTGCCAGTAAAAACGGGGTAGCTAAACGGATGGCGGTCGTTAAAATTCCAATTATGGTGCTAAATTCCAACAATTGATTGATCATCACCAATTCTCGCTTGTCTATTTTGGTACCAAAGGCGGAGATTGATTATTGGGGTAACTACCCATCGCGCTTTTCTTCTTTAATAATTTTATACCTAATAACTGTCTCGCCCAATCTGGTTTGCGGATAAATATGTCTGAGCCTACCACAAATAACACCATCAGCCCTTGAATGGTTTGCACAATTGCCGCTGGAATGGCGACGGCTCTTTGCATCATATCCGCGCCCAGCATCAATGCCCCAAAGAGAAATGCGGCTGGGATAACCCCTAATGGATGCAACCGACCAAACAACGCAGCCACGATACCGGTAAATCCATAGCCAGCCGAAATCCCGTCCAATAAACGATGATGAATGCCTAGAACTTCCACAATTCCAGCTAAACCAGCAAAACCACCACTTAAGACCATCGCCGATAACAGTCCTGTTTCCACATTGATCCCGGCAGCCCGGGCAGCTTGTGGCCCAGCTCCTACTGCCCGCAACCGATACCCAATCACTGTACGCCAGAGGAAAATATAAACCAAGATAGCCATTAGAATAGCGATGACAAAACCTAGGTGCAAGCGGGTTTGCGGAATCAAGCGCACCAGCCATATCGATTCGGGTAACTGTTGCGTTTGTGGAAAACCCGTTCCATAGGAAATTTCGGTGGGATCAATCAAAGGGCCCCGTAAAAGATATACCATAAATTGTTGAGCGATTGCATTCAGCATGATAGTAGACAAGATTTCATTAACTTTAAAATAAGCCTTTAAACTACCCGGTATCGCCCCATAGATCGCTCCTCCAGCAAAGCCGGCTAAGAGCGTTAAGGGTAAGAGTAAAATTCCGGGCATTCTTTGCAGGTTTAGAGCCACGACTGTCCCGGCTAAAGCCCCCATCATCATTTGCCCTTCTGCCCCAATATTAAGGATTCCGGATCGAAAAGCGATTACAATTCCCAGCCCTACTAACAATAAAGGGGTTGCTTTGGCAGCTGTTTCCGTTAATCCATAAAGGTCACTAAATGGACCGAACAACATGGCTTCATAGGCTCTGAAGGGATTAGCATGCACAATTAACAGCAAAACAGCCCCCACAGCTAAAGCGCCCAACACTGCAATCAAGAGTGTAATTATTTGTGCTTTGAAAGAAGTTTTCATTCAGGAAGCTCTATTAACTTGTCTGACAAATATTATAAACAATGGATCTGATTTTGTCTATGTTGAGAATTCACAAAATTTTAATCCCAAAATCCAGCATGAACCAATAGCGCTTCGGGTAGAGGGATTGGACCTTCAACCTCGATCAAGCGCTGCCCACGGCTGAAAACTTCCCGACAAGGTAAATTCAAGGTTGGATTCTGCGGGTTCGCACCCGTCAATTGGAGTAATTCCTCTTCACTCAACGCAAATACAACTCGCCCAACTCCGCCCCAATATATTGCCCCAGCGCACATAGCACACGGTTCGGTGCTGGAATATAACGTACACTGTTGTAAAAATTCGGAGGGATACTGCTTACTCGCTAAGCGCATCAAATTTGTTTCTGCATGACCAGTACAATCTTTTTCCGAGAGGACTGTGTTTTCAGCCTCAAGCAAGATTTGCCCATCTTTGGTTGCCAATAAAGCGCCAAAAGGATGATTGCCCTTTTCACGGGCGCGTTCAGCTACTTTGACAGCATGTTTTAATAATTCCATATCTTTGGAAGATATCATAGTGTTCCCTTATTATTAAATTTTT
>DYKV01000014.1 GCA_020722415.1 Anaerolinea sp.
TATGATCCTCAATTCCTTTGCCACAACCGGTGTGCGGCAAGATGCAAAACAGCGTAGACCAGGAGGTGAACAAAAGCAAACGATAGTCAAACTGTATCCCAAGGTTGTCATACGATCAACGTTAAATTTAAATTTTTCTAATTCTTAAACAAATGGAGGATAAGATGAATCGCAAATTATCTCGGCGAGAATTTCTTAAACTAGGCGGATTAGCTGGTGGGGCAGCCTTAGTCGCCTCATGTGCTCCCAAAGCCACCCCCACTCCCGAAGCAGCAAAACTTCCCGATCTCACCAGCGGAAATACGATTCCTTTGGAGGAATTGGTAAAAGCGGTTGAAGTAGAAGGCAAGAAGCTCACCACAATTGCCCTCCCACACGATTGGGCAAACTATGGCGAGATCATTCAAACCTTCAAGGATCGCTATGGCATTGAAATCAACGAATTGAACCCCGACGCCGGTTCATCGGATGAATTGGAAGCCATCCGCGCTAATAAGGATAGCAAAGGTCCCCAGGCACCCGATGTTATTGATATCGGTGTTGGCCATACCGCCACGGCAATGAAGGATGGTTTACTGGCTAAATACAAATTGGCAACGTGGGATACCATTCCAGTCAAAGATCCCGATGGATACTGGTGGGCAGAATATTACGGTGTCTTGACATTTGAAGTTATCAAAGACCCAAACATACCAGTTCCGCAAGATTGGCCAGATTTGCTCAAGCCAGAATATAAAGGGAAGGTCGCCATGGCTGGCGATGTAATGAAATCCAACGAGTCAGTGATGACGGTGTTTGCCGCTGGGTTATCCATGGCAAATGGTGATCTGAAAGCAGCTCCTCAGGCTGGTTTGGAGTTCTGGAAAGAAATGAATGCCAAAGGCAATTTCATCCCGGTGATTGCCGATCAAGGCCGGATCGCGGCTGGTGAAACACCGGTTACAATGGAATGGGATTATCTCGCACTGGCTAACCGCGATGCCCTTAATGGCAACCCCGACCTAGAGATCGTCGTTCCCAAGACTGGCGTCGTCGCAGGTCCATACGCGGGCGGTATTAGTGCTTATGCACCCCACCCCTATGCTGCTCGCCTTTGGTGGGAGTTTGTGATGTCTGATGAAGGGCAGAATCTCTATCTCAAGGGATATGCTCACCCGATTCGGTTTACCGATATGGTCAAGCGCGGCGTTGTTCCGAAAGAGATGCTAGATAAATTACCGCCTGCGGAAGCTTATGAAAAAGCGGTCTTCCCCACTGTTGATGAGTTGAAAGAGATTACAAAGACCATTACTGATAACTGGCGTAAGGTTGTATACGGAGAGTAAGAATGGTTATGGATGCGAAACCAGATTCGCACCGCACTACAGGGGGCGCGCCATCGGCGCGCCCCCCAAAATCCAGAATTAATTGGTCCTGGTTGGGTGTGGTGCCGTTCTTTGCCTTTGCAATCATGTTCCTGATCCTTCCTTCGCTATCCATTTTTGTTCGCAGCTTTGAGGGTCCGGAAGGACAGTTTACTTTGGATAACATTTTTGCCATCTTCCATGGGCGCGATTTTATTAATGCTTATCGGACAAGCTTGACCATTAGTTTAATTACAGCGGTGAGTGGCGGCATTTTTGGTTTTCTGCTGGCTTACTCTGTGATTTTAGGTGGTTTACCAAGCGTAGCTCGATCATTCTTACTTACTTTCTCTGGCGTAGCCTCTAACTTTGCCGGCGTTCCATTGGCTTTTGCTTTCGTAGCAACGATTGGTAATGCTGGGCTGGTCACTCGAATAATCGAAAATATTCTTAATGTAGACATCCATGCCAGGGGCTTTACAATCTACTCGATTTGGGGATTGAGCATCGTGTATATGTATTTCCAATTCCCTCTGATGGTGTTGATTATGGCACCTGCCTTGGATGGGCTGCGGCGAGAATGGCGCGAAGCTTGTGAAAATCTTGGTGGAACTGAACTCCACTATTGGCGCTATGTTGCTCTTCCAATCCTTATGCCCACCCTCTTAGGAACGATGATTCTCCTTTTTGGAAATGCATTTGGTGCCTATGCTACCGCTTATGCATTCTCGGGTAGTTTTATTAATTTAATCACGATAGTCATTGGTGCGCAAATCCAGGGCGATGTATTGTATAACCCAGGACTTGGGAACGCCCTCGCGTTGGGGATGATTGTGATCATGTCGCTAAGTATGGTTGGATATCTAACTTTGCAACGGCGGGCAGCGAGGTGGTTACGATGAAAAAAGTTAATATTTTTGCCTGGTTTATCTTTATTTTAGGTATCTTTTATTTCTTCCTGCCTTTATTTGCCACGCTCGAATTCAGTCTACGGATGAAAAAAGGTGTTTATTCGTTCGAAGCGTTTCGGGTGGCTTTCGAAGATCCCAAGTTCTATCAAAACTTTGGTTACTCTTTCCTCTGGGCGGTTTTAACGATTATCTTCAGCCTGCTTCTCGTCGTTCCAACTGCTTATTGGGTGCATTGGAAGCTACAAAAAATCCGCCCGTTGGTTGAATTTATCACCCTGATGCCCTTCGTCACCCCCGCAGTGGTTTTAGTTTTTGGTTTGATTCGTCTCTATGGAAAACCGCCATTAAATCTAACCCCAACTCCAATCCCACTGATCGCGGGGTACATTATATTATCCTTCCCTTATATGTACCGGTCGGTGGATTCAGGTCTGCGGGCAATTGATATCCGCACTCTCACTGAGGCAGCCCTTAGTATGGGCGCCGGCTGGGGGACGATCATCAGTCAAGTGATCTTTCCTAATATCCGCGTAGCAATATTGAGTGGTGTTTTTCTCACCTTTGCCATCGTGATGGGTGAGTTTACATTTGCATCCTTACTTTCCTGGCCTGCTTTTGGTCCTTATATGGAAGAAATCGGTTCGATGCGTGCATATACTCCTCAAGCGCTTTCCCTGGTCAGCTTTGGTTTGACCTGGTTCTCAATGATGATTATGCAAAGCCTTGGCCGGGGAGCAAAAGGCGAAGAGCAGATTGCTGTTGCACACTAACTAAAACGAGGCAATTATGGCATTTCTAGAAATCAATAACGTCAGTAAAACTTTTGGAAAAACTACAGCTGTTAAAGACTTTAATCTCAAAGTTGAAAAAGGTGAGCTAGTTTCTTTCTTGGGACCTAGCGGATGTGGTAAAACAACCACGTTACGGATGGTCGCTGGGTTTGAGGTTCCTTCAAGTGGTGAAATCATCATAGACGGGAAAGATGTCACCTATGAGCCACCTAACCGGCGTCCAGTGGGAATGGTTTTTCAATCTTATGCACTCTTTCCAAACATGAATGTTGCTGCTAACATTGGTTTTGGTTTGAAGATTGCTAAACGATCGCGAGAGGAAATTAACCAGCGGGTCAATGAAATGCTGGAGTTGATCCACATGCCGGGGTATGGAAACCGCTATCCACACCAACTATCTGGAGGTCAGCAACAACGGGTGGCGCTGGCGCGGGCATTAGCAATGCATCCAGAAGTGTTATTACTTGATGAACCGTTATCCGCATTAGATGCGAAGATCCGAGTTTCCTTACGCGGAGAAATCCGCTCCATTCAACGCGAGCTAGGAATTACTACGGTTTATGTTACTCACGATCAAGAAGAAGCGCTGTCTATCTCCGATCGGGTTGTAGTAATGAACAACGCACAGATCGAACAAATTGGTCCGCCATTTGAAATTTATAACTTCCCCCAAACCGAGTTTGTGGCTCAATTTGTTGGAACACTGAATGCAGTGAATGCTGAAGTGGTAGATCCAAAAGCGAAGATATTAAAGTTTGAGGGACAACAGTTGCAAACTGCTTTTAGTTTGGACAAACTGCATTCCGGCGATAAAGTGATGATTGCTATCCGTCCCGAGCGATTGAGTTTTGCCTCTCAGGAGAAGAAAGCAAACATACTCAAAGGAAAGGTTCAAAATATCACGTTCCTTGGTGCAGTCGTGCGTATTCAAATTGGCATTGACAGCCTAAACTTTTATATGGACACTTTCAACAATCCCTACCTAGCTCTACCTAAAATAGGTGAGGATGTAGAAATCACTTGTTCAGCCGAAGCTGTGCTGGCTTTGAAAGAACGCAAGGAAAGTCAAGGCTAAGCAATAGAAAGAACCATTAAAGGCGTGCGTAGAGCACGCTTTTTTATTTAAGGCTGGATTGACTGTGTTGGGAAAACTTGACGGTTCATTTTTCAAGTTTGGTTGACAAAGGCTGGATTGACTGTTGACAAAATCGAAAAAATTGGATATAAATGGTATAGACCAATATACCAATGGGTTTTGGATGATCATGAATGAACATTCTGTCATAACTAATTACCCTCTCTACGTGCAAATTGCGGAAACCTTTGGGGATCGCATCGCCAGTGGTGAATTAAAGCCGGGAGAGCGCTTGCCGCCTGAAAGAGAGTTGTGTCAAATGTTGCATGTCAGCCGGATGACCCTGCGCCAGGCATTAACCGAGTTGGAAGCGAGGGGGTTAATTATCCGCCGGCAGGGGGATGGAACATACGTTGCTCAGCCAAAAATTGAGCGAAATGCGACCAAACTGGTCGCTTTTACCGATGCGATTCGTCAAAAAGGTTATATTCCGGCCGCGAAAATTCTTTTTCTGGAAAAGAGATTTGCGGATGCACGCATCGCTGGAGACTTAAATATCCCTTTGGCTGCTCCGCTTTATTATTACCAACGTCTGCGGCTAGCCAACCAAGAACCCCTCATGTTAGAGAAATGTTATCTGCCGCTGAGCCGTTTTGTAGGTTTGGAGCGTTTTGATCTGGAGAATCGATCAGTATATGAGATTTTGCGCAAAGAATATAATGTGCGCATAGACCATTCACGGCAAAGCCTTGAAGCGGTTGTGGCGACTGAATATGAGGCGGGGTTGTTAGGTGTTCCCCTTGGAGCCCCCATGATATTACAACATCGCTTGGCATTTGATGCCGATGGTGTTCCAATTGAATGCGGAGAAGATATCTATCGTGGGGATCGGTTTGTTTTCGTAACTGATAGCGCCCCATTCTCAATGGAAGAATAAAGGAATGGATCAGAGAAAGTGTGAGTTAATATGAGGACGATGGAAAAAAGAGATGGATTAGGTGAAGGTGTGCAGCGCTTGATAAGTTGGTTATTTTCAAAATTGAATCCGAAAGTGGATGAACAAAAAGCCAGAAAACGAGAAAAACGTTGGGTGGAATTAAATTCCGTCAGCATATTCAGTGGTCATCGCTAGGGTGAATTGGGGGAATCCTACATATTGAGAACCGACGCGAGCGGGGTACTCGCGTCGGATTTATTAATAAATATTAATATAAACCCATTATGTTAAAAGATATTAACATTAGATCGGGATTGAATTATAATAAACACTTATATTCCGACCCTAAGGCGAGGTGTTTTTCGATGAACTTATTATTAGTGCTTTTTGTTATGATTGCGTTGGTGTTTGATTTTCTCAATGGTTTTCATGATAGCGCTAATGTGGTTGCAACCGCAATTGCATCGCGGGCGCTGCCTCCCCGTTATGCATTACTCATTGCGGCATTAGCTGATTTTACTGGACCTTTCTTATTTGGTGTGGCTGTGGCGACTACTATTGGGGATGAAGTTTTGGCGAGCCGGGCAATTACGATACCCGTTGCGATGGCGGCGTTAATTTCTGCAATCACTTGGAATATCTTCACCTGGTGGGTCGGAATCCCCTCCAGCTCATCCCATGCATTGATTGGTGGTTTTGTAGGGGCAGCGTTAATTGGCTATGGCACAAATGTCATCCGCATGGGAGGATTGTATAAGATATTAATAGGATTGTTTATTTCACCCGTGCTTGGTTTAATAGTCGGGTGGCTGATTATGAAACTCGCCCGCGGCTTAGGACGGCGGACTTCGCCGCGCATTAATTTGTTTTTCAAGCGTTCACAATGGTTAACCATGATTGCTTTGGGGTTGAGCCATGGCAGTAATGATGCTCAAAAAACGATGGGCGTAGTTACCATGGGTTTATTGGCATTTGGCGCTATATCGAGTTTCCATGTGCCAGCTTGGGTAATTCTTGTTTGCGCTACTTCAATATCTCTTGGAATGGTGATGGGGGGTTGGCGTTTAATTAAAACAATGGGAGGCAAATTTTATCGTATTCAACCAGTGCATGCTTTTGCGTCCCAATTTGCTAGCACGACAGTAATTTTGGGCTCGGCATTATTTGGCGCGCCAGTCAGCACCACTCAGGTAATTAGTTCCACGATTTTAGGTGCTGGATCCGCTGAACGAATCCAAAAAGTACGCTGGGGTGTGGCCGGACAAATCGGATTAGCCTGGCTCTTTACTCTCCCTGCTACAGGTATCCTAGGCGCAGGCATCTATCTAATTTTGTTGCCCATACTCAAATAACGCGATGAGCAAAAGCTGCCTGGCAAAAGACATTTAGGTTTTCTTTAAAAAATTGAATTTCGAGTTATTGAACGATAAATTTATCATTTTAGATGAGTATATTGTTAATTAATCTTAACAATATTAATAAATCATTGTATAATATAAATCCTGTTATCAATTACTGCATAAGGAATTAGCTTTGAATCCATTGCTGATAGTTTTCGTCATTATTGGGCTTCTATTTGATTTTTTAAATGGTTTTCATGATAGTGCAAATGTTGTGGCGACGGCAATCGCCTCCCGTGCGATGGCAGCAAAATGGGCATTATTTATTGCGGCTTTATCTAATCTGATTGGGCCATTTTTATTCGGTGTCGCGGTGGCGACGACGATTGGAAACGAGGTGGTGCAACATTACGCTGTCACAATTCCCGTAGCGATGGCAGCACTATTATCGGCAATTGCCTGGAATATCGTGACCTGGTGGTTTGGCATTCCCTCCAGTTCATCGCATGCGCTAATTGGTGGATTTGTTGGTGCTGCGCTCATAGGGTATGGTTTGAATGTAATCCGCATGGAAGGAATGATTAAGATCCTTGTAGGCTTGTTTATATCGCCCATTATTGGTTTAGTTGTTGGTTGGATTATTATGAAACTGACCCTCATTGTTGGACGGCATTCAACGCCATCCGTAAATATATTTTTTCGTCGCTCGCAGTGGCTTACTGCGATAACCCTGGGCCTTAGCCATGGGACTAATGATGCCCAAAAAACGATGGGTGTATTGGCAATGGGCTTGGTCGCATTTGGTGCAATTCCCACATTTTATGTTCCGGCTTGGGTAATTGCAGCTTGCGCTATTTCCATAGCATTAGGTACAGCTTTAGGTGGATGGCGTTTGATAAAAACCATGGGGGGAAAATTTTACCGTATTCGACCTGTGCATGCTTTTTCATCTCAGTTTGCCAGCACGACGGTAATTTTAGGCGCGGCATTGCTTGGCGCCCCGGTCAGCACAACGCAGGTAATCAGCTCGACTATATTAGGGGCGGGTTCAGCTGAGCGGATTCAAAAAGTTCGCTGGGGGATTGCTGGGCAAATCGTTCTGGCATGGATATTTACAATTCCAGCCACAGGCGCATTTGGCGCATTAATCTATTTATTATTATCTCCAATCTTATGATTATAAGGAAGAATGTAAAATGAAGAAAAATACACCTCTTTGGAAAAAAATCTCTTTGAAAAACCTCTTTCGACAAAGACCTGATCGCTTTGTCGAGCTCCTTATCCAGCAAGCCGGATTAACGGAAGATGGTATACGAGCTTTGGTAGAATACTTTAATAATCCCGATCAAGCCCATGCAGAGGCAGTTGCCAAGATTGAAGAGACTGCTGATGAGATCCGCCGCATTTTGATTGATGAGCTCAACCGTACATTCATAACCCCATTCGATCGAGAGGATATCCATGCTCTTTCGAGAGCCGTAGACGATATGCTGGACTATGGATATTCCACTACTGTGGAGATGGAGATTCTTGATGTAACACCCAATGATTATATGCGTAAAATTGGTCAACTCTTGCTCAAGATGGCAAATGAGATTCACATGGGGGTGGAGCGACTTTCTGATCACCTCGGTGTTGCCCAAAGCCATGCGGTACGAGCGAAACAACTGGAAAACCAGGTCGAGAATCTGTATCGCCAGGCACTTGCAGATTTATTTCATCAACCCAAAGATGCTGAACACATTGTCGAGATGCTCAAATATCGCGAAACATACCGCCACCTTTCGAATGCTTCCGATCGCGGTGATGAAGCTGCAAATGTTCTCTCTGACATTATCGTAAAAATGGGATAGTTTATTTAAATACAAACCACCAAAGCCCGTGGTGGTCGTTTCGATTTAATTCAGCGGCCCAATAAGGCGATGATTAAGAGCCCGCTTGTGAGTAAGGATGCGCCGGTGAGCCGTATGGCGATCCCTTTTTCTTTGTAGATAATAAAAGCTAAGACAGCGCCGATAACAATGCTGAATTGCCGAAAGGCAACAATATAACTAGCGTACGGGCTGAGTTGGTATGCCCATAAAATCAGCCAGTAAGCAGCAAAGCTTAATATAGCAGCTGGAATGGCAAGCTTCCAGCCTAATGGTGAATCTTCCTGAGATGCTCTGCGGGACGGGAATAGTTTAAGAAAGAGTAAATAAGGGAATAACGAAATCGTAAAATACATATAGCCATAACGCGCCGCGGTTGCTGGTCCCTGCTGCACCACCTCCGCTGCAATTTTATCGAGAAAAGTATAGCCAATTGTGCCAATTGCGGTCAAGATCATATATAGGCTGGTGCGGTTAAGATAGTTGTGCCAATTGAAGGAATGAAAGGATACCTGCGGTACGAGAATACATCCGAGAGTAACAAAAAAGATACCCACCCAACCCCAAACTGTGAGCGGTCGCCCGCGCAGTGTATCAATAATTCCAATGAAGGCAACTGGTAAGGAACGGGCAATCGGGTAGACAATGGTAAAATCCGAGGATTCATACGATTTGGCAAGGAAAAATAAGTAAATACTCGCTGAAAATCCCGAACCGAAGACGCACAACCAAGCCAACGAGGTGAGTGAGTGGGTGCGGATTTCACTGATTACAGCCGGGAAAAAACCAGCAATAACGATAAAAATTAACATGCGTTTATAGAAACGGCTCTCTGATCTATCGTAACGGGCGAGCAAATTCCAACTAGCGTGCATGATAGTGGAAGCTATGACAATGAGGATGACAAAGGGGGTCATAGATTGGTAGCTGGACTTAATTGTTTAAATTGGACGAGACATCCAAATTAAAGTTTGGGTTGGGTTGAACCCGAGTGCTTTCAATGGCTGGGCTATTCGATAAGCGGGATAATCTATCAGCCAGCTAGGATGTTTTGGAAATTGCTTGTCTAAAAAGGATAACAACGCATAAGTTGCTGGGTCTTCAAAGACTTCATCGAGAGCGATATAAATGATCGTCGAACCAGCCTGAGAAGATTCCAGGCTGGCAACTCCAATAAGTCGTCCAGCATAGTAAAGAGACCAATGTTTTAATCCAAGGTCGTGCCAGGCGCTGTAGAACCAGCCTTTAAAACCAGGCTGAAAACATTCCAGATTAAAATTCAAATGCCAACCGAATTGAGGAGGATAGGTTTGATTAAGCCAATTTCGGTGAATATACCAATCTGTGGATCGGCGTGGATGAATGGAATAATTACTTAAGGTGAAATGAAATTCATCCCTGGGAAGTGCAGGTAGTGCGGATAGATCTGGTATGGATGGTTTTTCCCAGGTGGTGCGGCGCATATTTTCTTGAAAGCCTAGTTTGTTGTAAAGGTTAATTGCCGGAGGATTGTCGTCGCGTACGTGCAGCCAGACTGTTTTTGCCTGCTTATTTTGCAGGTAAATGAGAGCCCTTTCAGTTAAAAGACGGGCAATCCCTCTTCTCCGATATTCAGGGTGAACTGCCACATTGGCGATTAAATAATGCGTTCCTGCTTTCGAATGATGTGGAATAATTGTTAGATTTCCGATAATCTGATGATTCTCTTCCCAGACAAAACCGAGGCTAGGTAGGGCAGCCCTTTCATACCCCACCCAGGCAATACCAAGTAGGGATGTATTTTGAGCAGCCTGACGGATTTGTTGAATATATTTTAAGCCGTCTTGATTGAGTGTATCGGCAAAGCATAACTCAATCAGGTTAGCTACCCCCAAGAGATCATGGCGCACATCAAAATAACGAATTTGTGGGGGAAAAGTCTTGACAGGCAAGGTTTGTGAAGCAAGCATCGTGTAAATACCGTTATTCTGATTTTACCCGAAAAATAGTATGGAGAGCCCTAGGAAAGTAGACCACTTAATAGTAAAATAAATCAAACATTTGTTCGAGTAGAGGCTGTTATGACAGTTGACTATCAACAATTGCTTCCTCAGATACACAATTTTGTCTCTCAATCCCATGATTATCAGCAACAGTGGTATGCGGCCCGCCAGCTATGCTTACAAATTCTGCAAGACCAAGCTCAAAACATAACTGCCTTATGTGATCGCGTCGAAAAATTAGCGCTAAACCAAGCCAAGAACCTACGCTATGCGAAGCCGATTACGGAAAGCCTCGATGCATGTATTTCCCCACCAAAAATGATCCAACCACTAACGGTGCTTGCCGCGGATGGTTCTCAAATTTCCCCCGATCGGCATGCCGCGGTTTATTTTGGGCTTATCAATGTGAGTGGTTTTGTTTTTCCTTATGAAAATTCAGTACCTCAAATCACTCATCAGTGCGAACTGATTTATGGTCCTCCACTAACAAATTATAGCGATGCTCGTCTAGCTTTACAACGCGATATTGGCGAAAGGCAGATGATATTAGATTTAGGAAAATCCATTCCGAATCCTTGTGTGGCTTTGGTAGACGGACCTTTAGAATTATGGATAGAGCGCAGCCAGGTAAGTGAAGAGCAAGAAATTTACCAACGTTACCTGGAATCCTATTTCAATGTATTAGGCGATCTCTATCAGGAAAAAATACCTTTTGCTGGGTATATTGACCGCCCAGAATCGAATTACTTAATCCGGTTGCTGGAAATAGGGCATGCTTCCATCGAAGAGCTTAACAATATACAGCGCTATCACCCATTTACCGGGGTTTCCGATATAGATATTTTGGGCAATATCCTCAAACCGGGGCAACGTTCTGCCTTGTTTTCCTTACAATCTGCCACTAGCGCCCAATATCCCCATCACAGCCAGATTAATTTTTTTTATGTCAATGTAGGCAATGAAAATCAACCTTGGTTAGGGCGGGTAGAGATTCCAACCTGGGTAGCCCAAGAAACGGAATTAGTTGATCTTGTCCATGCAACAATTGTTATGCAGTGCCAGATCATGGGTGGGAATGCTTACCCCTATGCGTTGCATCGGGCGCATGAATTAGCCGTGGTCAGCGCTGCCGAGAAGGAGCAAGTGACGCGTTGGATCCTGACCGAGATGCAGCGGCAAGGTTTGCCCATCGGAATGATTTCCCATAAACAAGGGCTGAAAAACTTACCAATACGCCAAGCTGAAAAACTCAAACAAGGAGGCAAGTTGTGACAGAGATTAAAATTGGACGATTGCTGAGCTCTAATTCACGCCAATTCTTAGTCGGCTGCCGAGTCGCCCAAGCGGATATTCCAGCCCTTGGGACGCTCGTTCGAGTTAATCCGCAGTCCAACTATGCCATTTTTGGTTTAGTCTATGATCTCTATATTGCCGATGACGGATTAGTGCGCCAGTTGGCTACCGTTGAAGAGATGGATGAAAGTGTAATTGCTGATCACCGCATTAATAGAAGCGTACCATTAGAGATTCGGGTGCTTGCGGTAGGGTATCAAGAGGACGGAAAAATCTATCATCTTTTGCCACCACGCCCTCCGTTGGGGTTAGAATTGTTATGGCTCTGTACAGATGAAGAAGTGGTTGAATTCACAAACAGCGGGCGGTTTGGATATTTGCGGCACATCTTGCGCGAACAGGATATCGCGATGGAAGAAGTCCTGGCTGCTCACTTGCAATTAGCTGAGCGAGCCCATCGCCAAGCAGGAGATATACACTGGTCAAGCAGAGTAGTTCAAGAGATGATCGTTCTTTTGCGGGATGATTATACAAATTTAATCCGTGTATTACAGTCCATCGCCGATACCCAAGTCTTTTCAGAAAATGATTGGGAGAACCAGCTATGATCTCAGAGCAAACTTTTACGAATGATGCACTTACGCCGATGGAAAACCGAAAAATTGGTTACCTCATTGGGGGTGGTTTACGGGAGAATTTAAAAGCACGTTTGGTTATCCCGTCTGATCAGGTACAAGAAGGCAGTTTTGTTATGATCCCGAGTGGCAATTGGGTTTATTATGGATTGGTAACGGATATCCAATTGGGAGCGACCGACGCCCGCTTTGCGGATGAAGAAAGTGAAGCCCGCTTGCCCGGGGAATTGGCTCATTGGTTACATGGGCAAACGCTCTATACCAATCTGGAGATATTGCCGGTGCTGATGTTAGAGCGCGGCCCTGACCCAGCCAGCCAGGCATACCAACCTTGGCTGGAGGAAATTAAATCGGGTCGGCGCAGTGAGCCAAAAATGATGCCAGTCAAGACTATTCCCCCCCATCATGCGGACGTATTTCTAGCAGGGGAAGGGGAGATAGCCGAAATTTTTGGGAAACCAGATCAAGAGGGAAATTTTGTAGTAGGATATACCCGTGAGGGTGGTCATGCAGTTTGTTTGAATTTGGATCGCTTTGTCCAACGCTCTGCCGGAATCTTTGGCGCTACGGGTAGCGGGAAATCCTTTTTGACCCGTATTCTCATGGCTGGATTGATTCAACGAAACCGATCCTCCTTGCTGGTTTTTGATATGCACAATGAATATGGTTATGATGATGTCGCCTCTGACAGTGGAATGAAAGTGAACGGATTAAAAACCTTGTTCCCAGCCCGGGTACGGGTGGTGGGTTTAGGCGCCAATAGTATGGTGAGAGGCACTCCGGCGGATTTCAGTCTAGAAATCGCCATGAAAGATATTCGGCCAATAGATATTGAATTGTTATCTACAGAACTGAATCTGAAAGAAACCACCCCTACTACCTTAGAAGCCTTAGTGGCTAGTTTTGGACCTGAGAATTGGTTCAGTAAATTTAAAGAAATGGAAAATGGCGCTATGGTAGAGACAGAAGATGAGAGAGGGAGATTGAAAAAGATCCCAGCGCCGAGCAGTGTGGCTGCTTGGGCGAATCAAGCCGGGGTGAATGCTATGGCTGCTGAAGGATTACACTCGAAAATGAGCATCTTATTTCACCGCGGCTACATCCGAGAAAAGCCAGCTGCCGATGGAATAGGTGAGATCATTAAAATGTTGCAAAATGGTATGCATGTGATACTTTCTTTTGGGGATTATGAAAGTGATTTAGATTACTTGTTTGTGACCAATTTTTTGACCCGCCACATTCGCGAAGCTTGGGAAGCTACAACCAACCAATATCGCACAAAGAAATTACAAGAACCCCGGCCTCTGGTGATCGTTGTAGAAGAAGCGCATAAAATCCTCAATCGTCAAATGGCAGCCCAGACGAGTTTTAACACCATTGCCCGAGAGCTGCGCAAATATTATGTTACATTGCTCATTGTGGATCAAAGACCTTCGCAAATTTACGATGAGGTCATGTCGCAGCTAGGAACGCGCATTTCTGGCTGGCTGGGCGATGAAGATGATCTTCGGGCGGTTTTGGCTGGATTGGCTGGGCGGGATACGTTGCGGGGTATGTTAACCCATTTACAGCCCAAAGAAGAAGTGTTGTTGTTAGGATGGGGTGTACCAATGCCGATCCCAATCCGTTCCCGTCGTTACGATCAGCGCTTTTGGCAAGAACTGATGAAGGGGAAAAGCAAGCCCCAATCAGAAGAGCAAATTATCGCCGAACTAGGTTTTTAGACTAGAGTCTCAGCGCAAAGAACAACCCTTTTCCCCGGATTAGTCGAAATTTAATAGCTTTTCCGTTATGGTATCCTTTTGTATAAAAAAAGACGTTTTTTGAAGAAATTTGCACGAATTTGATTTATTTGTTATAATTATATTTAAATCAACTAACCTATTTGCAGATAAGATAGTTTTCGCATAGCGGAGAAACAGCGAATCGGATTGCCTTTCCAAAAAATTTCATTTCAGGAGTAGTGTTATGTCTACCAGTCCAATTGGCATGGGCGAGCAGGGTGAAGCAGAACGAAAAATGTTTGAAAATGAGCTTCAGCGTGTCTTAGAAGCCAGTGAACACGCTGGTGTTATCCTGCGCGTGATTGGTTCTTTAGCATTTCAAATGCATTGTCCACAATATGGCTATTTGCAAGCCGCCATGGGGCGTGCGTACACCGATATTGATTTTGCTGGTTATAGCAATCAATCCAAAGAGGTGCGGATAATGATGGCTGGGCTCGGTTATGAGGATGAACGGGAAGTTTTTATCGTCAGTGAGGGAAACCGGGCGATCTTCAATAACCCTAAAAATGGGTTACACATAGATGTCTTTTATGACAAATTAGACTTTTGTCACGAGATCAGCTGGCTCGGCCGATTGGAAGTGGATAAACCGACTATCCCGTTGGCAGAAATGGTCTTGGAAAAGATGCAGATCGTTAGAATAAATGAGAAAGATATCATTGATACCATTATGCTGCTGCTTGAACATCCTTTAGGTGATCATGACCAAGGCACGATCAACAGTGCCCGGATTGCCTTATTGTGCGCTAAGGATTGGGGATTATGGCGAACTACTACGATGAATCTCGACAAAGTAAAAAGGCTAGCCCAAACCTATTCTCAGTTGACAGATGAACAAAAAGCCCATGTCGCTCGACAGGTAGACAAACTTCTAGAGCGAATCGAAGCAGAACCGAAACCAATGCAATGGCGGTTACGCGCTCGAGTGGGCGATCGAGTGAAATGGTATAAGGATGTGGATGAGGTACATTGATCGAAAGGTTTATATTTGAATTGGAATCAGCCGAGAAGGAGTGGAAAAAATGAAGGATAAAGTCAAAGATTATATGCGCCCAGGGGTGTTAACCTGCCGCAAAGAGACGAAGATCGGTCAGGTGGCGGTGCTGCTCGATCAACACAAAGTGCATTCTTTGATGGTAACAGATCGAGATGGACGCATCATTGGTGTCATCACCGATTTTGATTTGTTAGCCGGGGAGTGGCTTTCGGCAGACTCGCAAAGTCTGGAGGTAATGCGCGGAATGACCGCCGGTGATTTAATGTCTTCGCCGGTAGCCAGCATTGAAGCAAATGCAACAATTAAAGAAGCTTCACAGCGCTTGGTTCAAGAAGGCATTCGGCGCCTGTTGGTAACCGAACAAGGCAAACCAATCGGAGTGATTTCGGTATCGGATATCGTTGCCCAAATTGGTTCAGCTGGGAGTCTGGGACGCGGAGAAGTGGGTGATGTCATGTCTGATGCATATCTAGTTTGCCGGGATAAGACACCAGTGACTGCGGCAGCACGGGCAATGACCAGCGCTGGTTGGCGTTCGGTGGTAGTAGTTGATGCGAAAGGATATCCGCTTGGGGTGGTGAGTGGGTTAGATTTACTGCCGATCTGTGCTGAAAAAGATTGCCGAGAAATGACTGTGGCTGAAGTGATGCATCCACCATTAACCATCCCAATTAATGCAAGTTTGCAAGAAGCAGCTAATATTCTCATCGAACACCATTATCATCGTTTGATTGTCGTTGATCCCGAGCATCCGGATTCCGTGCCATTGGGCGTTATATCAACCTTTGATATCGTGGCTGAAATGGCCCGTCCAGATTCGGTTTGGCAAAAGTAATTTTGAAACCGGAATAGATTATTTCCGGTTTCTTATTTTTCGAACAAGGAGTACTTTATGACTGATTTACCTTCCCATGCACAAGTTGTTATTATTGGTGGTGGTGTTGGTGGTTGTAGCATTGCCTATCATTTAACCAAGATGGGTTGGAAGGATGTGGTCGTTTTAGAACGACATGAATTAACGGCTGGTTCCACCTGGCATTCTGCTGGTTTGGTCGGGCAGTTGCGCTCAGATGCCAACCTGACTCGGATGATGTTTTATAGCACCGATCTCTATCGGAAACTAAAAGAGGAAACCGGAATTGAAACCGAGTGGCGTGAGGTGGGTGGTATTCGGCTGGCATCCTCACCGGAACGTATGGAAGACCTAAAGCGCTTGGTTGGAATGGCGCGCTCCTTTGGGATGGAGATGGAACTGATCAGCGCTAAGGAAGCCCAGAAAATGTTCCCGCTAATGACCACGGATGGTGTGCTGGGAGCTGCTTATACTCCGACCGATGGGATGATTGACCCGACCGGTTTAACCAACGCTTTAGCGGCTGGTGCCAAGATGCGTGGTGCGCGGTTTTTCCTCAACACAAATGTCGAGGCGATCCACCTAAAAAATGGCAGAGTGGATGAAGTCGTAACCGATAAAGGCACTATCAAAACGGAAATTGTGGTTAATGCTGCTGGCCAGTGGGGTGGAGAAGTTGGTAAGATGGTTGGTTTATTCTTGCCTGTTGTACCCATGGCGCATCTCTATATTGTCACGAAACCAATCGAAGGAGTTGAACGCAACTTTCCTACCTTGCGCGACCCGGATTTGCTCGTATATTGGCGGCAGGAAACCGGCGGCTTGGTGACCGGTGGATATGAACGCGAACCGATGCCGTTTGGTTTGGATGGCATCCCTAAGGATTTCAAATACCAATTACTGCCCTTTGATATGGATCGCTTTACTCCGCTGATGGAGAATTCGATTAAGCGCGTCCCCGCCATTGAAACTGCCGAAATAAAGATGTATTACAACGGTCCCGAAGGCTTTACCCCCGATGGTGAATTCTTGCTAGGTCCAACATCGGTAAAGGGATTTTGGGTTGCCTGTGCATTTTGCGCCCATGGTTTAGCCGGCGCTGGCGGTATCGGTAAGGTGATGGCTGAATGGATTATAGAAGGTCAACCCGAATATGATGTCTGGCGGCTGGACGTACGCCGCTTTGGTTCGAATTACGCCAGCCAGCGTTTCACCGTTACCCGTACTTTAGAAACCTACACACAATATTATGATATCCACTACCCCGGCGAAGAGCGTATGAGCGGTCGTCCCCAACGTCTTTCCCCCACGTACTACCGCTTACGAGATTTAGGCGCATTCTTTGGGGAAAAAACCGGTTGGGAACGCCCGAATTGGTTTAAACCTCATGAAGCCCTCGCCCGCCATGGGCATGAACCCAAGGGTTGGGCACACCATAACTGGTCACGAGCAATTGGTTATGAACACCTTAAAACCCGCGAGATTGCCGGCTTATTTGATGAAACGTCTTTCAATAAATTTGCGGTGCGTGGTTCAGGCGCATTGAATTTCTTACAATATCTGTGCGCTAATGACATTAATAAACCCGTGGGAAGTGTGATTTATACCCAAATGTGCAATAAACGGGGCGGGATTGAGTGCGATTTCACCGTCAGCCGGGTGGCAGAGGACATCTTCTGGATCATCACCGGCACTGCCTTTGGTGAACATGACCTCTCCTGGATGCGAATGAATATGCCGGAAGATGGTTCGGTGATTATCGAGGATATTAGCTCAAGCTATGCTTGTATTGGATTGTGGGGGCCAAAAGCGCGTGAGATCCTGCAGAAAGTTACCAAGGATGATGTAACTAATGCTGGCTTTCCCTATATGACTACCAAGAAGATCGCTGTCGGCGATGTGCCCTGCCAGGCAATGCGGGTAACTTACGTGGGCGAGCTGGGCTGGGAATTCTATTGCCCGATGGAATACGGTCAACGACTCTGGGATGTGCTTTGGGAGGCTGGGCGACCATTCGGCATGGTACCGGCAGGCTACAAAGCCATTGACAGCCTCCGCATTGAAAAAGGCTATCGCTACTGGGCGAGTGAAACCACACCCGACTATACTCCTTATGAAGCAGGATTGGGTTTTGCGGTAAAATTAGATAAAGGTGATTTCATTGGCAGAGAAGCTTTGATGAAACAAAAAGCAGAGGGAATAACCCGGAAACTATGTTGTATGGTTCTCGATGATGACCGTACTGTTGCTTTAGGTAAAGAACCTATCCGCTTAGCTGGACAGGATAAAATCATCGGCTGGGTCGCTTCGGGTGGATATGGTTATTCGGTGAAGAAGAGTATTGTATATGCCTATTTACCCATGGAACATAGCCAGATTGGAACTCGCTTGGAGATCGAGTTCTTCGGCGAGACCGTGGGTGCCGAAGTGGTCAAGGAACCGCTCTGGGATCCAAAAGGTGAGCGGGTGCGTAGCTAATCAATTTAGGTGGTTCAGGAGCGAAAAGAGATTTCCTTTTCGCTCCTTTGAAGTTATTTTATGCTAGGTTAGGATAGATAGAAAGTGAGGTGAAAATTGAATATCGTAACTTGTATTAAACAAGTTCCGGACACCGCAGCCAAGCTTCAAGTAGTAGACTCGCATGTCACCTGGGGTGATTCACCGTTAATCGTAAACCCCTGGGATGAGTATGCCTATGAGGAGGCTTTGCTGCTCAAAGAAAAGTTTGGTGGAAAAGCAACAGCCATCAGCATGGGTCCGGAAACAGCGAATGAGGCACTGAAGACCTGTCTGGCAGTTGGCTGCGATGAAGCCTATCTCATCAGCGATGCGGCATTAAAAGGTTCGGATGCTTCTGCTACTGCCTTTACGCTTGCCAAGGCAATCCAAAAATTAGGTGAGGTAGACCTAGTATTACTTGGTAAGCAAGCGATAGATGGCGATACCGGTTTAACCGCGGCGATGCTGGGGCGTTACTTGGGTTGGACTGTGTTAACCCAGGTGATCAAAATTGTCGAAATCGATCCAAAGGCAAAGACGATCAAGGTTGAACGGTTTATGGAAGAGGGACGCCAGGTATGCTCGGCTAAAATTCCTGCTGTGGTAAGTGTCATCAAGGGTATCAATGAGCCGCGTTATCCATCCTTCATGGGGATCCGCAAAGCTGCCAAAGCTGCTATTCCAAAATGGGGAATTGCTGATCTGGGCATAGATCCGACCAGGGTGGGAAAGACAGGGGCTTTCGTTGTTTGGCCAGAGATTTATCCCATGCCGGTTAAAGAGACTAAGGTTGAGATTATTGAAGGCGCCAGCCCGCAAGAAATCGCCGCCAAATTGGCCGATAGACTAATCGCTGAGAAAGTGATCTAGAAAGGGGTGCGTTATGACAAACAAAGTATGGGTTTACATAGATCAATTTAAAAGCGAAGCTACTCCCTCTGCATGGGAAGCGCTCACAGCAGCCAAGACACTGACCAAAGATTTAGGCGGAGGTATCACTGCCTTGGTTTTCGGATCGAATGTTGGCGAGATCGTTCAACAAGCGTTCGAATTTGGGGCTGATGAAGTAGTTGTATGTGATGATATCAGCTTAAAGGATTTTCGTATCGAACCCTATGGAGCGCTTTTTGCCAAAGTGGTAGGGGAGGCAAAGCCAGAGGTTGTACTAGGTATTGCTGGTACACGAACGCGCGATCTTTTTGCCTACGCCTCAGTAGATCTAAGCACCGGTGTGATTGTAGACGCAACCGGTTTAACAATGAAAGACGGTTCAGTACAAGTCACTCGACCGGTTTATGCTGGAAAACTTTTATGCAATGAACTTTGTCCTAATACCCGTCCGCAATTGATCACCGTGCGGGTGCGCGCCTTTGCCCATCCAGAAGCGCAAATTGGTAAAAGCGGAACAGTCACCAAGGTGGATGCTAAGTTATCTGAGGAAGATTTAACCACTAAGGTGTTGGATTACGTAGTGGAAGAGGGACAGGTTTCTTTGGATGGCGCTGCTATAATTGTGTCTGGGGGGAGGGGCGTTAATGGGCCGGAAGGATTTGAACCGATCCGCCAACTGGCAAAAGTATTGGGAGGAGCAGTAGGGGCTAGCCGCGCAGCTGTAGACGCAGGTTGGATTCCTTATGCGCATCAAGTAGGCCAAACCGGGAAAGTTGTCTCGCCGGATCTCTATATTGCCTGTGGCATTTCTGGAGCAGTTCAACATCAAGCTGGAATGCGCACCTCGAAAGTGATTGTCGCTATTAATAAAGATAAGGATGCTCCTATCTTTAATCTGGCAAAATATGGCGTTGTCGGCGATTTGTTTGAGATCGTGCCGGCTTTAACCGAGGAATTTAAAAAACGTTTAGGAAAGTAAGGGCGGGACAGATCTTGGATTAGCTGCTTCTCACGTATAATAGGCTCAGTGGCTTGAGCTGGGGAGGCTGATTTTTTATCAGCCTCCTTTAAATATTAAAAATTCACCAATTTTGTCACCAGTTTACAAAAAAACCTTGACTTATTCTTGATATTTACATAAAATAATATAGATGTCTATACGTCTAGATATCACGCTTGAGGTCAACGAGTGAATACGATCATTTCTACAGAAGGTGTTCCCCTGTATATCAAAATCCGTGAAGCATTACGGACAGAGATAATAAATGGGAATTTAAAGCGGGGTCAGAAGATACCATCTGAAGATGAATTAGCAGCTCGCTATGGGGTTAGCCGGATGACCGTGCGCCAAGGAATTATAGACCTAATAGATGAAGGTTTATTGTATCGCCGGCAGGGGTTAGGGACTTTTGTGGCGTTTCCACATCTCGAACGCGATCACACACGTTTAACCAGTTTTTTTGAAAGCGCCCGTCAGAAAGGGATTCACGTTGCTGCTACTGTATTAAATGTCCAAGTTGTTCCCAGCCGGCGGAGAATAGCCAGTGCGCTAGATATTCCGGTTGGGGAAGCAGTTATCCATATTCGTACTTTGCGCTATGCGAACCATGTACCGATAACGTTGCATGATGCTTATATTCCAGAAAAGCTGTTCGCTCCGATTCTGAGTGAAAATTTAGAAGATACATCATTGTGGGACATAATGGAAAAGTATGGCTATCGTGTAAAACGGGCTATCCAAAAATTAGAGGCGCGTGAAGCTGACCCAGAACTGGCTAAATTAATCGGGGTAGAACCTGGCGCCCCTATTTTATATAAAGAGCGAACGATTTATGCGGAAGACGGCACTCCGGTTGAGTTTACCTTTTGCTATAACCGCGGAGATTTATATTCATTAACGGTTTCGATGGAACGCTGAGATTGATTACATGAGGAAATATTGCTGAAAGCAGAAATTTAGTAGTGCTATTTCGAGCATCTCTGCTGAGGCGTTATGAAACAAAATATCCTTGCACAATCGAATTAGGAGGCTTTTTATGGAACCATCCGTAATTGAACGTCTGGTCGCCACCAATCCGGACATGGAGATATGGTGGGATTCTTCCCCGTTGATTTATAAAAACTGGAAGAAAAAAATGATTGATATGGCGCCAGAGAAGCGTAAAAAAACCATGGAAGAAGAATTGGACCGTTTCTTCAACCTTGATGATCCGGCGAAGTCTGTTATCCGTGGCTGCACGACTAACCCGCCATTGTCTTTGGGGGCAGTTAAGAATGATCCTGAATTTTGGAATGCCTGGATTGACAACCTCGTTTCGGAAAATAAAGATAAAACCCAACATGAGCTGTTCTGGATGACCTATAAAGAGGTAATCCGCCGTGGGGCGGAGATGTTAATGCCTATCTGGAAAGCTTCGGAAGGGCGATTTGGCTATATATCCGGTCAACTGGATCCACGCTTAAACTTTGAAACAGAGAAAATGATCGAAGCCGCCAAAGAAATCCGGGCTATTTCTCCAAACGTGATGATTAAAGTCCCTGGTACAACTCAAGGGGTTGAAGTTGTGAAAGTCCTTACTTCGCTGGCGATTCCAACCAATGTGACAACCTGTTTTATGCTCCCGCAGATCATGGCAGTAGCCAATGCAGCCATGGAGGGAATAAAAATCGCCAATGAAAATAAAGTGGATATGGGCAAATGGCGTGCCGTCATCACCATGATGATTGGGCGTTTGACCGAAAACCCCGAATTGGATGTTCAGGCAGCCCGGCGAAACATTATTTTATCTTGGCAGGATAAACACTGGTTTGGCATCCATGTCTTCCGCAAAGCGTATCGTTTATTGACCGAAGGTGGTTATGCCAGCAAATTATTGGCATGTTCGATGCGGGATGGTCCAAATGTCGCCGGAAAATATCGTTTTTGGGATGTGGAAATGATTGCCGGCGGTGAAATTGTCTACACTATGCCACCTTATGTTCTTGAGCCTCTTTGGAATCGCTGTGGCGATTTACAATTCTACCCCCGAATTCACGAAGAAGTCCCCAGCGAGGTGCTTTACAAATTAAGCAAGATACCCTATGCCATTCAAGCCATGGATCCAAACGGTTTGGAAATTACCGAATTCAATGATCACCCGGCAACTGTTGCCACGGCGGAGGCGTTTGCAAAAGCATCCATTGGTCTAGAAGACTATGTTGGCGAACGGATGAAAATCGTTCTCGGCAATATGGCTGCTGTAAAATAATTCATTTTATTCCTTTCCCCTTCTATCGTTTATGTTGAAGGGGAAAGGTTTATAAAGAGAATACATAAGGATAATAAAAGTGTACACAGAACTGGATAAACTTGTCGCAACAACAGTCCGCATGCTATCAATCGATGGCGTTCAGCAAGCCAATTCGGGCCATCCAGGGCTGCCCCTTGGAGCTGCTGATATCGCCACCGTCCTTTGGGGACATTTTTTGAAACATAATCCAGGGCAACCTACCTGGTTCAATCGCGATCGATTTGTCCTCTCGGCTGGGCATGGTTCGATGCTTTTATACTCATTGCTACATTTGTTTGGTTATCCACTATCGTTGGATGACCTTAAACATTTTCGTCAGTGGGGCAGTGCCACACCCGGCCACCCGGAATACGAACCAAAACATGGTATTGAGATGACAACTGGTCCTCTGGGACAGGGGATCTCAACCGCAGTTGGAATTGCACTAGCGGAACGGATGCTAGCTGCGCGTTTCAACCAACCTGATTTTCCCATCATAGACCATTACACCTACGTACTTGCTTCTGACGGTGATTTAATGGAAGGGGTTTCTCATGAAGCCGCATCTTTGGCTGGACACTGGGGTTTAGGTAAATTAATCGTGCTATATGATGATAACCACATTACCATTGATGGCTCCACCGAATTATCGTTCAGCGATGATGTCTTAATGCGATTCAAAGCCTATGGATGGCATGTTCAGCGTGCCAATGGGCATAATTTTGAATCCATTGATAAAGCCATTCGAGCAGCTCAAGCAGAGACGGCCAAGCCCTCTATCATTGCCTGCCGCACTCATATTGGCTATAAGAGTCCCAAACAAGACAACGCTGAAGTGCATGGGTCTCCATTAGGAGCAGAAGGAGTGAATTTGACGAAAAAGGCTTTTCGCTGGCCTTTGGAACCAAAGTTCTACATTCCAACCGAAAAATTAGCCCCATATTTTGCGGATGTCAAAGAACGGGGCACTAATGCCCAAAGAGAATGGGCAGCACTTTTAGGTGAATATCGCCAGCGTTTCCCTCAGTTAGCGGCGGAACTAGACTATTTCATCCAAGGCGATCTGCCTAAGGATTGGGAAGCAGCTGTGCCGGTGTTCCCGATGGATAAACCTATCGCTACGCGGGTTGCCTCTGGGAAAGTGTTGGATGCGATAGCTCAGCAAATCCCCACTCTGGTTGGCGGATCGGCAGACCTGACCCCTAGCAACAACACCAAACCAAAAGATGCCAAAGACATCAAGAAAGGCGAATTTGGCGGTAATTACATCCACTTTGGCATTCGCGAGCATGGCATGGGCGCTATCCTGAATGGTTTAGCCTTGCATGGTTTTCGCCCGTATGGCGGTACTTTTCTAGTTTTTTCGGATTACATGCGTCCGGCAGTGCGCTTGGCAGCGTTAATGGGGTTGCCAATCATCTATGTGTATACTCATGACAGTATTGGGTTGGGTGAAGATGGCCCCACCCACCAACCAGTCGAACAGGCAATGGCATTACGGGCGATGCCTAATGTAGTGGTGATCCGCCCTGCCGACGCAAATGAAACCGCTGCAGCATGGAAGATTGCTCTAAATCGTAAAGAGGGACCAACCGCGTTGCTTTTAACCCGTCAAGCTGTTCCGATGGTTACCAGCAATGGCAAGGGTGTTGAACAAGGCGCCTATATCCTGGCTGATGCGCAAAAAAGAAAAGCGGATGTCCTTCTAGTTGCCAGTGGGTCTGAAGTCAGTTTGGCATTAGCAGCCCGGGAGCAATTAGCTCAAGAAGGCATTCAGGCGCGCGTCGTTTCGATGCCTAGTTTTGAATTGTTTGGCGAACAACCTTTAGACTATCAGGAGAAAGTACTGCCTAAAAATATCCCCGCGGTGGCGATTGAGGCTGGGGTGACATTAGGTTGGGACAAATATTTAGGGAATAAACATGCGGTCATCGGTTTAGATCGTTTTGGGGCATCGGCACCCTATAAAACAATCTTTGAACAATTTGGCTTTACTGTTGCCAATGTGGTTGCCCAGGTGAAAGAATTACTGTAAAGCAAGAAAAGCGGCACTTTAACAAGTAAATTTACTTCTATTAATTTCGGGATTGATATTATCCTGACATTCGAGAGTGCAATCTTCCTCCTGTGCTCCCCTCCTACCCCCTTCAAACCCTCGTTCTTTCCCCCTTGAGGGAGAGGACGAGGGGAGGGAGTGGACTTATTATTTTTTTCTGTAGTTTTACGATGGGGGAAGCGGGAAATGTCCAATTGCCAAATGTCAGGTGTAAGGCAGAATCATGTTAGATCCGACCAAACTTCATTTCGAAGCCAACCCGGTTCACAAAAGATTCTTTGTCCCTATTTGATTGTCTTGCTTAATCTCTTTTTGTGCCCGGTGGTGAAAAATCCTTAATAAAGGAGGTGCATTAAATTTTTTTTATTGATTGCTCAAGCCACAATGCGAAAATTTACCATTATTCATCTGTATCTCTCTTATCTTTTTATCTTAGGAGACCAATCATGACTGAAATTAAACCAAAATCACGTGAAGAACAAATTTTGCAGGACGTGAAAGACCTGCACCAATTGGGTTATGCCCAAAAATTGTTCCGGGAGATGGGTGGCTTTTCCAATTTTGCTATTTCTTTCTCCATCATTTCCATTTTGACCGGGGCTATGCTTCTCTATGGCTACGGTTTAAAATTCGCCGGCCCAATAATTAATACTGTTGGCTGGCCTTTAGTGTCGGTATTTACTTTGATGGTGGCTGCCTCGATGGCTGAAATCGCCTCTGCTTACCCCACCGCTGGTGGTTTGTATTACTGGTCTTCCCGTTTGGGCGGGCGCGCAGCTGGCTGGTGGACAGCTTGGTTCAATATGATGGGCCAATTGACCATTACCGCCGGAATTGATATTGCAGCGGCAATATATATAGTGGGGATGATTCAAGGTTTCTTTGGTATCCCCAACGATGCCCCCGCATTAGGCGGTATATTCGGTTGGACCTGGACAAGCTGGGGATTTTACCTGTTTGTCATGATCCTGATTATGATCCCGCAAGCATTGATCAATATCTACGGTATTCGGCTTACCGCATTGTTGAATGACTTCAGTGTCTATTGGCATATTGGAGGTGTTTTCATTATTGCTATCCTGCTCTTTTTCTTTGGCAAAACACACAACAGTTGGAGCTTTATGTTATCCACCCAAAATGTAGTTAATCCATTAGATGCCTCGTCGGCAACCTTCCCTGATGGTACTGTTGGACCTGCCTTGGTACTTGGTCCATTGGTGTTACATTCTCCACTCTTTAGTATGTTCCCTGGATTAGTTAATCTCTATAAGATAGCTCCATTTGGGCTGGTATTTAGTTTGGCATTCCTGCAGGCACAATGGACATATACTGGCTATGATGCGTCCGCCCATGTAGCGGAAGAGACCGTAATGGCTCGCTTAAACAGCGCCTGGGGTGTATTCCTCTCTGTGGCGGTGTCATCCGTGGTTGGGTATCTTGTCTTGATGGCATTTACTTCAGCCATTCCGGATGTTGCTGAGACTGCATCCGCAGCAAACCCCGTGCTATTTATTGCGTATAGCAACTTGAGTAAATTTCTGGGTGATGTTGTCTCTTTAATTGTTGCCGGTGGTATGTGGTTATGCGGTCTGGCTACCATCACCAGCATGAGCCGGATGTTTTTTGCCTTCGGACGAGATGGCGGTATGCCGTTTGCAGAAGTATTTTATGACATTGATCCCAAGCTGAGAACTCCGGTAAAATCCATCATTGTCACTTCGATTTTAGCTTTTCTACTGACGGTATACTCAGCAGCATACTATGTGGTTACCTCGATCAGTACGATCACGTTATATATTGCCTATATGCTTCCGGTCTTCTTTAATTTGCGCAATAAATTAAGAAATAAAGGCGAATTTACAACAAGAGAAAATGCCCCGTGGAGCTTGGGTAAATATGGGCCGATTATTAATCTAATCGCCATTGTTTGGGTGGTTTTTATTACGATTTTGTTCTGTCTACCGCCCAATGAATTGACTTTATGGACAACTGTTGTGTTTGCCCTTATTCTAGTGGTCTATTGGTTTGGGTATGCCAATAAACACTTCACTGGTCCACGCAAAGCTTCCGAAGAGGAAATGAAACGAATCGAGGAAGAACTAGCGAGGCTGGCAAAAGGTCGTGGAGACGATTAAATATTATCTAGCTGGAGGGCAAGCTTATTGCTTGCTCTCCAATAAATTCTATGAAAAAACTGGAGGCTCTCTATGGCGCTGACACTCGAACAAGCTATTGCACGTGTCCCGTTTCTAAAGGATGCCAAAGATATCAAATCAACAGTGCTGAAAGGCGGCATTACCAATAATAATTACCGGATTGATGCTGATGGGAAATCTTACATGTTGCGCATTACCGGCGAAAATACCGATTTGCTCGGAATTCGGCGTGAGATCGAATATGCATCGAATAAAGCAGCTGGTTTATTAGGAATTGCTCCAGAAGTATTATATTTCATCGAACCTGAAGGTTATCTGGTGACACGTTTCATCACTGGAAAACAAATTACTCCTGAGGAAATGAATAAGGAGTATAACATCCGGCGGGTAGCCCGTAAACTACGTCTTTATCATCGGAATGCACCCCCAGTAGATGGGGAGTTTAATGTATTTCGTCGGGTTGAAATGTTAACCAAAGTCTCGAAAGAGCATGGTAGCAAGTTCCCCTTTGACTTTGACTGGATTATGCAAAAGATGCACGAAGTAGAACAAGCATTGCTCAAAGACCCCTATGTCCCTACCCCCTGCCATGACGACTTATTGAATCTGAATTTTCTCGATGAAGAAGTGCCCGGTGAAAAGGGCGAATTAAAGATTTTGGATTGGGAATATGCCGGGATGGGCGACATTTTCTTTGATTTAGGCAACTATTGTCACCATCACCGTTTCAATGATGATCAAGTTCGCATCCTCTTGCAGGAATATTTTGGTGAAGTTACGCCAAAGAACTTCGCTCGGTGTAAATTGATGTGGTGCATGTCCGAGATCCATGAGGCAATGTGGGGTACCACTCAAACCGGAATTTCCAAGTTGGATGAAGACTTTCAGGGTTACGCCGATCTATGGTTTGGGCGTTTCCGTGAAGACATTACCGATTACCGCTATGAGCAATGGTTGAAGGACGTAGCTGCAAAATAAAATGAGGCATTTTTCTGTTCGGAAATGAGATAAAAAAGGCACAAAGTTTTTTACTTTGTGTCTTTTTCCCTTCCGAATAGAGTAAAATAAAGGCGAAATTTTGTGAATATATTAACAAAAAGGAGTTACACATGTCAACCGTAGAAGATTATTTTGTCCCCTGGATAAAAGGTATACCGATGTACATATCCCCGCACATCGAGCTTGCCTGGCGAAACCCAAGTTTAGCTCGGATGATGTCCAATGAAAACCCTAATCAACCCTCGGAGAAAGTGCTGGAAACCATTAATAAGTATGCCAAAGTAGCCAATCGTTATATGGACCAAGGTTTGATTCTCCGAAGCAAGATTGCCGAGATCAACGGTCTTCCCGGTCCGGAAAATGTCTTGCTTGGAAATGGTTCTTCGGAGGTCTACGATATGGTCTTCCGATCTTTTATTGCTCCCGGTGATGAAGTTATTCAGCAAACACCTTGTTTTGGCATCTATAAACTACGCTGTAACGTTCTAGGGGGTAAGCTGGTCTCAACCAAAATGGTTTACAAAGATAAACAGATTCTGTTTGATCCAGACGCGATCATCAATGCCATCACGCCTAAAACGAAAATAATTGTTGTAGCTCATCCAAATAATCCGACCGGTAATTTCATGGACGAGAAGGACATTATCCGCATTGCCGAACAAGGGCGGCCATTAGTCATTGACGAAGCATATATAGAATTTGCCGGTTTGCAGAGGTCAATGGTAAAGCTGGTGAAGGATTTTAAAAATGTAATCATCACCCGCACGTTATCAAAAGCATATGCATTGGCTGGCTTGCGCTTTGGCTATGCTCTGGGTGACCGCGATGTGATCATGCAGATTGCTGGTACATTAATACCCTGGAATGTTTCTACCATTGCGATGTGGGCTGCTTTGACTGCCTTTGAAGATACCGAGACTTTACGCAAAAATGTAGAATTCAATAACAATGAAATTAAATTTTACGAAGAATCTCTGGCGGATATCCCAGGTTTGACGGTTTTTCATTCTTATGGGAACTATCTCCTCTTGGATGGCACAGACACAGGCAAACCCGGTAAAGATATGATCAAATATGCGGAACAACATGGCGTTATCCTTCGCGGACAGGAAAATCTTTATGGACGGAATGGATGGTGGCGGGTAACCATCGGTACCCACAAGGAAAATGAAAAATTGGTCAGACTAACCCATGAGTTCTATGCTCAGAAATAAACAAATGCTTTAGCCCTCTATCCCCTCTCTCTCATCAAGAGAGGGGATTTTTTTATTCACCGATGATCTTAACTAACACGCGTTTTCGTCTTCTTCCGTCAAATTCTCCATAAAATATTTGTTCCCACGGACCAAAGTCGAGGCGGCCATTAGTCACTGCGATCACAACTTCACGACCCATGATTTGTCGTTTGAGGTGGGCGTCACCATTGTCCTCGCCGGTTCGATTATGCCGATAACGGTTAATCGGTTCGTGGGGCGCGAGGGTCTCCAACCAGTCATCATAATCCTGAAGCAATCCCGGCTCGTCATCATTTATGAAAACAGAGGCTGTGATGTGCATCGCGTTCACCAACACCAGCCCCTCTTTAATCCCGCTTTCTTGCAGGCACTCTTCAACCATAGCAGTAATATTGATAAAAGCCCGCTGGTGGGGGATGTTAAACCACAGTTCTTTGCGATAGGATTTCATTTGAGTATGATCCTGTTTCTGGCAATATTAAATTGTGGCTTTATACATGCCGCCATCTACTGTTAACATGACGCCAGTAATATAGGAAGAAACGGGAGAAAGCAGGAAAACAGCAGCTTGGGCAAACTCCTCCACGCTGCCCATTCTTCCAAAAGGACTTTCCCGAGATTGTTTTTGAATTTCTTCAGCGGGCGTAGTGCTATTTATCTGAGCGCGGGCCTTCATTAAGTCCACCACTCGTTCAGTTTCTGTCCAAGCCGGTAGAATAGAGTTGAAGCGGATGCCTTGTGCCCCATATTCCAGAGCCAGACTTTTTGTCAATCCTAACACACCGGCTCGCAAACTATTTGATAAAACCAAGTTAGGAATAGGTTGTTTAGCAGAGTAAGAAGTAAAAGTCAGCACAGACGGTGCTTTCGATTTGCGCAGGTGAGGTAATGCTGCGCGAATAAAGCGTACATGTACCATTAAGCAAAGCTCAAAAGCCGCCTGCCATTTTTCATCGTCAAAATCTTCGAAGCGTCCAGATGGAGGCCCCCCAGCATTGGTTGCCAACAGGTCTAATCCACCCATTTTTTCTACGGCTTTTTCTACCACTCTCTCAGGTTCATCTTTTTGAGAAACGTCGGCGACAATCGGATAAGGTTTTCTCCCGCTCACTTGTTCAATCTGGGTTGCAGCTTGTTCCAAATGGGCTGCGTTACGTCCATTGATAGTGACAACTGCGCCTTCTTTTGCTAGCAGTGTCGCAGTCGCTAAACCTAATCCGCGGCTTGAGCCGCTCACCAAAGCTCTTAAACCGTTAAGTTTATAGTCCATAAATAGCTCCTTTGAAAATGTTCTGGCTCCTATGGGCCATTTTCATCAACCATGAAGGTTTCTCAGTCGCTGCACTCCTTCGAAACGACACAACCCCTTGTC
>DYKV01000176.1:0-1350 GCA_020722415.1 Anaerolinea sp.
CCCCGTCCACCACCTCGCCGAACAGGTGTTGGCGGTCCTGGGTGCAGATGGTAACAAAATACGCACCCGGTTGGGTGTAATCGTATCCTTTTAGGCGGATGGAACGGCGGTGATGTTTGGGTAGGACATGATGGTTCATCAGGCACCCCCATTATAACCTGGCAATGCGCCCCGTATTGCCCTGTTGTAGGGGCGAGCTCGGTAGGGTCGGGTTGCATGGCGGCGGATTCTGTCGGGGCCGGTTCCGTAGGGGTAGGTAGAGGCGGGTTCCGAACCCGCCCTTACCAAACCCGCCCTTACAATACGCACCTGTCCGGTCATCAACGGGTGCGGCCGGCTCTTGAACAGCCCCTCCAGCGCCGCTTTGCGCTGCTCCTCGGCCGTGATGCGGGCGTCCACAGCCAGAAGGATGCGGGCAATTTCCTTTTGTTCGAAGAGCGGGGGAAGAGATATGGGAGTATTTGCAAAGTTGGATTTGTGTAAGATAAGAACTGTAGCCATTCGAGCATGTGATTATAAAATGTGTTTTTCCTTTGCTAATGCGTAGAGCAAAAACCAATGGTCAAATTTTTGTTTGTCAGGAATAACTTCATTAATCTGCTGGTTAGTTACGGCTATTTCTGTGTCTACCATATCCACTTTACCAATGTAGCCAATACAATTCACAAGAATTGTTCCTCTTGGTAAAGGTTTGGCTCTGCTTAGTCTTTTCTCAGTAATTGTTCTTGCTGCAACTCTTACAGGCCTTCCGTGCAAATCTACGGGTGTAATGAAAGGGATATTGCCACCTTCCCAATATTCGGGGTTTTTCGTCGGGGGCTTTTTACCTGTGATAATCTTAACCTCTCCCAGCCTCACCACCTACCACTTATGAGGCAAGGATCCGAGTTCGGTCATCTTGAAGCTATCAGGGAGGGTTGTGAGAGCAGGCTCTGAATCTATACCTGCAGCGTGGGTCTGCGGGTCCTTTTTGTTCATTGTGTTAGCCTTCCAGCCAGTGGTTGGCGGCGGTCGGTCAGATCAGACATATACGTCCTGCAGGGCAAAGCCACATGTGTACTTTTGTGAAATTCCAGGGGACGAAATTGCACTTTTGGGTGAAAAAGTGCAATTCTATTCTTGGGCCTGGGGCTCATCATGGATCACGTCCAAAATCTCGGCGGCAGATTTATCCATAACCTTAATTCTAACCGGCAAAATTATACTTTTTGGGGCAAAAGTATAATTTCGCTCTGCAGTCTCCTCATCGTAAATTATGCCCAGGATGTCGGTTGCCACGTAGGTCTTTCCATACAGCTTCGCCTATCGGTTGCAAAATGCCTGCCTGCACTAGCCGTTCCACATTCCGTT
>DYKV01000176.1:1450-5284 GCA_020722415.1 Anaerolinea sp.
CAGTTCTCTGTTTGACCAGGTCAAGCAGGCAGTTCGCGATTTCCAGCAAGGTAAGCACCCCTCCGAATTGGGTAACTCTAGATTTTGATTCCACATGGTTGGGTATAGCTATATTTGGTTATACTGCCAATCTAAAAGCATGCAGCTGACAGGTTCCATCTCCCTGCCCCTTCTCCCAGAGGAGATGGTAATTTTGTCCGCACCACCCGATATGACAGCGACAGTCAACAGGTTGTCGTAATTGAAGTCGCCCCCCAAAAGGTGGTACTTACTCTTATCGTGTCAGTCTCAGCTCTCATTTAGAAACCGCATTTCTTTTTTGTTTTTTCTCAAACGGTAAGAGATCAAAATTCTCTCTTAATATCCATATCCTTTAAACATACATTTTGAACCGTAACATTTTTTATAAACCGAATCGACTTAAACTCCAGAAAATGTTAAAATCTACATAGAGGAAAACATCATGGAATTTCACATCTCCCGTCGTGCTCGGCAACACTATCAATTCGATCAAAGTCTCTTTTCCACCACAGGGAATGTCATATTAGCCAATTTTCGAGCAGCCCGCCAATTAGCCCAAAAGATCAACTCCCGCCGGGATCTCCTCCATCACCCTGAACAAACCGTCCGTGCTGGCCAGATCAATGCCATGGGATTAATTGATGAAATCCTCCATATTGTTGTCGAAAAATACCGTCAACAAGTCTCACCTCAGGCGCTACAAAATGGCTTGCAAGATTTATACCTAGTCCTCGGTAAGGAAACGGTGGACGCCAGCTTAGCCCAATTCGTGGCTGAATTTCCACCCGCCCCAATTATCCGTGGTGACCTATCTATAGATGAATATTTAAATGGGTCAACAACTTATCCAGAAGGTATCCGCCCAAATCGTGAAATCGCCCTCGAAGAATTAATTCTGTTATGGTTAGCCAACATGAATCCAGGTTTTCAGCCATTCATCGAACTGTTCGACGATACAAACCTGGCTAAAAATTCTGCCTATCCGCAAATTATCGCTCATTTACACCATTATTTCGACCAGCAACCACCGTTTGGGCCAGATCAACAAAATCTTATTGAAATGCTCCGCAGCCCGGCTATTGCCGTTCCCCATTCCCTCTCCGGTCAACTGGAGTACATCCGCACCCGGTGGGGCTACCTACTCGGAGATATTCTCAAACGCATCCTCTCCAGCCTGGATTTCATCAAAGAAGAAGAGAAGCAAGTATTCACTGGCAAAGGTATTGCTCCTGTTTTGGATTTTCGCGGTCAAGAGCTTGAATTTGAACGCTTTAGTCCCGACCGGGATTGGATGCCACGCGTGGTGATGATTGCTAAAAACACCTATGTCTGGTTAGATCAACTTTCGAAAAAATATTCGTTCCCAATCGTCCATTTAGACCAGATTCCTGAAGCAGAACTGGACCAACTAGCCCGTTGGGGCTTTACCGCCCTCTGGCTGATTGGGTTATGGGAACGCAGCCCAGCTTCAAAGCGGATTAAACAACTCCGCGGTAACCCAGATGCAGTTGCCTCTGCTTATTCCCTGTTTGACTATACAATCGCCAGCGATTTAGGCGGTGAGGAAGCCTATCGGATATTATCTGAGAAGGCGCGGAAATTCGGCATCCGCCTGGCGTCTGATATGGTTCCTAATCACATAGGAATTGATTCCCCCTGGGTTATCAACCATCCCGAGTGGTTTATTTCTGTAGATGAGAGCCCTTTCCCTTCTTATTCATTCAATGGTCCTAACCTCTCCTGGAATGAGCGCGTGGGCATATATATAGAAGATCATTACTACAATAATACCGATGCGGCGGTGGTATTCAAAAGAGTAGATAATTGGACGGGTAATACAAAATATATTTATCACGGCAATGATGGCACTTCCATGCCTTGGAATGATACCGCCCAATTAAATTACCTTTTACCTGAAGTCCGCGAGGCAGTCATCCAAACCATCCTTCAAGTCGCCCGTCTCTTCCCGATTATCCGATTTGATGCCGCGATGACTCTCGCCAAACGCCACTATCAACGGCTTTGGTTTCCTGAACCTGGCAGCGGTGGGGATATTCCCTCCCGCGCGGAACATGCAATGACTCGCGAGCAATTTAACGCCGCTTTTCCTCATGAATTCTGGCGGGAGGTGGTCGATCGCGTCGCCCAAGAAATCCCGGATACATTATTATTAGCCGAAGCGTTTTGGCTGATGGAAGGTTATTTTGTGCGCACATTGGGGATGCACCGCGTTTACAATAGTGCTTTTATGAATATGCTCCGCGATGAGAAGAATCAAGAATACCGTTTAGTGTTGAAAAACACTCTCGAATTTGACCCAGAAATTCTTAAACGCTATGTGAATTTTATGAATAACCCGGATGAACGTACTGCGGTAGATCAGTTTGGAAAAGGGGATAAGTATTTTGGTGTTTGCACCATGCTCGCAACTCTGCCGGGTTTACCCATGTTCGGGCACGGTCAAATAGAAGGCTTTACTGAGAAATACGGGATGGAATACCGACGCGCCTATTGGGATGAGCATCCAGATGGTGATCTCATTGCCCGCCACGAAAGACAGATTTTTCCCCTCTTAAAAAAACGTTATCTATTTGCTGAAGCGGAAAATTATTGGCTTTACGATTTTTATACTCCTCAGGGTTTTGTGAATGAGGATGTTTTTGTTTATTCCAACCAAGCCCGCGGGGAATACGCCCTGGTAGTTTACCATAACCGTTATGCAACAACCGAGGGCTGGGTGCGGACTTCCTGCGCTGCCCTCCGGAAAGATCCCCACAGTGGCGAGAGGCACCTTGTTCAAAAGACATTAGCAGAAGCATTAGGGATTGCTAATCAAGCCAATTTGTTTACATTGTTCCGCGATCAAATAAGCGGCTTACAATATCTTATCCCTAATCAACAACTCTGGGAATCGGGTTTATATTTTCCCCTCCATGCCTATCAATGCCATGTCTTTAGTGAATTCCAGCAAATAGCCGATACATCAGACGGTATTTATCACCGTCTTGCCCAAAAAATTGGGCATAATGGGGTTCCAGATATTGAGCAAGCCAAACTAGAGTTGCTCCTGCAACCGATTCACACAGCTTGCTATGAAATCCTGAATCCGGGGCAAATCAAATGGCTAATTCAGCAATGCACCTGTCCAAACCAAAAGCCTAATCTTGATGAATTCAAAGCCAGCATGGATGAAGTTACAAATAAACTGAATCACCTTGAACTGGAAGTATCCCACTTCATCCATCGTGAAGCAACAGGGGGAATTTTAGAGAAGCGCATTCTACCCCGGTTGCGATTCTTGCTCGAGAACATCAACGAGATATTTGAGGGTGATTTAACCCATCAATTATGCCAACCAGATCTCGGTTACTGGTTTATATTATTAGGATGGCTGTTCTGCTCCCAGCTCGGCGCAGTCGCTGCAGAAAAAGAAGAAGATATCCCATCCATCAGTGCGCGTTGGTTAGAAGAATGGCAGTTGGAAAAGGTTATTAGTAACGCTGCTCAAGAATTATTGCTAACCCAAGAGAAAGCTCAAAAAAGCCTCCGAACCATAAAGCTGCTTATCCGCTATGCTCATCAATGCGAACTAACCCAACCAGAGAGTAACATAATCGATATTTTAAAAAGCTGGTCAAATGATGATACGTTCCGTTCTCTAATTGATGTTCATCTCTATCAAGATATCACCTGGTTTAATAAAGAAGCAATCGAAGAATGGTTGTTATGGATTAAGGCGGTATTGACCCTAGAGCTTAAATTTAATTATCGTGCCGGGCAAACGCTGACGAATGAGTTAATCATTCTAGAAAA
>DYKV01000177.1 GCA_020722415.1 Anaerolinea sp.
CTTATTCATCGAGCTATAGGATCTCCACTGCGGTGAGTCTTCCGATATATTGACCAAACAACTAGGCGAGAATTGCCGTTGCTGCTGACGTTTTATCGCGATGAAATGTTAATAGCAGCATAACCAAGCAATCTCCACTTGGAATAGGAAATAGATGAAAGTTTCTTCGAACATAATCTGCTTTGAGTAATGGAATCAAAATATCTGAATACAATTTCCTTGCTTAAGGAAATCAATCTTTTTTCCTTGCCACGTAAAAAGTATACACCCCCTGCGGACTACGTGGATCGGGCAGATAATAATAATTGAGCCAGCGCCGTAGCCAAGCGATATTCCATTCTTGCTGGACGAGCAGCCAGCGCCCACTGAGCCATTTCACCAAGAGAGCTGGTAGACCAAAATAATGCCCCCATTCCACAACCCGTAACGCGGCTGGGGGGAAATAATGCCACCAGTCTAGCAGTTCAAAACCCGCATGATGGAGACGCTCTTCCCAAACCTGGGGAGGGTCACAATGTTGATGGCGAGAAATGCGGTTGAAAAAACGCCGGTAAAGCTCTGCCAGAAAATGTAGGTGAAGGCGATCGAAAAATTGGGCAATGG
The DNA here is from genome assembly GCA_020722415.1 of Anaerolinea sp. Classification (GTDB taxonomy): domain Bacteria; phylum Chloroflexota; class Anaerolineae; order Anaerolineales; family UBA4823; genus UBA4823. Next base: position 604 of record DYKV01000177.1, read on the forward strand.
AGAGCGCGGCTAGAAATTGATGGTTAGGAACACAAAAGAGAAACAGTGCTCCCGGTTTGAGGACGCGTCCCAACTCCATTATCACCGCATCCACCTGCGGGATATGCTCTAAAACAGAATTACTGATAGCGCTGGCAAAAGTGGCCTCTCCAAAGGGGATTTTAGCCCCATCGGCTTGCAGAAGGAGCTGATAAGCGCCACGCTGAGCTGCTTCCCGCAATGGTCCTTCCCAGGGATCCAATCCAACCTCAATCTTGCGTTCGAAAGCAACCGCAGCAAAATGTCCATCTCCACAGCCAAGATCGAGGGTGGGGGATTCTAAATGAAAGTCTTGATAAAAGCGAGCTTCAACCGCCCGCACTAACGAGCGAAAATAGGGCAGTTCTTTTAGGTGTAAGCCAAGGTAGTCCTTTTCAGGTTGGGTAGGTTCAGGTTGTGATAAAGTAGACATGATCATTTTTCTTTGGCTCATTGGAGCAGTTCGTGAAATAACGCCTCATATTGGCGGGCGATCTGAATGGGGGAATAGCGTTGGGCGATTTGTTCTGCATCTCCCCGAAAATCTTGGGGATGATCGAGGATGGTAATTATCGCATTGGCTAGGGCAACCGGGTCGCGCGGGGGGACAATGCACCCAAAGCCGTTTTCGACCACCGGCTGACGGACACCGGGAAGATCGCTAGCGACGACTGGGGTAGCGCTGATCATCGATTCGATTTGCACCATCCCGAATGATTCGGTGCTATTGATGCTGGGTAAGACGGTTATCTCAGCCGTATGGAGAAAGGCGCTGAATTCGGTCGGCTCCAGAATGCCCAAAAATGTCCAATGCTCACCTAATTGTTGGATTAATGGCGCAAGACGGCGGGCGTATTGCTCTTCTCCAAGTACATCTTGATATTGCCCGACGAATAACACTCGTGCGCTGGGGTATTTTTGAAGGATAATCGGCATTGCTTCTACTAGATACTCCACCCCTTTTTCGCTCGCCAATCGGGCTGCCATGCCGATTATCCGTTGCCCGGGTTGGATATTGGCCTGGTTGCGAAAGTTAATTAAGTCATTTTCAGTGGTTGGCGCTAAAAGGATAGGGGGTGGGATCACTCTGACCTTGGATAGGTAGCGGCGTAGGAATGGCGAATTTTCGGCATAATCTTGCGTGTTGGTGACGATTAGGTTGGCGGCATGGGCGGTAATGTGATTGGCGATGTTGGATGCTAGATTTGCTAGAGAATGAATGAAACCACGCGGCAATTGCATATCACAATGGTAAGTGAGGATAATGGGTTTTTTCAACAACCGTCCCAATACCCCGATCAAGGCAGCATCCAATTGGGGCACGTGCAAATTAATCACATCTGCCTGACGGGCAAGGCGTAAAGCCCAAAAGGGCATGGAGGGCATAATCACACCTTTGCTGATGCGCATGGCAACTGGCAGGCGGAGCACCTCTACGCCGTCTAATTTTTCCTGAGCGGGCAAGGATGGTGCGTAGCGTGAGGTCAATATGGTCACTTGATTCCCTTGAGCAGCTAAAGCCCGGGCTAGCCTTTCGACGTAAATCGTTAATCCAGAATAATGAGGGCGATAATAAGTGAGAGCAATCAAGACGCGCATGGATATCCTTATCCCTGGTTTTTTTGCCGCTGTAAAGCGCGGGCTTGGTGATAGAGAGACAGCAAGGATACCCCATCCAGCGCGAGTCCGTAGCTACCGAAAATAGCGGTAACAAGCACTTGGGAGAGATGTATGGTGATGGCAAAGGCGAGGCTAGTAGAGGGATCAAGATGAAATACGCTCAGTGCAGTCACAGCAGAGAGCTCCAGTACGCCTACTGCGGATGGAGAGGAGGGGGCTGCCACGCCCAAGGCAATCACCGCCAGGGTAAAAGCCGACCAAAGCCATCGTCCAGCCGGAAAAAAAGCGCTCAAGAAGAGGTGGTACTGGAGGATTGCGACCAGCCAATTGAGAACTATCAAAAAAATTGCCTGGAAAAACAGTCTCGTGTCGGTGAGAATGGATAAACCATTCATGAAAGCATTTAGACTTTGACCAGAGCCTTTGATCAGCCGAGGAAAGCGTATTTGGGCGCGTTCGAAAAGCCGCGAAAGGAGTGTGCGTTGTTTGGCAAAGAAGAAAAGCAGCCCAAACAGCAACAATACCAGCCCTGCGGCGCTCACTGCAGCTTGCCGGGCCCACTCAACACCGGCGACAAAAGGCAGGGTGAAGAGCAAAAGGCAAACTGCCAAAATTAAATCCATTGTCCGTTCGAGGATAATTGTGGATAGGACAAAGAAGAATGGTATATCGGCTTTGCGGTTGAGGAGAAATGCACGGCCGATTTCTCCTAATCTTAAAGGGAGCAGGTTGTTAAGCAAATACCCTTCGTTTACAGTAAAAAATACCGCTTTTAGGCCGGCTTTCTTTTGCAACAGGGTACGCCAAAATAAACTACGCACCGCCAGCCAGAGCAAAGTTAATCCAATTGCTAAGGTTACCCGAAAATGATTTGCCTGCTTTAAAGCTTGCCAGAATCTCTGCCAATCGACAAGCAGTAGCAAAATCAGCACACATACTAGACTGATCAACAGGCCGAACCAGATCTGCTTTTGGTTAGATTGCTGCGTTGATTTATCGGCGGCGCTGATCTCAATCCTCCCCATAACGTAATACCGCCAGAAACGCCTCCTGCGGAATTGCAACATTGCCGACCATTTTGAGTCGCTTTTTGCCGCGTTTTTGCTTTTCGAGTAGTTTTTTCTTGCGGGTAATATCGCCACCGTAACACTTTGCTAGGACATCTTTGCGCAGGGCTTTGACGTTGGCGCGGGAGATCACCCGCCCTCCAGCATAAGCCTGGATGGGAACGACGAATAATTGGCGGGGAATGATATCTTTTAATTTGGAAATGATTGCTTGTCCTTTGTGGTAGGCATCGTTGCGGTGGACAATTGTGGCAAAGGCATCTACTGGTTCATCGTTCACTAAAATCTCCAGCTTGACTAAATCATCCGCTCGATATTCCTTGAAATGATAATCCATAGATGCGTATCCACGGGTGCGCGATTTCAATTGGTCGAAAAAATCTACAATGATTTGGGAAAGCGGGATTTCAAAGATGAGTTGGACACGATTGGCGGCAGGATATTCCTGGGTTATGAAAATGCCATGCCGTTTGGTTGCTAAGTCCATGACTGTGCCATAATATTCGGTGGGGGTGATGATCTCCAGCGTCATCCAGGGTTCGCGTATTTCCTGAATTTGGGCTTCATCGGGTAATTCGGCGGGAGAGTGGATGCGGACCACCTCGCCGCTGCGCAAGACAATTTCATATTCCACCGAAGGAGCGGTGACAATGATATCGAGGTCATATTCGCGTTCAAGGCGTTCTTGGATGATTTCCATGTGGAACATGCCGAGGAATCCGCAACGAAAGCCAAAATTGAGAGCTTGGGAAGTCTCGGGTTCGAAGGTCAATGATGCGTCATTGAGTTGTAATTTCTCTAGGGCTTCTTTGAGATCTTCATAGTCCTCATTTTCAACTGGATAGATCCCGGCATAGACCATTGGTTTGGGTTGGCGATAACCAGGTAGCGCTTTAGCGGCAGGGCGGATGGCATTGGTAATCGTATCACCCACTCGGCAATCATGAACAGTTTTCAACCCGGTAGCGAGGTAGCCAACTTCCCCCGCGCTGAGTTCTGCCATCGGTCTTAGGTCTGGTGCAAATATGCCAATTTCAACCGGCTTAACTTCCACACCGCTCGCCATCAGTCGCAAGGTGTCTTCAGTGGTGATTTTACCTTCCATGATACGCACATAAGCCACGACTCCTTTATAGGCATCATAATGTGAATCGAAAATCAGGGCTTGCAGTGGTGCACTTTCATCCCCTTTAGGTGGGGGAATTTGCTGGACGATTGCTTCTAAAACCCGATCTACATTAGTGCCTTCTTTGGCTGAAATGCGTAAGATTTGATCGGCAGGCGTGCCCAATAGATTACTGATTTCTTGGGCAACCTCATCGGGATGGGCTGAGATAAGGTCAATTTTATTGATTACCGGGATGATTTCCAAATCTGCTTCTACTGCAAGGTACAGATTCGCTAATGTTTGAGCTTCGATGCCTTGGGTAGCATCCACCACCAGCAATGCTCCTTCGCACGCATTCAGGGCACGGCTGACCTCATAACCGAAATCAACGTGACCGGGGGTGTCGATTAAATTTAGCTCGTACTGCTGTCTATCTTGAGCGGTATAACTCATTCGAACAGCCGAGGCTTTAATGGTCACCCCTTTTTCGCGTTCCAGATCCATCGAATCCAGCACTTGCTCAACCATCTCGCGCTCTGAGATTGTGCCGGTAAGCTGTAACAGGCGGTCAGCGAGAGTGGATTTACCGTGATCGATATGAGCGATGATACAAAAATTACGGATGTGCTTCATCTTTTGCGTGCTGAAGTATAACCGATTTTTCTTAAGGTGAGAGATGGATGGGGGTGTTTCTCACAGGAGATTTACGGCTTAAAGTGGCATTGTCTGGAATATGTCACTTCCCTGTTTTCCGCAAACCAGCAATTCTCAATAGGCAGTAACCATTCAGTCAGATTGTTTGCTGGTTATATTC
>DYKV01000178.1 GCA_020722415.1 Anaerolinea sp.
AACGGGCTCTACCTTGCCTTAAGGAGGGCACCATGTCTGAAAATATTCATCCTTTGCTACCTTCTGCTCCCCCGCGCAAGAAAATTAATCCTATAGATTTACGCCAAAAGAAAGAACGTCACGAAGCCATTACGATGTTAACCGCCTACGACTATCCTTCTGCTGCGATATTGGATGAGGCTGGTGTGGATGCTATTCTTGTGGGCGATTCGCTAGGTATGGTAGTTTTAGGATACCCCAATACTCTACCGGTCACCATGGGGGATATGCTCCACCATTGCAAAGCCGTCGCTCGAGGCGCAAAATGGGCTTTACGGATTGGCGACATGCCTTTTATGTCCTATCAGGTATCCATACAAGAAGCGGTACGCAATGCCGGACGCTTCTTACAGGAAGCTGCAATGGATGCGGTGAAGCTCGAAGGAGGCAGAGAACGAGTGGAGGTGATAAAGAAGATTATCTCCGCCGGCATTCCAGTCATGGGTCATATCGGGCTAACTCCCCAAAGCTTTCACCAATTGGGCGGTTTTCACCCCCAGGGTCGGCATGCTCATGAGGCTGTTCGCCTTTTAGAAGACGCCTTATACTTGCAAGAAGCGGGATGTTTTAGCTTAGTGTTGGAATCGGTTCCAGCCCAGCTCGCCAGCTATATTTCCCAACAATTAGATATCCCGACAATTGGAATCGGAGCCGGTGTTGGATGTGACGGACAAGTATTAGTAACCCATGACCTAATCGGGCTTTTCGATCGTTTCATGCCCCGCTTTGTCAAACGGTATGCGAACCTGGGGCAATTGATGAAAAATGCAATCGAACAATATTGCCAAGATGTCCGCCGAAGAGATTTTCCAGCAGCAGAACATTCCATTGAAATGAACAAAGAAGAATGGGAAACCTTTTTGAAACTTGTTCAGCCAATCACGTCGCCGAAAAGAGTGGAGGAAGAATTGAAATGAACCGACAACAAATATTGATCGTGGGCAGCGGAGCAATGGCTTGCTTGTTCGCTGCCCGGCTGAGCGCTATTGGTGAGAAAGTTGTCCTTTTAGGAACCTGGAAAGAGGGCATTCAAGCTATTCAAAACAATGGCATCACCCTTATCGAATCGGATCAAACCTCGCATACTTTTCCAGTTGAAGTGACTGATCAACCCACCAAAGTGGGGCATGTCAAATATGCGATTGTTCTGGTTAAAGCTTGGCAAACCAATCGGGCTGGGCAGCAATTACAAGAATGTCTTGCTCCAGATGGCGTCGCTTTAACATTACAAAACGGAATGGGCAATCGTGAATTGCTGGCGCAGCATCTAGGAGCTGAAAGAGTAGCATTAGGGATTGCTACGTTGGGAGCTCATCTTACCGCACCCGGACAAGTCCAGTACGGTGGGATGGGGAAAATCTCGCTAACTATTCATGATCGGGTTAAATATATCCGTGATTCTTTACAGCGTGCCGGATTCACGGTTGAGGATGTAGATAACCCTGATAGTCTGTTATGGGGTAAACTGGTGGTTAATTCAGCGATGAATCCGCTTACAGCCCTTTTGGGGATTAAAAATGGTGAGATACTCGAACGCCCAACCGCCAGAGCTTTGATGATTAACCTCGCCCGAGAAACAGCAGCTGTAGCATACGCTCTAGGTATTCCCCTCCCCTTCGACAATCCAACCAATTACGTTGAATCCGTAGCTCAGCGCACCGCTCAAAATTATTCGTCCATGCTGCAAGATGTCCGCCGAGGCGCACCTACCGAAATTGATGCGATCTGTGGCGCTATTGTACGCGCTGGTGAACAGGCGGGTGTCCCAACCCCATTAAACGAAACTCTTTGGCAGCTGATAAAAGCCCTTGTCTTTATAAAAAAACAACTATGAGTTTTAGGGAGAGAAAAAATGATCACGACCACAAATATAACAGAACTTCGGAAAATACGCGCAACTCTCCCTGCCCCGGTTGGTCTTGTACCCACAATGGGATATTTACATGAAGGGCATCTTTCATTAGTTCGAAGAGCCAGTCAAGAGTGTCGTAGTGTTATCGTAAGTATCTTTGTGAATCCAACCCAATTCGGTCCTAACGAAGATTTCGCCCGTTATCCACGCGATATACCTCAAGATTTGCAGCTTTTAGAGAAAGAGAATGTAGATGTTGTTTGGACTCCCACCCCAGAAATCATGTACCCATCGGGATTTCAAACTTGGGTAAGCGTGGAAGAAATAACCAAAACCCTGGAAGGCAAGATGCGGCCAGGTCATTTTCGCGGCGTTACTACAATTGTGAGCAAACTTTTCAATGCGACCCAACCAAATCGGGCATATTTTGGTCAAAAAGATGCACAACAAGCCTTAGTGATTAGGCAAATGACCGAAGATTTGAATTTTCCAGTCGAAATTGTGATCTGCCCAACCATTCGCGAGCCAGATGGATTGGCTATGTCTTCACGAAATGTTTATCTTAACCCAGCAGAACGCAAGGCTGCTACAGTTCTTTGGCGGGCATTGTACACCGCCCGCCAAGCGTATGAAAACGGTGAACGCAATGCCAAAACGTTACGCGAAATCATGTTAGACATATTAAATAAAGAACCGTTAGCACAAGTACAATATGTCTCCTGCGCTGACATTCATACCTTACTGGAATGGGAGGATCAAATTCAGGGTATGGCTTTGCTGTCCATGGCGGTCTTAATTGGCAAAACTCGGCTTATTGATAATATCGTTTTAGGGGGTACCCTCTCGCAATGAACATAACACCAACCTTCCTGGTTATTGGTAATACGTAACGTATTTAAACTTGATTGAGAACAGGACTCCAAAAAGGAGAAGGAATTATGCTGCTGGCAATCGATATCGGAAATACCAATATAACCCTTGGTGTCTATCAGGCGGATCAACTTATTGCGCACTGGCGCTTGGCAACCGATCACGAACGCATGCCCGATGAATTTGGGATTCTATTTATTGATCTATTACATCATCATAACCTCGATGTGTCTCAAATTGATGGAATTTGCCTAGCGTCCGTCGTTCCCCCTTTGACCGGAAAAGTCAGCGAGGCTTGTCGTGATTATATTCATCAATCCCCTCTGGTGGTAGACGCCGGGGTAAAAACTGGAGTAAGGATACGTTATGATGACCCACGCGCTGTTGGCGCAGACCGGATTGTAGATGCAGCGGCCGTCCAAAAGTTGTATGGCGGTCCGGCATGTGTGGTTGATTTTGGTACAGCTACTACTTTTGACGCAATTGCCGAAAATGGGGATTATTTAGGCGGGGCGATTGCGCCTGGAATCGGCATCGCCGCAGAAGCACTGTTTATGCGTACCGCAAAACTGCCCAGGGTTGACCTTCAACGCCCACCCAACATCATCGGTAAAAATACCGTTCAGGCGATTCAATCTGGTTTAGTATTTGGTTATGTTTCTCTTGTCGAGGGGATGGTAAAACGTTTCCGAGCAGAATTAGGCGAAAAGATGAAAGTCATTGCAACTGGTGGGCTGGCTGAAGTCATTGCCCGGGAAACTTCCGTGTTAGAGATCATTGCACCTTGGTTAACTCTGGATGGATTGAACATCATCTGGAAACTCAATCAACCCAGCCAATAATTTCTTGCGCCGTTCCTTTTTCCGTGGAAAAGACGCCAAAAGTTTACAAAATCACCGGAAGATCAAGATCATGATTATCCAAAGCTTGTTTGTCTATTTATTCATTTCCCGAGAATCTGAATGGGATTTTCGAGCATCCCGAAAAGAGAAATAACCAAAGCATAAACCACTGATTAACCCTGCTAAACCGCCACCATACCAGATTGCTTTTGGGTTGAATTTATCATTTAGGAATCCGCCGGCGACGGGACCAATCCCATTGGCAACTACTCCAGTCAAGCCATAAAGGCTCATGTACCGCCCGCGCATATCCGCCGGCGCCAGATTGGCGACATAGGTTGAAGAAGTCGGGACAATGATCAATTCTCCTATCGTCATAATCACCATACTTGCCCAAAACCACCAGAAACCGTCACCCAATGCTACACTCCCAACCCCAACAGCATAAAATAATGCTCCAACCGCAATAACCGGTATGGCTGCAAAGCGCCGGGTGATAGAGGTGACCGGTAATTGAAAAAACACCACCATCAAGGCATTTGTAACCGGAATAAATCCGTATAGATTTTCCGGAACCCCATAATTGTTCTTGGCGTAAACAGATAAAAGCACCCACATAATGGAGGCACTGATCTGAGTAAATAGGAAAGCGAATATAAAGAGCATATATTCCCGATCGGCGAATATATGAAGATAGCCGCCAAGTTGCAATTCATTTCTCGGCACAGTATCATTCTGGTTGATCCTCAATTTCGGTAAAGTTTCGTGAGCGAGAAAAGCCATAAGAAATCCATAAATGGATAAACCAATTGCGGCACAATAAAATGCAATTTGATAGGATACCGACGCAATCATCCCTCCTATTGCGGGTCCAATCGCCACACCTAGGTTATTACTCAGCCGCATCATTGAGTAAGCATCCACACGCTTTTCCGGCGGGATGAGATCTGCCATCATTGCGTCTGCTCCTATTCGATACAGCGGATTGGAAGCGCCTTGAACTACCATTAATATGGCAAAAGATCCCACTGAATTAGCCCGGCTTAGTAGTACATAACCGAGACTATTCGTTAATAAGCTAACCACCATCACCCGTTTTCTTCCCAATCGGTCAATAATCGGGCCGGCGATTAAAGAGCTGGTTAACCCAGCTATCGAATTAATGGTTAACAAACTTGCATTCACCGATAAAGGCTGATTCAACTTTTTACTAACATAAATCATTAAAAACGGCCAAATCATGCTTGCCCCAATCGTGCTGAAAAGCATACCAACAAACATTAACCAAAACTGCATTGGAAAAGGATAGTGGACGATTTTTCGTATCAAATATCAACACCCAAACTGGATTTTGCCAGTGCAGTATACTACACACCGTTGGGCAATTATAGTCTCCTTATCAACAATCCCCGCTAAAAATCAGCAATTTTCAATTTGACTTGAAATCATCCCGAAGGCTTTAGCAAAACCTATCCAGCGATCATCGAATATGAACCGTTTACTTGTTAATTCAGATTGTCACTATTTAGGCTGGCTATTTTCTGCCAAGTTCGGCGGGCTGGAAGCCCTGCCT
>DYKV01000179.1 GCA_020722415.1 Anaerolinea sp.
CTCTATGGCGGATGAAAGGAGCCGAGATGGAGGCACGAAAAGTTACGCTGGTCATTGGTGATTACCCACATCTTGGCGCAACCTGATTCGGCGGACTAAAGTCCTGTGTCTCGACAGGCTCGACAACCACCTCAGGGCATGAAAGTCGGACACCTGCACTTGCGCCAGGTGCAAGTGTAAATCCGACTTGGTTGCCAGTCCGAAGGCGCTGGGTTGAGCCTGTCGAAACCACTTTGTGTGTTAGCACGGGGATTCCATCCCCGTGCGGATCCCATCGCCGCGCGGACGCGAATCGAAACCTTGTGTTGAGCCTGTCGAAACGGGGAAACCATCCAGCCGCGCGGTGTGTTGGTCGGCGAGAGCGCGAGGCTGGCAGGGACTCCTGTCCGAGGGGTGGATTCTACGCTGACAACCCGCAACGGACGTGAACGTCCGTGCTATTCCAACGAACGTCTCCGACGTGACGGCGCGCCATATTCGTTTATTCGTTTTTCATTCGCGGATGGTTTCCCCCCGCGCCAGCCGAAGGGAATGGACGGGAGAATTCCGAGCCGTTGCGAATTGCCCAGTTGCGCGGCGACTTGTTCGGGATCGAAAGAAGAGCCAAGCGGCAGAACGAGGGGAACATCGCGAGGGAGGTCGGCAACTTCAGACCAGGTTAGGTTGCCGTAGGGGAAGAATTCGGTCATGGGGGACTCGTTTCGTTGGAGTGGAGGAGAGGAGTGGGATAAGGATAACTTGGATTGAGCAAAGCGGGAAGTGCTATAATTCAAACCATGAGAAGGAAATTCTCCATCCCCCGCAAGAAAATTGCCGAGTTCTGCAAACGTTGGAGCATTAACGAATTTGCCCTGTTCGGCTCGGTTCTACGCGCGGACTTTCGTCCAGACAGTGACATTGACGTGCTGGTGAGCATCGACCCCAAGGCGCATATCGGACTGTTGGAAATCGTGCAAATGCAGATTGAACTTGAGAAAATGTTCAAACGCCCCGTTGACCTGGTGGAAAAAGAGGGGCTTCGCAATCCATATCGCAGGCGTGAAATTCTGCGAACCGCGCAGGTGGTTTATGCCGCTTAGCGATCGGGAATTATCCTACCTGTGGGATATGCAGAACGCCGCGAGAGAAATCAGTGGCTTCATGCGCGGCGTCAAGTTTGTGAAATTCGAGAAGGATAAAAAATTGCGGTATGCCGTGGAGCGCCTTTTGCTCGTGATTGGCGAGGCGGCGAATCACGTATCCCCGCAGTTTCGGCACAAAAACCCTGATGTTCCCTGGACGCTCTTTATTGGAATGAGAAATGTCGTCGCACACGAATACGGGGAATCGCTTATCAGCCGTATATGGATCATCGCAACAGAAAGCGTTCCCGCGTTACTGAAAGTTTTGGATACCTACCTGCCAGAAGATCAGACATAACTCCATCATCTCCCTAACCGCGCCATATTCGTTTATTCGTTTTTCATTCGTGGATGGTTCTCCCCCGCGCCAGCCGAAGGGAATGGACGGCAGAATGCCGAGCCGTTGCGAATTGCCCAGTTGCGCGGCGACTTGTTCGGGATCGAAAGAAGAGCCAAGCGGCAGAACGAGGGGAACATCGCGAGGGAGGTCGGCAACTTCAGACCAGGTTAGGTTGCCGTAGGGGAAGAATTCGGTCATGGGGGACTCGTTTCGTTGGAGTGGAGGAGAGGAGTGGGATAAGGATAACTTGGATTGAGCAAAGCGGGAAGTGCTATAATTCAAACCATGAGAAGGAAATTCTCCATCCCCCGCAAGAAAATTGCCGAGTTCTGCAAACGTTGGAGCATTAACGAATTTGCCCTGTTCGGCTCGGTTCTACGCGCGGACTTTCGTCCAGACAGTGACATTGACGTGCTGGTGAGCATCGACCCCAAGGCGCATATCGGACTGTTCGAGATTGCCGAAATGATCATCGAACTGGAAGGCATGTTCAAACGTCCCGTTGACCTGGTGGAGAAAGAAGGGCTTCGCAATCCATATCGCAGAAGCGAGATTCTCAATACGGCGAAGGTGATCTATGCCGCTGGATAAACGCGAACTGGCCTATTTGTGGGACATGCAAAACGCCGCGAAAGAACTTGGCGATATCATGCGAGGCGTCAAGTTCGCTGAATTCGAGAAGGACAAGAAACTGCGCTACGCGGCAGAACGGTTATTGCTCATTATCGGCGAAGCGGCCAATCACGTCTCGCCGCAGGTTCGTCATAAACACCCTGAAATTCCATGGGAAGTCTTTATCAAGTTTCGCAACATTCTTGCGCATGAATACGGGGACAGCCTGATCACCCGCGTGTGGCTCGCGGCGACGGAACGCGCTCCTGCGTTGATCAAAATTTTGGATGATTTTCTGGCTGAAGGATAGAGGGGAACCGCGCCACCAGTCCGAAAGACTTTGTATGTTAGCACGGGTGATTCTATCCCCGTGCGGATCCCATCCTGCCGCGCCAGCCGAAGGGAATGGACGGGAGAATCCCGAGGCGTTGCGGATTGCCCAGTTGCGCCGCGACTTTCTCGGAATTAAATGAGGAACCAAGCGGCAGGACGAGGGGAACATCGCGAGGAAGTTCGGCGACTTCAGGCCAGGTTAGGTTGTCGTAGTGAAAGAATTCGGTCATTGGGGAATCTCCATACGTTCGCAAAAGAGCGTTGAAAATTGGAACAAATATACTATAATATGAATAATCGTCGAGAGGTACTTTTATGCTTGATTTTGAAAAGAAACTAAAAGGCGCTTTTTTCACATCTGGAGATGTGTCAACCTATCTCGTGAATAGGGTAATCAATGGCGTTAATCAAAAAATATTGGAACCATCATTTGGTGATGGCTCATTTGTTGAAGCAATCATTCAAAACTACAATGACAGTTGGTCAATAAACAAATTGAAAGACAATTTTTTTGGGATCGAGATTCGTAAGGAGGCCTTATCGAAGTACATAAATAGTGACTTGTTTGATCCTCGAAAAATCATTTTGGGAGACTTTTTATCTGTAGAACCATTTCCTGTGGATGTAGTTATTGGGAATCCGCCGTATGTTGGCTTGAACAAATTACCAGAAGATGAGCAGAGAAGAGCCCAAAAATTGATTGCCCTTCATGGATACAACATGCAGTCAAGCGGGAGTCTCTGGTTTCCATTTGTGCTTCATTCTTGTGCGTTCTTAAAACAAGGTGGCTCGATTGCCTTTATACTACCCTATGAGATTACTTACGTTAGATATGCAAAACAACTCTGGAAGTTCTTGAGCCAACATTTTACCGAATTAACCATCGTTCGAGTCTATGAAGACATATTCCCTGACGTAGATGTGGAAACAGTATTTCTAATAGCAAAGGGATATGGTGGAACTACCAACTTTGTAGATTACGAGTTGTATTTCAGCAAAATTCATTTGTTGAACGGTATGCTTGATAAAGAAAGCTCGATTGCTATCGAAGCGATTCTTTCAGGTGGCCGCCCCTTTGTATTGAATTTGCTCAACGATGCCCATTTGAATGTTGTTGCGAACTTGCGTACTAAAGGATTGTTGAAGCCGATTAATGACTATTGCAAATTCAAGATAGGCTATGTAAGTGCGGATCAGGAATATTTTCATCCGTCTGACGAGCAGATTGATGAATTTGGTTTATCTGACCAAGACTTACTCTCTGCAATTGCAAACGCCAAAGTTCTGAAAAACGGGAAAATTGGATTATCTGTGGATAAAAGACACATAAGAACCAAACTCTTTTATCCTCAAAAGGTTATCACTCCTGCAAGTCGAAAATATATCAAGCATGGCGAGAGCATAGGAGTAAATCGGCGATTCAAATGCCGCCAGCGTCATCCTTGGTATATTACGCCAAGTATTGAAACGCCAAATATAATCTTGACCGTATTTGGCGATAAACCGCGAATGTATGTAAATAGCGGGAAATATATTGCTTCAAATAGTCTGCTCTGTGGTTTCTTTCGCGACCCCAAAATAAGCAATGATAAATTCGCGGCCAGTTGGTACAACACTTTGACCCTGTTGTCAATTGAACTTAGAGTTCATTCGCTTGGTGGGGGCGTTCTAGTCTTCATTCCAGGAGAAACGGACTCGCTGGAAGTAGTTGACCCACATGTTGTTACAAAAATTGACGAGAGGTTCTTCTTAGAACTGGACGAAGCCCTTAAGAAAGGACAACTTGAAGAAGCGTATTCGTTGGGTGATAAATATATACTGGAAAGCCTTGGACTTTCCAGCGACGAGGTTTCTTTGTTGGTTGACGCAGTTCAAACACTAAGAAGATGGCGCAATTCGCGAATGCGAAAGAATTTAGAACTGATTGAATAAATTGCGCTCATTGTAAGTCTCTTTAATTTTGTCGAAAAAGTCAGCAATTCGTAACTGGGGTATCGTGTCTAACAGTCTTGGATTTTCTTTCGTGAAATCAACTTTAAGAAATGCAAAATGCTCATATTTATCTTTTGTGTTTCTCCAATCACCTCTATCGGTAATGAGTCTGAATAGTTTTTCTGCTCTATCGAGATCAATGCTTTCTTTTTCAAGACCTGGCTTAATGGGTTTGGTGGGCAATAAATACAAATAACAAATCACAGCCATAGGGAATCTATCGTGAAGAGAAATGCAATCCCCAATAATCTCCTCGTAGTAGGTCAGGATGTTTTTTGACACAGATGACATTTGACTTCTAATGCCCACAATAATAAATGGACCATTTACATTATCAATTACCGCTACGTCAACATCCTTTGCCTTGTGAGAGCCATAAATAGTGGCTTCTTTGAAGATTTTCTCTCTTGGTACGCCAATGTTTGCAAGTTCATCTACGCAGTAGTCATGCAAAATGTTGATAAATCCTTGTCCTCTCACCGCTACATTAGGATCGCCCAAATAAACGGCTTTCATTTGTTTCAGACAGGCGAGTAACTTTGGTGTATTGGCTGGCATGTGGGTTTCTCCATACAGAAGTGACAAAAGGGAAACTGCAAGGTAATTATATCCAATACTGGCAGATTCTTGACAATGAAAGCCAGATTTCAGTCCTGCCAAAAGTCAATGAAGATATGAGTTTTCATACGTCCCTCCGAAACCCTGGTTAAGAATTCAAGGAGCGTCATGGACGCTCCTTGGGGTGTTAATGGTGGCTAGCCTTTTTCCAT
>DYKV01000180.1 GCA_020722415.1 Anaerolinea sp.
TGCGCCGATAGAATTCTGGTGCATTGTCGTCATATATCCATCTGACTTTCCCCTCATCATAATCATACCATTTATTTACTTCAGGGAGTGCCTGCGCCAACTCCATCTCACTGTCAATAAGCCGCATAAGCGCCTTATCTTTGTGGTCAAGTATCTGAATGAAAGCGCTCCGCTCACCCTGCTCACCCCTTCGCCCCCATTGACTGTATTCTTTGTAGGCTTGCCTAGCATCCTCATAAGCTCCCCTTGCATCTACGTATTTATGTACCAGCTTATTGATATTTACTAATTGCTTGTCCATCCTTCTCCTCCGTCATGCCCCGAACTTGCTGCTCTCGGCACTAGCTAGTTCATTTAACACATCAACCACCGGAACTGACTGGCGTCGAGAGTACGATGCACGAGCCTCGCGAAAGTCGTCAAAATATAATATCCGCGTGAAGCATGGTGGGTCGCAGGAATTGTCCTCTTCCCATTCCGATGCTCGTACACATTCCATACCATTCTCCACTGGAAGAGAGTTTAGATGACTAAATATAACCCGGTCTGGAATGTATTGGAGAATGCCGATATTGGGTGGAATAGGGAAATTGTAAATCATTGTATATCTGATATATCCCTTCCCCGTAACCCTAAACCAGCTCTCCTTATATTCGTTTAATATTTCCATTAGTTCTCCTTTCGCATCATCACCTTTTTGACGGTATCTTTTAATATCCTTAATAGTTTCCTCCCTTTGCGCTTTCGCTTCTTCCAGCGCCCTCCGATAAGCAATCACCCCCTCTTCATTGTAGATTATCACTTTATTTGCGTCTTTGATTTGCCTGTCATATTCAGCAAGCAATTCCTCTTGTTTAGAGAGCGCCCTTCTAGCATCCACAAACTTCCTAGCCAATTCATTAACCCGTTCATACAACGTATTCTCAGCCATTTCGTTCTCCTTTCGTATTGTTCAAGATATAATACACAATCTGCTTGTTTGCGGTTACCCGCGTTCCAATCAGCCCCCGCTCCACCAGTTTTCTCATATATTTGCGTGCCCTATCATATTTTATGCCTTTTTCCTCCATTATCATCTTGAGTGTTTTTTCACCAGGACGCAACTCATCTTTATCAAGCTCCGCCAATAGCTCTTTCCATATCGCATCCTTCTGTTCATCTGTCAATCCATTCATAGCGTCTCCTTCACCCGCAAGTCAATCCTTTTAATAAATGGATGGATGTCGTGAATCCTATTGTTTATTATCTCTATCGCCACCACCCCAATCTCGTTCCTGTATTCCGAACGGGTTACCTTCCGCGAATAATTATCCATAAGCGTAAGAGACGGTAGCAATATTATCCATGACTTGTTATCCATCATCTCTAGATATTCAACCCGATAAGTGTGATAGTGTCCTCTCAACACCAATTCTGGCGGTTTATTACCCGCCAGTATCTCATTAAACATTATGTTCCTCAAATAGAATCTTAATTGGTTGCCTTCCAGCCATACTCTATACCCTCGCGATGCTCCATGATGAGCCACATCAATATCAATCCCACCATAATTAATCAACTCATGGTTCACCAGCCTAATATCAACGTCCGGGTATTTTAGCTTCATCATCTCCGATAGCAAAATCGGCGCTGAATTCTCCCCCATCTCATGGACTGGCGTGCCAGTAACTATCCGCAAATGCTTGACGTTATCTCGACTCATAATGGGCTGAAAGTTTGCAAATGCTATTTGAATCTGGTCGGCAATAGCATTAGTAAGACTTTCTTCATTGAAGACAATCCCCTGGGTTATATCGCCATCGTGGATAACCAGCACCTCATCATCGCCAGCCAGCTTGAACGTCTCCCTAATCCCCCACTCATACACTTCCCATAGGAATTTTTGCGACTCCGATAGCGCTGGATTTATATCCCCGTTTGGTCTCTTCAATATAGTGTCGGGATTGCACAACCCAACACTACTTCCCCCATGAGTGTCTGTAATAGCTAAGATAATTTTTCTGTCCATTCAGCCCCCCACGTTATAGTATCGGTTCAATCATCTCTAATATTGCTTGTGCTTTTTTCTGCCATTCCCCATCAAATCTATCCATGTTTCGTTTCAGAATTGCATAAACACGGGATAGTACATGCTCTTGGGTAATTCGGCTGGGAAATCGCTCATCCATGAATCGTCCATACGTCCAGCCCTCCCCCACACACTTATCTAGTAATTCCTTGTCCCGTATCGGGTCTGAGTTACGAACAATCGTCCACTCCAGCGTCGGATACATGTCCCGATATTCTGGCTTCCAACGCTCCGCTATGCGATAATAATCGTATAGCGCCTTGCCAGAAACCTGCAGTTTACCTGCTAAATAATTAATTATGTCCACTCTCCTCCCTACATTCCTCTTTACCAATTCTATCAACCTGTCCCCCACTTCAAACCTCATCTCCCTTCCCCTCTCTAGCAGAAGAACAAAATCGTCAACAACCTCATCTGGTAATTGTAGACTTTTCTTCACCATTTTTACTCCTTTCTCCGAATATCCTTATTAATTCATCTATCGCATAGCAACTGTCAACCATGTCCGTGCTATACCTGAACAACCTCCAGCCCAATTCGGCTGCCTTGTTATATTTTTCTATATCCCCCATAAATCCTTCGCCTCTAGTATGCCGCCCGCGCGTCCATACTCCCCCCTCCACTTCTACCGCAATCTTCAAATCCACCCAAGCGAAGTCAAATCGCCATTTGCGCGGACTGGCAAACCTGTATTCTCTCTCTGGAAGGGGTAGTTCCGCCCACCTTATGTGGTTATACAGCATGTCCTCATAATACTTATTATTCATTTCATCCTATCCCCCTTCAACAAATCTCGCTTCAACCCAATCTTGACTAGTTTTTGCTTTTCGCCATCGGGGATTACTTGATATACATACGGTCCGCCAATCTCTACTATCCTGTCCCCAATGTCAAATGAACACATCTGAAGCATTAGGTCTAATTCGATTTGCCCAATCATCGGGCTGCTCCACCCCCATCCCTCAGTTGGGATTATGCGATAACTATTTATCTTCATTATCTTCCTCCCGTGTATCTTCCATTACTTCAGCCCATGTGTCCCATATCTTTCCGCAGTCTTGGCACACATAGACATCCCTGAAGTCTTCCCAGGGAGCATCTCCCGATTGATAATGCCATCCTCCCAAGGATACTAATTCAATATGTTTATGCGAGCACTTCTTAGTACCCATTTTGTTCTTCTCCTTCATTGTCCAAATAATCTATTAACCCCCATAATTCCCGGTCGGCTAAACTACTCATCATATACTGGCCACTCTCATCTTTCTCTAAATCCATCCATTTCAATAATGCACTTACCTTTTGACGGTCAGCATCATTAAGGCTTTCCACGCCTACTAGAGCCATCTTCACCCGCTTCACCATGCTAGCATCATCAATATAATTATTCAGTATTGAAGCCGCCAAGTTCTTCTGCTTATCCGTTGCCGGTTTCATTAATGGTGCAATCTCGCTTATTCTCGCTATTAGTTCCTGCGGGATATACGGTCTCTTGGGATTATTCTCTACTGATTTATCACCATTATATTTTTCAGATTCATATTCCCATTCTGGAAGCGGTGGTGCGGGAGAAGCTAGCTCTACGGATTCATCATTATTTGCTCGTTGCACTATCTTTGCGTCAGGTGCTGTCTCTGTCTCCGTTCCTCCCAACGCCCCCAAACCGCAGATTGATAATATTACTCGCCTCTTTGCCATCGTTTCGGCTTTCATAATTGCATTCGCTAAATCCTCCCCCCGCAAGCCCTCGACACTAACAGCCCCTATGCTAACGTCTTGCTTACCAGCATGGTCAACGGCATAGACAGTAATCACATAGACATTACTAATTTTCTCTCCCTCTATCTTTGTAATTGATATACCGTTATTTTTTCTCAATTGGTCTATCGTGCTGGAATCTGGTTCATTTTTAGCTATTCGCTCTTCCATCTTACGCTCCCTTTAATTTTCATAAGGACAATTCATATTGGTCTTCCGTAATCTCAATATCCAATTCCTTCAACAATTCAGCATCGGAGAGATTTTTTCTGTGGATAGTTTCAAATTTATTCCAGGATATTATCTTTCCGTCCACATCCGCTGGATAGATATAAACCTGCGATTTTATATCGGCTATAATGACGTATCGAATGGGAACAATTGACAATAAATACTCCGTCCTCTCCCATTTGTTCATCAAAATTATCCCTGCATCTATCTCTTCGGCTAACTTATACAGTTTGCCCATTCCCCCTAACACTTCCACATCTTTTATGTACTTAGCCTCATTTACTTGATACATGCTCATTTCGTATTCTTTTCTCGTATTTCTACTTCATATACTTGCACATGTTTATAGGTAATTTGCGTGAATTAGCGTGAATTTTTGTATATTTTCGTAGTTATTTTCCACTTTCATGCGTGCTAGTCAAGAACGAGTCAATGATATTCTCCATTCCGCCGCTATATCCACGCTCCCTCAATTCATTCTCAATCTTCTTATACAAATTTATCAGGACGAACGTTTGATAGACAGCCCTATTATCTCCCATTGTAGTCTCCACATTATCGTACATTTTATCTGGAATGTATCCCGCATAATTTGCCAACACCTTGAATATAACATGAGATTTGTCATCATTATTCAGTACGCGCTTAGTTAATTGCTCAGCCATCAACGCCACAGCTTCGGAGGCAGTGTTTGTGCCTGCACCTCTTTTTATTCCAGCAATGACAGCCGAGCGAAATTTCTCGTTGCGCTTTCTGGCAAGCTCCCTCGCTCTCTCTGGGCTGTCTATAGGCGTCAGATTTTGCTGACGCCTTACAATACCCTCTTCTGACATGTTTATTTATCCCGCCGCATCATTGTGTTTCGGCGCGGTCAACAAGTATGCAGACTGATTAGCAATCAACGCGGCAATCACTATCTCAATCAACTTAATTACACCTTCTTTCGTGCAATCAATATAGCTCAATACTCCCGCACAAGACAAGCCATAAATGATAACGGCAATGACAACCAGCAGTGCGCCCATGATTACCCGCTTGATTGAGCCTTCCTTCGCGTCAAACCATTCCTTTACGCCTGGAATATACGAGAAGGCTAG
>DYKV01000181.1:0-2547 GCA_020722415.1 Anaerolinea sp.
GAACTCATCCAATACAATATAAGGATCATAAACGTGTTCAATGGTTGCTACAGAAATGACTGCATCCATGGATTTTGGTGGGACCGTTGGCAGTTTATCATTCATTGGTAATAAAAGTTCCAGCTTGTTGTGATACAGTTGTTTCGTTTTCCAATGGTCTCTAAGTTTCTGAATCGCTTTCTCGCTTATATCAACACCTATACACTTGGAAAAACGTTCTTCAAGTGCCAGATTTAAAATGAGTGATCCTGCACCGCATCCATACTCTAAAATTTGGCCCTTTAAATCAGCCAATAGGGGATAAACATCTAAATCTCTGCCAACCATCCCTAATGTGGGATCCCAGAAACGATCGGCATCTTTTTCGTAATACTCTTTTAAAATGTTGTTTGACATTATTTGATTACTCCTGAAAAAAAAAGTATTAAAACTGCAAAGGCAAAGCAATAATGCCACACAGAATGTAATTTCCAAATCCTTTTTGCGTCAATCCAAACAAGCCCTCCATTTAACAGCGCATTGACAAGAAATCCAACATAGATACCAAACGGCCCTAAAAAGTATATTAACGTGACCCAGATGGCTAACCCCATTATCCCTGAAAAAAGCAGGTTTTGCATCAACCTCTTGCCCTGATTGTTGACGAGATAGTATGGGCTGGCTTGATGCCAGGGCACTAGGAGGATGTAGGTTGAAAATAAGAAACCCAGTTCTATCTTGTTGTTTGAATAAACGGCCGCCTTCCCAAAATAATCTCCCACAGCAGAAATACCAAAGATGACCATTACACCAACTGCAGCCAATATCAGTGCTTGCGCAGTATAAAACCGTTTATTCTTCTGTTCTGCTTCCTCGTACAACCCAGCGTTATAAAGAGCATAGAAACGCGGGACCCAGACGCTATTCATTGCCGACGAAATCATTTGAGATAAGGATGAAATAGTCAACAGAAATGTGAAAGCAGCAACGCTTTCGATGTCGCGCATCAAATTAATCACGGTATTCATACCATAGCCACTCAACCAACCAAAAATGCCGATAACAGCAAATGGCATTATCGTCTTGAGTTCATATCCAACATTCACAATCCTGGGTAAACCAAAATAAGCTCCCCTTATCGTCACCAAAAAAGCAAGGCCCATGCAAGCACCTGTTAAACCGAACAGGAAAATTAAAGTCGAGTTTGGGGAAAACCATGCGGCCAATCCCATACCAGCGATTGTACAAAACAGGACCCCTGCAGTGGCAATGAGCGATGCGCCGTACCTTTCATCCAACCTTAATAGACCACCTTGCAGGGTCGTGTAAGCCAGCACCAGACCGAGCATCAAGGCAGGAATGAGGCTAAACCAGGTATGCGATACCTCGTGACTCGTATTTAGAAAGCCAAGAGGCGCAACAATCAACAGGGTCAGAAGACCCGTTACAATAAAGAGACCAGTGTTACGCTTGAAAAGAAGCCGACGGTCGTGATTATTTGAGTTATCTTTTAGTTGTCCTGCTGTTTTCTCTACAATTCCAGTGGCAGCAAAAGTAGTGACCGCTGTCTGATAAGCATAGAAGAGACCAAAAGCACCATATATATCAACAGGCAGGCTCATCGCTAATGATGTAAACAGAGCAAACTGGGCTGCCTTTACCAATCCCGTTACGCCTGCAAATATCAACGACCACTTTACGATAGGATGTGTTACGATAAAGCGAAGATTCATTGGACTTCCTGTTCACTTTTGAAACCCTCTCCCCTGCGGAAATAATATATATATGAGCTAGGACCGATTTTTTTAAAGAAAGTATTACGCCAATAACGATCATTGACAGAAACAATTCGACTGATTATACGGTCAACAAAATAAACAATAGAAAAGGCAATTTTCCCATCCAATCCTATTTTTTTGAGAAATTTATTAATTGGCTCAAAGAGAATTGGAATGGGTTCGCAATAACTGAGAAATAAATTAGCTTTTTTTGCTGATGATATCATGAATCTTTTTGCTATGCCCCTCTCATTCGGCGTAGTTGAACGTTCTTTCCTCCAATCACCCATCGAAGAACACGGTTCACGTGTGATAAATAAACCACCTGCTTTCAGTACACGACCCACTTCTGACAAAACGTATGTTACATTAGCGATATGATGAAGAACAGAGAATGCCAAAACTACATCAACCTGCTCGTTTTTTAATTGCATTTTGTTGGTAGCATCGGGCTTATAAATTCTTGAGGTAGGAAATCGGTTTTGTAAGAGAACCCGAAAAGGTGAGGAGGGTTCAATAAAATGAAACGTCCATGTCGGATATCGTTTGGAAAATTCTTCAATTTCCTTGCCTGATCCAGGGCCAAGGATCAATATCTCTCCGCTGTCTCTATGACTCAATATCAGCGGAAAAACAAGTTGCCAATTTACATAGCGCATATAAGAATACCAAGGATCACTTTCTGTCATATCGTTTTCGAGATCACTTTTACTAAAAGCCTCTTCCTCCTGTTTATACCAAAGCATGAGTTGATCCGAAGTATAATCATCACCAGCTAATAATAAGCCTT
>DYKV01000181.1:2647-5116 GCA_020722415.1 Anaerolinea sp.
AATCAGAATCCCCAAAGCGATCATCGTAATTTTGCAGGACTCTGTTAAAATATTAGGGGGGTAGTCGGTTAGAGCCCCCTGTGATATAATCCCTCGGTAACTTCATTCATGGCCGGAGGGAGATGGCGTGGAACCAATAGCACTAGTCGCAGATTGCAATTATCCTGTCATCACCGGCTATGAATCATGCCAGAAACACCGGAATAAAAGGGTGCCATTTTCACCTCTCCCACCGATCTCACGAGGCCATGCATTTCATTCCATCCTTGGACATACAGTCCATTTCATTGTTTTTCTTCCATTTAGTTGTTCTAATTATTAATTGACAAATAAAAAACTTTATCATACTGTCCTCCATCATGTATGAGAAGGGGTCTTATCGAAAGATACTCTCAAGCCCTGCTGAAAAATAACTAACCGTTAATATTGAGGTTTGGCATGATAGACAAGAAAGTTGCCAAACCAATGTAGAGCCTTGTCATTATTCATGCCCCAGACGTCGATCCTTATCACTTTTTCAGCATGGCCTTTTTTTATCCGGTAATTTTGGCATAAATTCTGGCCGGTGATAACATTATCCCAATACTTTCCATGAGTTCGTTGAAATGTTCCCAGATGAATCTGCTTGTGAAACATATCTTGCAAAGCTCCGTTGGCCACAAGGGTTCGTCTGTCCGACCTGTAATAGCAACGTTGTTCCCTGGCAATCCAGTCGTGGCCGCCTCGCTTGCCCACATTGTCGCCATCG
Source organism: Anaerolinea sp. (assembly GCA_020722415.1). Classification (GTDB taxonomy): domain Bacteria; phylum Chloroflexota; class Anaerolineae; order Anaerolineales; family UBA4823; genus UBA4823. Next base: position 3,396 of record DYKV01000181.1, read on the forward strand.
AACAACTGTCAGTACGGGAACGCTCTTCGATAAGACACGGACGCCGCTCACAACTTGGTTCGAAGCCGCTTGGCATGTCAGCACTGCCAAAAACGGTTTGTCAGCTAAAACCTTGGAACGTACCCTTGGCACGAAGTTTCGAGTTGCCTGGACAATGTTGCATCGTTTCAGGGTGGCTATGGTTAATGCAGAACGTAAGCAACTTTCCGGCACGGTAGAAGTAGACGAAACCAAACATTTCTATGTAATGGATCAAATCCCTTCTTCAGATAATTTTGGTTTTATAATCGATAAAAGTGTTTCCGCCCTTTGTTTCCTCACTGCATCTTTCAAGTACATGGATGACCTTAAATAGGACGCATACATGCCAATTAAAAACGCAAAAACAAATGCTCCTTGAGATTCTTTAAATGTTTCGTGAAATAGTCCGTATATAGTAGCACTTGTTAATCCAAAGAACAAACCTTTATGAAATCGAAATGTAAACACCATCAATTTAAAATACAAATAGAAATAACCGCATGCACCGACTAAACCCAGCCTAAAAAATGCATCTAAGAACTGATTATGTGCTGACCCCGAGTCTCCGTACAGAACCCAAACCCCCAGAAACCCAGAGCCTGTCAGAGGGTTTCTAAGCACAAAATCGAAAATATCGCGCCAAATAACCATTCTAGTACCCTCAGAAGTTTCGGGCTCGTTTAAATTAGCAATAATGTCGCCCTCTGTAGAAAATAATAATAAGCGGTGATTAAAAAAGTCAATAACACTCGGAAATAGATATAATAAAATTTCGAACGCAATTATAAAAAATGCACTATACAAAATAACAATTTTGGGCACCTTCTTGACGCGTAATCCAGATGTGAAGAATAAATAACACAACACACTAAAAAATAACGATACAATCGAACTTCTCGAAAACGTCAGGAATAAACCCACTATTATCAATCCAATCGCCAAGGAACCGATGACTGTCTTCCCAGACTTTCTTTTTTGCGTATTTTTCTTCTTTCTAATTGAAGCGCGTATGCTATCAAATTTCTCCTGGACAGAACTTTGAGCCAACATTACCTTACCTCGAAGCCAAAATACCAATATCCATAACGAAAAAAGATAAATAAACCCTATACGTTGTGTGCCAACTAGATATTTCGCAGACCAACCTAGGGCTTCACCCCCCAAAGTAAAATATCTTATTAAAGTATATCCGGAAAAATACATACTGACAAGGACTATCGCAACAAGAAATGAATTAACCATTTTTTGCGTTATATTACCAAAGCAAAAAGCAAACATGCTCATGAACAGAACAAAACTGCTTACCCGTCGCAAGCCATACTCAATAAATTGCCACTGGTAAGCGGCTGAAATAACAAAAATAAATATGAATAGTCCAATCAGTGCCCACATAAGGTCTGGCGGACGTTGGAGCTTACCTCTGAGAACAAATAAGGCTAAGGGTGTCAGAGCAAATAAATAATTTGCGCTTAATCCCTCTCCGATACTATAGGGAATCAAACATGCACAAAACCACCCAATCCAGAGCCAACTCACTTCCTTAGACTTGAGGCATAAGCTTTTCACGTGATTGAACCTTCAGCGATCACACGCAACACCGCTTGCGTGACCCGCATAGGCATCTCTTCAGCAGGAAGTGGTCCAGCATTTTCGTCAAACCACAACTGAAAGGCCTCTTGGTTTAACTGGCCTTGTTCAGC
>DYKV01000182.1 GCA_020722415.1 Anaerolinea sp.
GCGAGTTGGCTTTAGTTGACTCCCACGAACCAAGGAAGAGAATTCTTTCGTCGGATAAAGTAAGCAAACAACATAGTTGGACAATACTTCAGATTGAGAATTTCCGAATAGTTATGAAGTCGTATCAGGGTTATAATAATTTTTATGTACTTTCCTGAACTAGTTTAGTGAAAATAGACTATGGATTTTAAATTACAAGCTCCTTTTCAACCAACCGGCGATCAACCCGAAGCAATTGAAAAGCTGGTCGAAGGTATCCAACGTGGATACCGAAATCAAGTATTGTTAGGCGCCACTGGCACAGGAAAGACCTTTACCATTGCCGCGGTTATTCAACGTTTAAACAAACCTGCATTAGTGATGGCGCATAATAAAACCCTGGCTGCCCAACTATACGCCGAATTTAAACAATTCTTCCCTGAAAATGCGGTTGAGTATTTCGTTTCCTATTACGATTATTACCAACCTGAAGCGTATGTTCCCCGGCAGGACCTGTATATTGAGAAAGATGCTGACATCAATGAGGAAATCGAACGCCTGCGTTTGGCAGCGACAACTGCTTTAATGTCTCGGCGAGATGTGATCATTGTGGCTTCGGTTTCTTGTATTTATGGTATTGGCAGTCCGGAAGAGTATGGACGGGTTGTTATAAATCTAGAAAGTGGAAAAATTTTTCGCCGCAATGCCTTGTTACGGCATTTGATTGAAGGGCACTATGAGCGCAATGATTTCGATTTGCACCCGGGTGCTTTCCGGGTGCGCGGCGATACGCTCGAAGTCGTTCCCGCTTATCAAGATAAATTTGGTTATCGAATCACCTTTTTTGGTGATGAAGTAGAAAAAATCGTTGAATTTGATCCGATCACTGGAGAGCTGCGCCAGCAGTTGGATAGTATTGCTATTTATCCAGCCAAACATTTTATTACAGCCACTGATAAGCTTAAACAAGCCATCACCGACATTGAAGCAGAGTTAGCCGATCGCATTGATTATTTCAAAAGACAAGAAAAATACCTTGAAGCGCAGCGGATTGAACAACGCACATTGTATGATCTTGAAATGTTACGTGAGGTGGGTTATTGCTCTGGCATCGAAAACTATTCCCGCCACCTCGATCAACGCCCGCCTGGTTCGCCACCCTGGACATTGATGGATTATATTCCAAGTGATTATTTATTAATCATTGACGAATCACACATGACTATCCCCCAAATTCGAGGAATGTATAACGGAGACCGCTCGCGTAAATCTATCCTTGTGGAATATGGGTTTCGCCTACCATCCGCATTAGATAATCGCCCGCTCACCTTCGAAGAGTTCGAACAACGGATGGGATTCACCATCTATACTTCTGCAACACCGGGACCTTATGAATTGCAGCGCGCTGATCAAGTCGTTGAACAGATCATCCGCCCAACTGGTTTGGTTGACCCGGAAGTCGAGGTACGCCCGATTGCCGGCCAGATCGATGATTTGATCAAAGAAATTCGTCATCGCGTTGCTGTAGGGCAGCGCACCCTAGTTACCACCCTTACTAAACGGATGGCGGAAAAGCTCTCGGATTATTTAAAAGAAATTGGGATTAAAGTTCATTATTTACACTCAGAAATTGATACGCTCGAGCGAGTCGGTATCTTGCGCGATCTTCGCTTGGGGGTCTTTGACGTGGTGGTTGGAATTAATTTACTCCGGGAAGGGTTGGATTTACCGGAAGTGTCGTTCGTTGCTATCCTAGATGCCGACAAAGAGGGTTTTTTGCGGTCGGATACGGCATTAATTCAGACAATCGGGCGGGCTGCGCGCCATGTCAATGGCAAGGTTATTATGTACGCCGAAAAGATAACAGAGTCAATGAAGCGGGCAATTGACGAGACCAACCGCCGACGCGCCAAACAAATTGCCTATAATCAACAACATGGAATTGAACCGGTAAGCATTGTTAAAGCAGTGCGCGATTTAACGGATCAAATTACCGTCCATGGCGCTGCTGAAGCAGAGGCAGGATATCATGTTCGAAGCGCTGCTAAAATGGAAAACAGTGAATTGCGCAAACTGGTAGCTCGATTAGAGACACAGATGAAAGAGGCGGCCAAGAACCTTGAGTTTGAAAAAGCCGCAGTTTTGCGCGATGAAATTTTTGAATTACGCAGCATTCTCGCTGAAGAAACCAACCTAAAACCTTGGGAGAAGGTAAAGTTACTAGCTGGTGAGGGATAAATGAAACCAAAAACTATTCAAAGACGTGAGTTCCTCAATTTGGTCGGATTGACATCATTAACTCTAGCTGCTAGTTGTACCAGCAAATCTTCCCCCTCAGCATTAACTTACCCCAATAATAAACCACCAACTGCCGCCAAGCGCGCCTTACGGATAGCTCACATGACTGATTTCCATGTGATGCCCCAATCTACGATTGAGGAGAATGTTGCCAAGGCTTTTCGTCAGGTTCAAAATTTGTCAGATAAACCAGATTTTATTTTAAACACAGGTGATTCCATCATGGATTCCCTAAAGAGCGATAAAGGTAGCGCCGAGGGGCAGTGGAAGACTTTTTTGAATATCCTACAGAATGAGGTGGATTTGCCTATCTACCATGCAATTGGCAATCATGATGTTTGGGGATGGGGATTGCCAAGTCAATCAATTAAAAGTGATCCATTATATGGAAAAGGAATGGCACTTCAAAAGCTAAAATTATCCTCTCCGTATTATAGTTTTGACCAAAAAGGTTGGCACTTTATCGTCTTGGATAGTACCCATCTTCCCAACAGCAGTTCTCATGAACCCTATATTGGACAAGTGGATGACGAGCAGTTCACCTGGTTAGAGAAAGATCTCGAAAGCGTATCTGCTCAAACTCCGATTTGTATTGCATCACATATTCCCATCATGAGCGCTTGTGAAATGTTTGATGGGAAAAATGAGGAGAGTGGTAATTGGGTGATTCCGGCTGCCTGGGTACACATTGACGCTCGCCGCTTTCGGCAACTCTTTCTTAAGCACTCCAATATTCGAGTTTGTTTAAGCGGGCATACCCACCAACACGAACGTGTAGATTATTTAGGTGTAACGTATTTAACCAATGGAGCGATTTGCGGCAATTGGTGGATGGGCAGCTATATGGACTTCCCACCGGCGTATGTTTTGGTAGATCTCTATGAAGATGGTTCGGTTCAATCCCAGTTTATCGCATATCAGGACTTTACATGATGAAGAATATTGGGCTTGAGCGGATTGAGATGAGGGGGAAAGGTTGTACCAAAGACATCAAACTAGCGATTGCTGACATAAATTGGATTTGAAAAAATCCAACCTCGTCGCTGCCCTAAAAAAGGGCGATATACTTCTACTCGATACACCCCGGCTTCGCGTGCAATGGATGTGCACAAATCACGTTGGAACCAACGTTTGATTGGCAAACCGTCTTTAATTAAAACACATTCTGCGGGGGAAGGCAATTTAATCTTGAAGGTAATTCCATTTTCCAAGACTAATTTTTGCCCCATCATCACTGTGCCATGAACCCCAGTCGCGAGAAAACGGAAACCACGGGTTGGAGAGGGGAGGTCATATCCTACGAATGCTCGTCCCTCTTTCAACGCTTGATAAATTGCCTGGCGGTCTGCGCCTAATTCTCCTCGTAATGGTTCGGGTAGAAGCACGTGAGTATTGATACAACGAAAATGAAATTCATAGGGAAATATTGTCCGCCGCAAAACACCGATGCGGATGGGCAAACCATGGGCATCTGAGCCGCCTACTGCCACAATTTGGCGACCGCTTTTTAATAACTCATCCCATTTTTTGATTGTTTGAGTTAATGGCGCAAGAGCAATCTGAGCGGGGAAATAAGCATAATAAATTGCGTGAAATAAACTTTTCAATCGTGATTTAAATTCCGAAAAACTATTCCAAAGTTCCAACCCAGTAAATCCTTGTATGCTCCAATCTTCCCAGGAAATATCGGGTTGACGCACCGCGGGTGCAGCCGGATCGTATGGATGAGCGAGAAAAGTTAAACCACCGGCGTGATTAGCTTGATCAATTAATTGCTGCGGTTGTGAGGCGTATGTAGCTAGCTCGCGATCTGCACCAAATACAAGAAGATGATTTTTTTGCGGTTGACGGGCTTGGTCATGGACTTCCTCACCGGTGAAGAGCAACACCCGCCGATTGTCATTTTGATAAACTCGTTCTACGCCTTTTACCCAAACATTATGATCGGTCACAATCACTGCATCAATCCCGCTGGCTAATGCTGCATTGGCAATTTGATCATATCGGTAATAACCATCCGAAAACGGGGTATGGATATGCAGGTTTAGAATAGCTTCATGGGTCATAGGGTTTAATTTTTTACGGTTTTTATATTATAAACCACTAAACGGATAAACCAGTTATCGCCGCATTGCAGCTTTGAGTATACCGCTGTCACGCATGAAGTCGAATTCTGAAACTGGATTAAGCCACGGCTCATTTATCCAATTCTGAAGTGCAATAAGGACAGCGGTTTGCTTGCAGAGGGATAGACATCTTGCAGAATGGACAGTCTTTGGTTTTTTTCTCCTCTGCGGTGGAACTGCTTGTTTTTAAGTTCTGTAAACGATTGACTGACCGAATCAACATAAATACCACAAAACCGACAATTAAAAAGTTGATCACATTATTAAGAAATATCCCGTAATTAATTGTGGGAGCGCCGGCTTGCTGTGCTTCAGACAAGCTCTTATAGCCCTTTCCGGATAGATCAATAAATAAATTAGCAAAATCCACTTTTGCAAGGACGAGCCCGATTGGGGGCATTACCACATCGTTTACCAGGGATGTGATAATTTTGTTAAACGCTCCCCCAACAATGACAGCCACTGCTAGATCAATGACACTACCTCGTAATATAAATTGACGAAATTCATTTAACATCGTTTATCTCCTGTAAAAGATCAGTTTTGTTGAAAGTGAAATAAATAGCGCACCCAAAGGAAATATGGGGCGGGAAAGCCAGTAACGGTTTGTCAGGTCTATCTTTATAACCGTTCAATATATTTTAGTTTATCAGTAACTGCTCAGCCTTGTCAATTTTGATGGAATTCAAATGCCTGTTCTGTCA
>DYKV01000183.1 GCA_020722415.1 Anaerolinea sp.
ATAAGGTTTTTTATTAATAAAAGTCTATTACCATTGTAAAGAGGGGAATAAAAATCCTCTCTTTTTTATAAGGGAAGAATATGACAAAAAAATATTTACCCTTTTATTCTTTTTTATAATGGTTGTAACTACAAATTTATTCGGACAAGATGATTCCTCTACGATATTTTTTGATGCCAGTTTGCGAGAGCGTTTTGAATCCTGGGACGGAATGAATGCAAAGAATTATCAAGACCCAAATGGTGTTGGTAACCTTAATGATAATATTTTATTTCAGAGAGTCATTGCCGGATTTCAATATACTCCGAATGATGAAATAACCATATCAGCCCACCTACAGGATTCAAGGGCATTTGGCTGGTCGTTACGGGATTCAAAATATCCTGATTTATTTAAGATCAGAGCACCAAATACTGAAGTCCCTTACTACATTAGAAATCCCAATGAAGAGTTTTTTGAAATTCACAAACTGAAAATTTTAAATTGTTATAAACTATTCGGTTAAAGCCTGGCGAACATTATCTTGGCGATGAGTTAGATATTTTTCTAAGCTGCAAAAAATTCTATCCTCTTGAATTTGTTGGTGTTTTTGGATATTTCCACCCCGGGGATATTATGCCAATAAACGACCTTCCTCCAAAAAACGCCACCTGGTTTGCATTGCAGGTTCTCTATTCGTTCAATCAAAAATAAAAGCGCTTATCTATATTGGGACTATAAATACTTAATAAACCAGAGTAGGTGCCAGTTACAATTCTACAATTATATTTTCCTGCCTGTTCTTAAAAACATAAAACTATCTGGTAGAACACAAGTGTGACTAACCCATTGATATAACACTTATTTTTCTTCCTCACCTCTCATAAGTGCCAGATACATATACTACATACATATCCATACTTGCCTCTATGTTCATTCTCAATTCTAAGTAGTTTATATTATAGCGGAAACCTTTGCATTGACTTTACTTTTACCATCAAATATATTGGGTTCAATGCGGGAAAGTCTATATAATAATTGCTTAGTGTATATATATGGTTTACAAAATTCCCGTGAGAAAAGGTACAGCGGTTCTCAGGCAACATTTGTTTTTGTAGACAAACCGAAGCATTTAAGACCTGCGGCAACTAAATGGTCAGGAGGCCACGGGATGGTCTCGTGGTCAAAGTTAACTCTTTTTAAGGAGGTCACAAAATGAAGTCACTACGATTGGTAGTTGCAGTAGGTATTATCAGCATTTTGCTGGTTGCAGGCTGCAGCGGAACACCGCCCAGGGAACAGGCCATCAAGGGACAGGCAGCGCTCACAACATTTCCGGTTGCTCCCTCACAGGTTCAGGCATTGATGGGAGACAAGGTCATCGCCAAAGCTGACATCGCAACTGATGGCACATTCACTCTCCTTCTCGCTCCAGGCAACAGTTATCGGCTTGAATTCTTGAATGTGGATGGACGGGTAGCTATGGTCTTCCCACGACCAACTGGTAAGATCGACACGAGCTTTGATATCCGAGGGGTCACAAAGCCATTTGATCTCGGCAAGGTTCGTTATGTCGGCGATCCGTCTGCCAAAACCTACATTTTCAATTCAACCAGTTCAAGTTTGTCGGAGTCAACATCAAAAGATACGGATACTGACAAGGTAGAAGAGAATTGCGAGGATGGAATCGATCCGAAGACCGGTGCAATCTGCGTTAATAACCAAGATGATAAAGAATCCGCTGATAATGACACTGTCGAGTGCGAAAATGGTATTGACCCCGCAACAGGCTCAGAGTGTGAAGGTGGCCCTGCGGCGAATCCAGATGATGGAACAAAAGAGGATGCAACAAAAGATGATGGTGCTCTGCCCTCTATGGCTGCTGCTGTTCCCACTAACAACATCCCTGCGGTATTTAAAGCCACAGATAAAGCAAAAGAGGATGATGCTAAGGAAAAAGAAGGTTCCATCGACAATGACAATATTGAGTGCGAAAATGGTATTGACCCCGTAACAGGCTTAGAGTGTGAAGGCGGCCCTGCGGCGAACCCAAATGATGAAAAGTAGTTTTCAAAAGATGTTTACCACTTTTCATTAGTAGTTTTTTTAGGGTGTGTCCTGTGGATTTGGTTTCACAGGGCACGCTCTTGTCCTGGAGTACCATTGATTTATTTAGAACATCAATCATTCTCACGAATCCACGCCCCCGTGTTGAGCTATTCACCAATCCTGATAGCGCTGCTGTTCGTATTGATATCACTGGCTCACATCCAGACAGCAACTGCTCAGTCAACCAATTGCCCTCCTGTTGCTGTAATAGATGGAGACCCAATCATAGTTAAAGCAGTTTCCTCATACCTTCAGGCTCGCGGAGTGTCAACCCGGAGGGTAGAGAATTGTCCTGTAGTCATCGCCAACCTGAGTGTATCTAACAAGGGGATTAGTATTCATCTGGCAAAAGATAGCGGTAGAATAGACACACGACTTGTCAGCGACACATCAACGGCAGCAACTCTTATTGAATCCTGGGTCAGGTCAGATCTAACCACACCGCTGATCAACCCACAGATAAGCGTACCATTGATACCACAAGAGTCAGAGCCGGGCAATGGTGTGGATACAATGGTTCCAGAAGAACCATCCTTAGACCACACAGAGAATTCAATAGGTTTTGCCGTCGGTTTACACCCTGGTTTTTCTGTGGCAGGAGACGGTTCATTCTGGCTCAGTGTAGCGGCAACCGGTTGTATCATCATAGGATCTGTCTGTCCCGGTACCTTGCTTCGCTACAATGTTGATTCGGGCATATTTGGACACTCAAAAGATCTCCACACCTCACGCAGCGGAATAGAGGCTGTAATAACCAGTGAGTATCCTATTCATTTCGGACGGCTTGTAATATCGCCTGGGTTGGGCATCGGTACGGGCTGGATCAGGAGCAAGCACAAGGATCTCAATACGGGGAACTTAGAAATAGACAGTGCCGTTTTGAGGCTGGAGGTCTACACACACACCTTCCTTATATTTTCCAATGGATTTATAATCGGTGCGACTTTGTCCTCAGGTGTAGATCCTCTTACTCATACTGCGGATTTCAACGAACCAAACGGTGTAGTGGCGGGCAATCCGCTCTGGCAAGTTGGGCTGAGTATGAATCTCACCTATGGTTCATTTTGATAGGCTCAAATGATGGTAAGTAAGATTTTAGAATTTCATAGACGAAAGAGTCCTTCAGAGGAAATTTCATCCGAGGCACTTGTGACAGCCTGTGCAGCAGGGGACCCAGAAGCACTTACTATCCTATATGACCGATATTGTAATGATGTCAGTAGGTTTCTCTCACGATTAACCTATGTGGACCAACAGGATGTTGAGGACCTGGTTCAAGAGGTATTCCTCTCCGTTTTTCGCAGCGCTGCCCGATACAGGCAACACTCACAGGTAAAAACATGGATATTTGCAATCGCAGCAAACATCGCCCGGGAGACTGCCCGCAAGAGGATGCGCTACCGTGCCTTTAAGGAGCGTATGGTGGCAGAGGGTCTGGAAGATACCTCTTCCCTTCAAACAGTTTCATATAGTGATAATTTTTTGCAGCACCTGCAGGCTAAGCTATTCGAATTACCACATGATCTACGAGTGGCATTTGTGATGTGCGACATCGAGGGGATCCCTGGTCAAGAGGTAGCGCAAACTCTGGGTATTCCAAAAGGGACACTCTATCGACGGCTTCACGAAGCGCGAAAGGAGCTCCAGAAAGTATTTGAAGAGGTAAAACCATGATTCAAAAAAAGAAAAATTGTCCTAAATCATCTGAACTGGATCGGGCGTTTTCTGAAGGTGTTGATCAAACACTTGAAACGCACCTTAAGGAATGTGATCTCTGCGCATCAGAGTGGGAGGCAAAGAAACGACTTGTAGAAGCAGCAAGGGCTTTGCCTGTGTTTACCCTATCAATTGACCAAAAGGAGGAGATTCGTTTGAGGCTGGCGACAGGAGCAAGGGCTCTTGTTTCCAACAAGGTCCCAGGTACGAGAAGGTTAGTTGCCTGGGCATTGGCTGTTGGTCTTTCTGTCATCATTCTGGTTGCTATCCTGACACTCATAACCAAAATGCCCCAATCACTATCAAACAATGGCAAATCCAGTCAGCCCGTCTATAGAGCCATCCTTTATCCGCACGATGGCACACATTTTACACGGGTCAGCGAACAACCAGATGAGATCGTTAGACTCTTTGAGGGTTCAATGACAGTGAAGGTTTTGCCTTTACAGCCAAATGAACGGTTCCGTGTCATTACAGGCGACGCGGAGGTGGAGGTTCATGGAACAGTGTTTGATATTGAGGCAAAGTCAGATCGTATTTCGCTCGTTCGTGTTGTTCGCGGGCGTGTTGAGGTCCGTTCTGTAAATAGTCCTGTCCATGTGATTGGACCTGGCGAGAAATGGGAACAGAACTTCCAGACAAAATCTCGTATGGGCAATTCTATCCATCAAGAAACCACAGCAGCGGAGGATAAACATTCACCGGAAGATCATCTCTCTCCCGGCATTTCTAAGGGAATAGCCAGTAAAGAAAAGTCGCATCAACGATCTGACACATCATTTGGGCAGAATGGAGTTGCTAAGTCAACTTCAACTCCCTCCCCTATAGTTGCCGAGATATCCCTGCCCTCTAAAGCGGAACTCGCCTTTCAAGAAGGTTGGTCAGCTCTGCGGGCAGGCAATCCTGACAAAGCGGCACAGATATTTGCTCAAGTTGAGAGTGGGACAACCATCTCTGAGGACGCAGCTTACTGGAAGGCTGTTGCTCTTGTGCGCGCCGGCTACAAAAAGGAAGGAATTGTTGCATTTGAGCAATTCCTTAACATATATCCAACCTCAACTCGACTGGGAGAGGCTTCAGTAGCGTTGGGATGGCTCCTGTACGAGCGGGGTGACCTTAAAGGCGCCGCGGATCGATTCAATAGCGCCAGGAATGACCCGGATAGTCGAGTACGAGAGAGCGCCCTGCGGGGGCTGCAAAGATTGAATGCGCAGTGAACCAGAGTAGGTGCCAGATACAATTCTATTCCAATTCTATTCAGATACAATTATATTTTCCTGCCTGTTCTTAAAAAC